>CAKQPE010000046.1 GCA_934256695.1 uncultured Eubacteriales bacterium
GTTTATTGTTTTGTGATATGTTTAAAATATAAAATACAATAAAATACAGGCGATAAATTTGAAAAATATAGTAACTTTGCCTATATTTTTGTTGTATAAATAAGGAGGTGTTTGAGATATATTATGAAAGGTTTTATTTTTAGAAAGGGGGAAATTTTATGAAAATAAAACTGAAAAAATTTGTAAGTATTTTTCTTACAGTAGTTATGATCTGTTCGTTTGTTCAGTTCACAGCTTTTGCTGAAGAACCGGAACAAGAAGTACAGACTGTAACAGAAGAAACAGGAGAAACAAAAGAAGAAGATATTTCTACAGGTGCAGTTTTTAAATTGGAAACAAAAACTTTGGAAGTGCCTTTGATGGCAGCACCTGCTAAAACAGGAGAGTATGTGCTTAATGACGGCATAAACGAAGTTAATGAAAGTGTTGAAGGGAAAACATTTGATGTAGGAGAAGGAAAAGCAGTAAGAATTATCAATACAAATGGAGAAAGTACGGATCCTATAATCATTAAAGACTGTATTTTTAATATATCCGGAACAACTCTTGGCTTGGTTTATGGAGAGTATCGTTCAAAAGTTTTCGTTGAAGGCAATGTTCAGTTTATAGACTGTAAATTTATAGCAGAAAACGGAAAAACAAGCGGAACTTCCGGCACAGATGCCTGCATAGATTTAATGGGTGACAAAAATATCACTTTTAATAATTGTGAAATTGAATCTACAGGTTGGGAAGGACAGTTCCTTGCTTTATACGGAGATGCTAATGTAACATTTGACAATTCACGAATAAGCACAACTGACAATGTCGGCGGCTGGAGCTATGCAATGTATGGCGGCAGTGTTCTTAATCTTATTAACAATTCAGAACTTAGGGCTACCGGAATGAAGAAAAAGAGTAGCAACATAAATGCATTTTATTCCGGAGATGCAAAAACAAAATATGATGCAATAAATATTAGTGATTCAACTGTTGAGTTTAAAGATAATGAGGCAGGCGGATTTGCAATTAATAACATAAATATACACGTTAATAATTCAAAAATTTATGTTATGAACAACCTTGGAAACGCAAGTAATTCCGGTATGTGGTATTTAAACAATAATTCAAAAATAGATATAATCGGCAACAGATGTCATGGATTATCATTAATCGGTATTGATGCATCTGATTCCGAAATTAATATACTGCATAACGGTTACGCCGGACTTTATGTTCAGGCAGTTGATTCAGTTTTCAGAAACTGTACTGCAAACATACGCTGCAACGGCGAAAGACTTCTCAGTTATTCAGCCGGAGATGTATGGTTAAACAAACATACACTTTCCATTGAAAACTGCGGAGAAAATGTTTGGCTTGGTGCAGTTGGAAGAAAAGGAACAATAGAAACAAACGGAAGCACCATAGTTGCATATGATCTTAATGAAAATGCAGGTGATAATCTTAAAAGCAACACAGAGGCAATACTTGAAAATGCCGATTTAAGATTAAATGATAAAGAACATATGCTGTTCCTTAATCCGTTTATGAAAACAAAATATGCCCGTGGAAACGGTGAAACAAAATATAAATCAAACGACAAGGATATTTTTAAAGATGATAATGTTTCAAATGACAAAGACATTATAGGACGTGGCAATGCAAAAATAGGAACTTTAACAGAAGCTGCACTTTCACATCATAAATATGACTGGGAAAACGGAGTTGCCATAAAACCGGCAAATTATGAATGTTTTGGTGTTAAACAGTACGAATGTATAGATGTATGCAACGATTACACAAACAATACTTCAAGCCATGAATACAGTTTTGATTGTGACGGAACATACGTATATGCACCTCTTGTAGGTTTGGAATTTATAGAAAACACAAGAGGCGATGTAAAAAATATGCCGGAAAACTTGACAGAGATTGAATATCTTTCGACAGCAAAAGAACCTACAAAAATACCTAAACTGGAAAAATACAGATTTACAGGCTGGTATACAGACCCTGACTGCACACAGAAGTTTGATTTTACAGCACCTTTAGAGTCAAACTGGACAGAGGTTTTTGCAGGTTGGGAAGAATTAAAAGGCGGTTTAAAGGTATCTAAAACCGTAAGCGGAAATGCCGCAAGTACAACAAAAGAGTTTAGCTTTACCGTAACACTTGATGATGAAACAATAAACGGTGAATACGGTGATATGACATTTAAAGATGGTAAAGCGGTATTTAAGCTTAAAGCGGGAGAGAGCAAAACAGCAGAAAATATTCCTGCTGATATAGGTTACAAGGTTGTTGAAAGTGATAATGAGGGATATGCTGTAACAGCTAAAAATGAAGAAGGCACAATAAAAGCCGACATTCTTACGGAAGTAACATTTGATAACTACAGAAGAAAGAGCAGCGGAGGCAGCAGTGACCCTGATTATGTACCGCCAAGCAAAGATGATGATGATAAAGACAAATCGATAGAAATCGTTGAGCCTGATGTGCCAATGGCAGATGCTCTTAATGATGTAGACCACTTTGCTTATATAGTAGGTCGTCCTGACGGAAATGTTTATCCTGAGACAGAAATAACAAGAGCAGAGGTTGCTACAATATTCTATAGACTTCTTAAAGAAGATGTACGTAAAGAACTGTGGACAAAAGAGAATCCGTATCCTGATGTAAATATAAATGATTGGTTTAATGTGGCTGTATCAGTAACCACAAACGGAAAGATAGTACACGGATACCCTGACGGAACATGCAGACCAAATAACAGCATAACAAGAGCGGAGTTTGCAACAATAGCAGCACAATTTTTAAGCTCAGATTATGTTGGAGATGATAAGTTTAGCGATATAGATTCACATTGGGCAGAAAAATATATAAACAGAGCAGCACAGGCAGGCTGGATTAAAGGTTATCCTGACGGAACATTTAAGCCGGATAAAAATATAACGAGAGCCGAGGCCATGACACTTATAAATGCTGTTCTTGGCAGAACACCGGATAAGGATAAGTTTAAAGATGATATGATAAAATGGCCTGACAATGCAGATGCTTCCAAATGGTATTATGCACAGGTACAGGAGGCTACAAACTCCCATGAGTACGACAGAGAAACTAAAGAAACAGCAGAAACTTGGAAAAATATATTGCCTGTACGTGATTGGGAAGCAATAGAAAGAGCATGGTCTGACATTTATTCATCAGTTAATCCGGGTGAAGTAATGGAGTAAGATTTTGAGATTATACTCAAAACAAAAAATATTGCAGCTTTGGCTATATAATACTATTGGTAAACCACAAAGTTAAGTGTGGTGAGCAAAGCTGTTTACGAAGCGAATTTTTGAATTTACCACAGAACGAAAATTCCTAAAAGTGAAAAATTGAACTAAACTTTACAAGACTCCGATAACACAGTTCATCGGAGTCTTGTTTAATTATAATAAAATAAGCCGCCAAAAAGCAGGCGGCCGAAAAATTTATTCTTCTGTTGAATAATTATTATTTGAAAACACAAAGGCTGTTTTAATACAGTCTATAGCAATTACCATAGTATACATATCTGTTTTGTATACCATAGGACTGCCATTCTTTTTTACTATTACTGCCGAATGACGCTTATCATCGTCAGTCCAATACATGAGGAAACTGAAATCATCTTCACTTTTTACAGCCCATTTCAAATTTTCCAAGGGTTTAATAAAAAAGTCATCATCACATGAAAATTGCTCCATAAGCATTTTTTTTGATGAAATATAATTTTTTAAAAAATCCGTATTATTAGACATTACCAGAATCCTCCACCAATAAATAATTAATAAAATCCCTCTTATTATGGTACAGGCTAAAGTAAGGAATGTCAAGGAAAGAGCAATAATTAATTTAAATATTTTTTCAGATATTTTGCCGTATAAGATACGGTGTTTTGGCATATTTCCTCCGGTGTACCACAGCAGACAATGCTTCCGCCGCCGTCGCCACCTTCGGGACCGAGGTCGATTATATAATCGGCTGTTTTTATAACGTCAAGGTTATGCTCTATTATAACAACGCTGTTTCCGCCTTCGGCAAGACGCTGTAATATATCACAAAGTCGGTGAACATCAGCAGTATGAAGACCTGTTGTAGGTTCATCGAGAATATACATTGTTTTTCCTGTGGAACGTCTGCTAAGTTCAGTTGCCAGTTTAACTCGTTGTGCTTCACCGCCGGAAAGAGTGGTGGAGGATTGTCCGAGTTTAACATAGGAAAGACCTACATCGTAAAGGGTCTGAAGTTTTTGTTTAAGCTTAGGCAGATTAGAGAAAAAATCAAGAGCCTCCTCAACTGTCATATCAAGCACATCAGATATGGATTTGCCCTTATATTTAACTTCGAGAGTCTCTCGGTTATATCTCTTTCCGCCGCAGACTTCACAAGGAACAAAAATATCAGGAAGGAAATGCATTTCTATTTTTATAATTCCGTCGCCGCTGCAAGCCTCACATCTGCCGCCTTTAACATTGAAACTGAATCTGCCTTTCTGATAGCCACGCATTTTAGCTTCATTTGTCTGGGCAAAAACATCTCGTATTAAATCAAAAAGACCTGTATATGTTGCCGGATTACTTCGAGGTGTTCTGCCTATAGGCGATTGGTCGATATTTATTACCTTGTCAAGACGTTCTATGCCTGTTATGTTTTCATGCTTTCCCGGTTTTACCTTGGCTCTGTTCAAGTCTCTTGCAAGAGTTTTATAAAGTATCTCGTTTACAAGGGTGCTTTTACCCGAACCGCTAACGCCTGTAACACAAGTTATTACACCGAGGGGAATGTTTACGTCAATATTTTTAAGATTGTTTTCACAGGCTTTGTGTATGGTAAGAAAAGCATCTTTGGCTGGCGTTCTTCTTTCATCGGGAACAGGAATTTTTTTTCTTCCGCTTAAATAATCGCCCGTAAGAGAAGTTTTGCATTTAATAAGGTCTTGGACTTTTCCGCTGAAAACAATGTTTCCTCCGCCTTCGCCTGCGTTAGGCCCTACGTCTACTATATAGTCGCTGGCAAGCATTGTGTCCTCATCATGTTCAACAACAATAAGTGAGTTGCCTAAATCACGAAGGTTTTTAAGTGTGGCTATAAGTTTATCATTATCACGCTGATGGAGCCCTATACTTGGCTCGTCAAGTATATATACAACACCTACAAGCCCCGAGCCTATCTGTGTTGCAAGGCGTATTCTCTGTGCTTCGCCGCCGGAAAGGGTGCTTGCGGAGCGGGCAAGGGTAATATAGTCAAGACCTACATCAATAAGAAAGCCTATTCTTGCATTTATTTCCCTTAAAATCTGACCTGCTATCATCTGTTCTCTTTCGTTAAGGACAAGGCTGTCGAAATACTCCTTAATGTTTCGGATAGGCATTTCACACACATCGGCAATGTTTTTATCATTTATTGTAACGGCAAGAACCTCGGGACGGAGACGTTTTCCGTGGCAGACAGGACAGACGGTGTTTGTCATATATTCCTCGTATTCCGCACGCATGGTTTCGGAGGTTTCGTTATATCTTCTCTGGAGATTATTTATAATTCCTTCAAAATTATAGGAATAGGTTCCCGTACCTGTTGCATTTTTGTATACAATATCAATTTTTTCACCTTTAGTGCCATAGAAAATAATGTTTTTAACCTTTTCCGGAAGGTCTTTAAAAGGTGTATCCAGAGAAAAGTTATATTTTTGGGAAAGAGCGTCAAAAAGGGAACGGCTCATTCCGTTAGGTGAATTAATTGAATTGTATCCCGGAGCATTTATTGCACCCTGAAGTATGCTCAATGAAGGGTCAGGAACAATAAGCTCTGGATCGAATTTCATCTGCATACCAAGACCGGAACACTCCGGACAGGCACCGCTTGGATTATTGAATGAAAAGTTCCTTGGTTCAATTTCGCTTATGTTTATTCTGCAGTGGGTACAGGCAAAGTTCTGACTGAAAACCATATTTTCGTTTGTTTCCGGAAAGTTTACATCAAGTATTCCGCCGGAAAGAGACATAACGGTTTCTATTGATTCTGTGAGACGTTTTTGTATTCCGTCACGTATTACAAGTCGGTCTACAACTATTTCTATAGTATGCTTTTTATTTTTCTCAAGCTTTATTTCTTCGCTTAAATCATATATTATACCATCAACACGTACACGTACATATCCGCTTTTTTTGGCGTCCTCAAGTATTTTTACGTGTTCGCCTTTCCTGTCTTTTACAACCGGTGCAAAGAGTTGGATTTTTGTTCTTTCGGGAAGGGACATAATCTGGTCTACTATCTGGTCAAGAGTCTGTTTTTTTACAACCCGTCCGCATTTAGGGCAATGAGGTATACCTATTCTTGCAAAAAGCAGACGCATATAATCATAAATTTCGGTAACTGTACCTACGGTAGAACGTGGGTTATGGCTTGTGGTTTTCTGGTCTATGGATATGGCAGGTGAGAGACCGTCTATATAGTCCACATCGGGCTTATCCATCTGACCGAGAAACTGTCTTGCGTATGACGAAAGGGATTCGACATATCTTCTCTGTCCCTCGGCAAATATTGTGTCAAAGGCAAGAGAGGATTTTCCCGAGCCGCTGACACCTGTGAAAACAACAAGTTTATTTCTCGGTATTTCAAGGTCAACATTCTTTAGGTTATGTTCTCTTGCACCTTTAATTATTATTTTATCTTTTTTATCGTTAATCATTTTCCCACCTCTTAAATAAAGACCTTGGGGTTTCACCCCAAACCCTGACAAACTTTTGAAAAAGTTGGAACAAAACTTTTATCAGATACCATGACCATGGTCATGGTATCTTGTTAAAGTTTAGGTCAAGCCTTTTCATGGTCAGAAATTTGCTTTGCAAATCGGCATGGTCAGAATTTTTGCTACGCAAAAACGACTTCGTCGCCCTGTTTCTTCGGGTTCTCTAACCGCCGCATCTATCTTTGCGGTTCATTGCTTGCAGGTGTGGACAGAGTCCACGGTCTTTAAAGATATTTTTTCAGTTCAAGTATTTTGTCTCTCAGTTCTGCCGCACGCTCAAACTGTAAATCCCTTGCGGCTGTTTTCATTTCTTTTTCAAGTCGTTTAATATTTGTTCTTAACTCATCAACACTCATACTTTCAGGCTCTTTTTTGAATCCGAACTTATCCTTTTCCTCGGCAGGTGTTGTTGCCTGAATAACATCGTATATTTTCTTTTCTATTGTCTTTGGTATTATGCCGTGTTCCTCGTTATATTCCTGCTGAATTTTTCGCCTTCGCTCAGTTTCGTCTATGGCAAGTTTCATCGACCTTGTTATTACATCGGCATACATTATAACTCGGCCTTCGGAGTTTCGTGCTGCACGGCCTATGGTCTGTATAAGCGATGTTGCGGAACGGAGGAAGCCTTCCTTGTCTGCATCAAGTATGGCAACCAAAGAAACCTCCGGTATATCCAAACCTTCACGAAGAAGGTTTATCCCTACAAGTACGTCAAATACGTCCATTCTTAAATCACGTATTATTTCGACTCTTTCAAGGGTATCAATGTCCGAATGAAGGTATCGTACACGCACTCCAGATTCTTTAAGGAAATCCGTGAGACGCTCAGCCATTTTTTTGGTAAGAGTTGTTACAAGAACCTTGTGTCCTTTGTCAACAGTAAGGTTTATTTCGTTCAAGAGGTCATCTATCTGTCCGTTTACGGGACGAAGTGTTATTGACGGGTCAAGAAGTCCCGTAGGACGTATTATCTGTTCTGCCGACTGTTGGCTGTGTTCGGCTTCATATTTGGAAGGAGTTGCCGAAACAAAAAGCATCTGGTTTATCTTTTTTTCAAACTCGGTAAATTTAAGCGGTCGGTTGTCAAGGGCAGAAGGAAGACGGAAACCGTAGTTTACAAGTGTAGTCTTTCTGGATTTGTCACCCTCGTACATACCGCCTATCTGCGGAATGGTAACATGGGACTCATCTACCATTATAAGAAAATCATCGGGAAAGAAATCTAAAAGGGTATAGGGTGTGCTTCCCGGTGCTCGCAGAGAAAGGTGACGGGAGTAGTTTTCTATTCCTGAGCAAAATCCCATTTCACGCATCATTTCTATATCATAATTGGTTCTCTGTTCAAGTCTCTGTGCCTCAAGAAGTTTATCTTCACGCCTTAGTTCGTCAAGACGTTCCTCCAGTTCTTTTTCTATGTTTCTTATGGCAATATTCATTTTTTCGGGAAGGGTAATATAGTGGGAAGCAGGGAATATGCTTACGTGCTTCCTTTCGCCTATTATTTCTCCGGTAACAACGTCTATTTCCGTTATTCTGTCTATTTCATCACCGAAAAATTCAACTCTTATTGCACTTTCCGAGTTGGCAACAGGGAATATTTCCACAACATCGCCACGTACACGAAATGTGCCACGCTGAAAATCAATATCGTTTCTGTCATAATGAATATCTATAAGCTTTCGCAGGACTTCGTCTCTGTCCTTAATCATTCCGGGACGGAGAGAAAGCATAAGCTCTTTGTAATCACTTGGGTCACCCAACCCATATATACAGGATACGCTGGCAACAATAAGTACATCTTTTCTTTCTATTAAAGAAGCTGTTGCGGAATATCTTAATTTATCTATTTCGTCATTTACGGCAGAATCTTTTTCTATATAGGTATCCGTACTTGGCATATATGCCTCCGGCTGATAATAATCATAATAGGAGACAAAGTATTCAACGGCATTTTCGGGGAAAAATTCCTTAAATTCGTTGTAAAGCTGTGCCGCAAGTGTTTTGTTGTGGGCAATAACAAGAGTAGGTTTTTGAAGTTTTTGTATAACATTAGCCATTGTAAATGTTTTGCCTGAGCCTGTTACACCTATAAGAGTCTGGAATTTCATGCCTTTTTTAAATCCGTTCGCTATTTTTTCTATTGCCTGTGGCTGGTCGCCTGTAGGCTGATATTTAGAATGAAGTTTAAATTCCAAAAGAAAATTCACCTCCACAAATAATTTTTAATACTGTGTTAAAAAGTATATCACATTAAAAATAAATTGTATAGATTAATACAAACATTTGTTCTATAAAATTAAATAAAATTCTTGGTTTTGAGAGTATGAGATTTATATTATTAATATATTTTTGAAAACAAAATAATAAAAAAACAGTAAAAATATGTGTGTATTATTATACAAATAAATGTATAATATGTAAAAATAAATACATATGATTTTAAAAGTATAAAAACAACTATATAATATATATTAACGTAGTTTTAAAACCTATATATTTTAAAACTACAGTAAATTTCAGCGTTTTTAGAGTAAGTATAACGAAAATACGCAAAAGTCCGGTATAAACAATGAATTTTAATGTATTCAAATTACGCCGAAAAATTAAGCCAAAATGATTGAATAAACAGTTATACAGTTTTTATATAAATTTTATACTGAATATATATGTGAAAAAATATGCAAAAAATAATTTTAAAAAAGCTGTTGACAAATGGATTTTGCAGGTTTATAATTCCAATTAATTTAGCACACAAATTTTGAATGACTTATTTTTACGATACATAATCTGTTTGGAAAGGAGAACCGTTACTATGTTTAACTTTAATTTTGCAAATGTCATTATTAACATTATTAACCTCATCATTATTGATGAGGCTAATTGTGGTGAGAATAATGCGTTTGGCAGATTGAAGAAGTTGCAAGTTGCGGTTTAAGTTGAAAATCAGATTTAACTTAGAAAGCCATATCAGCCAAACGCTGGTATGGCTTTTTTGTTTTCAAAGTGTGGGAGTGAAAGGGGATTAAAAAGAAATGTTATTAACAGGTTGTGAAATCATAATGGAGGTTCTTGCGGAACAAGGAGTAGATACGGTATTCGGTTATCCGGGAGGACAGGTTTTAAATATATATGATGCTCTTTACAATAATCGTCATGGTATTAAACACGTGCTTACGGCACATGAACAGGGTGCAAGCCATGCGGCAGACGGTTACAGCCGAGCAAGCGGAAAAGTAGGTGTTTGTATTGCAACAAGCGGACCGGGAGCAACAAACCTTATGACAGGTCTTGCTACGGCACATGCAGATTCAATACCGATGGTTGCCATAACAGGAAACGTACCTATGGAACTTATAGGAACAGACAGCTTTCAGGAGGTTGATACAATAGGTCTTTCAATACCTGTGACAAAGCACAGTTTTCTTGTTAAATCAATAGATACTCTGGCAGATGTTTTAAGAGAAGCGTTCAGATATGCCAAAAGCGGCAGACCGGGACCGGTACTTGTAGATATACCTAAAAATGTTCAGATTGAAAAAACAGAATATGAACCAAAAGGAATAGCAAAGAAAACACCGGATATGAGTCCTAACAAAGCACTTCTTGATGAAGCTGTAAAACTTATAAATGAAGCTAAAAAGCCGGTTATATACTGTGGCGGAGGAGTAATAAATGGAAATTGTTCGGAATATATAGAACCGCTTGTTGAAAAAAGCAGTGCTTATGCAGCTTTCTCAATGATGGGACTTACAGCTATGGATTGTGAAAATAAAAGACATCTTGGCATGAGCGGTATGCATGGCAGATATGCAGCGACAAAAGCCCTTGCCGAGTGTGACCTTATAGTCGGAGCAGGAGTAAGATTTACAGAAAGAGCAACCGGCAACAAAGAAAAGTTTGCAGGCAAAGCAAAAATAATACACCTTGATATTGATCCGGCAGAACACGGAAAGAACATAAATGCAGACCTTAAAATACAGGGAAATTTATCGGAGTCACTTTCATATATACTTGACCATATTGATAAAAAACACCTTCCTGAGTGGGAAAAAGAGGTTGAGGAATACAAAGAAAAGGAAAGAAACAGCCGTCCGGAAAAAGACTGCCTTATGCCTTGGAATGTTATAGAGGCGGTAAACAAAAAGGCTTCGGCAGATACAAATATAGCTACTGACGTAGGTCAGCACCAGATGTGGGTTGCACAGTATTATAAGTTCAAAAAGCCTCGTACTCATCTTACAAGCGGCGGACTTGGAACAATGGGTTACGGAATGGGTGCTGCAATAGGAGCTTGTATGTCTACAAAGAGAAGAACTGTTCTTTTTACCGGAGACGGAAGTTTCGGAATGAACCTTAACGAGCTTGCTACAGCAGTTTCAAATAAGCTTCCTATTACTATAGTTATAATGAACAACAAACGTTTAGGAATGATAAGACAGTGGCAGAGCTTATTCTTTGAAAACCATTTTATGGCAACTGTTCTTGACAGAGCAACGGATTTTGTAAAACTTGCAGAAGCATTCGGAGCAGAGGGCTACAGAGCGGAAACGGAAGAAGAACTTAACAAGGCTCTTGACAGAGCATTTGAATTAAATACACCTTGTTTAATAGAGTGTCCTATACCAAGCGAGGAAAATGTTTATCCTATGGTACCGCCAAACGGTTCTGTAGACAATATGATATTAAAATAAGGGTATTAAAATCAGGGGGAGTTAAAAATGAGTGATAAAAACGATAAATTTGCATTTTCAATATTAGTTACAAATCAGCCGGGAGTTCTTACACGTATTGCCTCTCTTTTAAGCCAGAGAGATTTTAATGTGGATACATTTACATCAGGTGATATAGAGGATAACGAATATGCCAGAGTTACAATAACGGCAAGCGGTGATAGCAGAAAAAAAGAACAAATGTTAAGACAGATTTCAAAGCTTTATGACGTTAAAAAGGTTGAGGTAATGGAGCCTGAAAATACAATACTTAGAGAACTTCTTATAGTAAAGATCGGTGCAAGCGGAGAAAAATTAAGAGAAATACTTGATGCGGCATCGGTTTTCAGAAGCAAGGTTGTTGATATGTCACCCGGTTCCGTATGTATAGAAATAACAGGTGAGACAAGCAAAATAGATGCTTTCCTTAATTATATAAGACCATACGGAATACTTGAATATTGCAGAACAGGTCTTATAGCCGTTCAGAGAGGTTCCAAATGCCTTTCCGACGGAGTGGTAAAAACAGCGTAATTTAAAAAAATGTTTATTTAGGTGGGTTTTAAATGCCGTTTAAGCGGCTTAAAAAATAAAAAATTATATTTAATTAAAAGGAGATAATAATTATGGCAAAGATGTATTATGTAGAGGACGCAGACAGATCACTTATAGCAGACAAGAAGGTAGCGGTTATAGGCTACGGCAGCCAGGGTCACGCTCATGCACTTAACTTAAAAGACAGCGGTGTTGACGTAACAGTAGGTCTTTACGAAGGATCAAAGAGCAGACAGAAGGCTCTTGACGCAGGTCTTAAAGTTAAAAACACAGCAGACGCAGTTAAAGACGCAGATTTTGTAATGGTACTTGTAAACGATGAATTACAGGCTAAACTTTACAAAACAGACATAAAACCAAACCTTAAACCTGGTGCAACACTTGCATTTGCTCACGGTTTCAATATCCACTTCGGTCAGATAGTTCCTCCTGCTGATGTAGACGTAGTTATGATAGCACCTAAAGCTCCTGGTCATACAGTAAGAAGCCAGTTCCTTGAGGACTTCGGTACACCTATGCTTATAGCTGTATATCAGGATGTAAGCGGAAAAGCAAAAGAAACAGCTCTTGCTTATGCAGACGCTATTGGCGGTACAAGAGCAGGTGTTCTTGAAACTACATTTAAAGAAGAAACAGAAACAGACCTTTTCGGTGAGCAGGCAGTTCTTTGCGGCGGTATCTGTGCTCTTATGAAAGCAGGTTTCGATACACTTGTAGAAGCAGGTTATCAGCCTGAAAGTGCATATTTTGAATGTATGCATGAAATGAAACTTATCGTTGACCTTATAGTAAAACAGGGTATGTCATTTATGAGATATTCTATAAGCGATACAGCAGAATACGGTGATTACACAGCAGAGCCTAAGCTTGTAACAGAAGAAACAAGAAAGGCTATGAGAGGTATACTTAAAGATATCCAGGACGGCAGCTTTGCTAAGGATTGGATACTTGAAAATCAGGCAGGCAGACCACATTTCAACGCTATGAGAAGAATGCAGAAAGAACATCTTTCCGAATCAGTAGGTGCTGAACTCAGAAGCCACATGAGAATGAAATAATTAATATTGTGAATTTTGTTGTTATTAAATGGCATTGCAGCAAAATAAAAAACAGCCTCGGAATGATACTACGGGGCTGTTTTTATGTGTTTTAATCAATATATCCGTCACATTTATAACTGTTATACTGTTTTTTTATTTTGACTATAATTGATCCGTCAGGCTGTTCTTTTTCGTCAACGATTACATATTTGACATTGCTTCTTTCCAGCTGCTTTTTATAATTTTGATAATCTTCTTTTACGTTTCTTGCTGCTATTGAACGTGCCATACCATCTTTAAGCTGAAAATGGATTGTCTGTTCAAGACAGGCTGATACTATACGTTTCATGTAAATCACTCCTTAATTTCAAACTATATATAATATTTTAGCATTTGATTTTTTATTTTTCTAATGAAAAATTACATATAAAATAAAGTTTGTGATAAAGGTACATAATACGCATATTGATTTTTGTGCAGATTTATTATAATTTTTGATATTAAATATAAAGTACAAAAAAGCAAAATATGGTTTTGTTTATAATTTTAGATTAAATAAAAAAGAGGGTGATTTGTTATATAAACACACCCTCAAGTTTAGTTTTTGGATTAAATTATTTTTCTTTCCGGTTCTGTAAGAGAAGCCATTGTAGCGGAAATATTCTTTAAATAAAATACACTCATGGCAGGGTTTTCTGCCGAGCCGTAAAGTTTGAGAAGGTCAGGCATAATCTCAAAAACCTTCTTTTTTGCTTCTGTATTGTCATCGTCAAGAACAGCTTCGCCTGTTACTCTTACGTAATGTGTATCAGGTGCCATGGCACAAAATTCAAGTTTCGGATTGTTTTTAATCTGGTTATAAACTTTTTTTACATTGGCAGTAACCATATAGAATTTTCCGTCAAAAATCATATGGAAACAGAAAGGTCGTACCCTTGGCTGACCGTTATC
>CAKQPE010000047.1 GCA_934256695.1 uncultured Eubacteriales bacterium
CATATATTATGTAGAAATCAGACGGATTTTGAAATAATTGTTTTTATTATAAAAGGGAGGATTGGCAAATTGGAAAAATTTGATGTATCGGAAATTTACGGTATAAATGTTTTTGGCGACAAGGTTATGAGAGAGAGACTGCCGAAAAATATTTATAAAGAACTTAAAAAAACTATAAAAACAGGCGAACCTCTTGCGGCAGACATTGCCGATGTTGTAGCAAACGCCATGAAGGATTGGGCTATTGAAAGAGGTGCTACACACTATACACACTGGTTTCAGCCTATGACAGGTATTACAGCCGAAAAACATGAGGCTTTTGTTTCTCCTGTAGGAGAGGGAAAGGCTATTGCGGAATTTTCCGGCAAAGAACTTATAAAGGGTGAGGCCGATGCATCTTCATTCCCTTCCGGCGGATTAAGAATTATATTTGAGGCAAGAGGATACAATATTTGGGACTGTACATCACCTGCATTCTTAAAAGAAGACGCTTCCGGTCTTATTCTTTGTGTGCCTACTATTTTCTGTGCATATACAGGTGAGGCTTTGGATAAAAAAACACCGCTTCTTCGTTCGATTACAGCTTTAAATAAACCTGCACTCAGACTCCTCAGATTGTTCGGTGACAACGAAACAATGAGTATAAACACATCTGTAGGTCCTGAACAGGAGTATTTCCTTATTGATAAGGATATGTATAAAAAGAGAGATGATATTAAGTTTACAGGTCATACTCTTTTTGGTGCCCTTCCTCCGAAATCACAGGAACTTGATGACCACTATTACGGTGTACTTAAAGAAAGAGTTTCATGTTTTATGGCTGAACTTAACGAAGAAATGTGGAAACTTGGCATACCTGCAAAAACAAAGCACAATGAGGTTGCTCCTTGCCAGCATGAACTTGCACCTATATACGAAAATGCAAATATCGCAACAGACCATAATCAGCTTATGATGGAATATATGAAAAAGATTGCAGGACATTATAATCTTTATTGTATGCTCCACGAAAAACCTTTTGAAGGTACTAACGGTTCCGGTAAACACAATAACTGGTCAATCTGTACCGATACAGGCAGAAATCTGCTTGATCCGGGCAAAAACCCACATGAAAATAAAGAATTCCTTCTTTTCCTTGTGGCTGTAATTAAGGCTGTAAACTTACATTCGGATCTTCTTCGTCTTTCTGCCTCAAATGTAGGAAACGATTACCGTCTTGGCGGAAACGAAGCACCGCCTTCAATTATTTCCATATTCCTCGGAACACAGCTTGAAGATATTCTTGACCAGATTGAAAATGACCATCTTTCAAACAGTATTCAGGGCGAAAACATGGAACTTGGTGTAAAGACACTTCCGCTCTTTGAAAAAGATGTTACAGACAGAAACAGAACTTCACCTTTTGCTTTCACAGGCAATAAGTTTGAGTTCAGAATGTTAGGTTCATCGGATTCTATCGGCTGTACAAACTATATGCTCAACACAATGGTTGCCGATGTTCTTGAAGAATTTGCAAACGAACTTGAAGGTGCAAAAGATTTTAATAAGGCTGTAATGGAGCTTATCAAAAAAACTATAAAAGAAAACAAGAGAATTATATTTAATGGCAACGGATATTCATGCGATTGGGTAGTTGAGGCTGAAAAGAGAGGTATTCCTAACATACGTTCAATGGTTGAAGCCATTCCTTCCATGACAAAAGAGGATACAGTTGCTCTTTTTGAAAGACATGGTGTTCTTTCCAAAACTGAGTGTGAGGCGAGAGCTGATATACTTTACGATGAATACATAAATCAGGTAAGAATTGAAGCAAAAACAATGATTGAAATGGCAGAAAAACAGATTGAGCCGGCTGTATTTGGATATACAAAGACACTTGCCGATACAGTAAATACAATAACAAATGCCGGTGGAAATGCCAAAATAGCCAAGAAGCATCTTGATGCCGTAACGGAAAAGCTTGACGAAATGGACGATGCACTTGAAAAGCTTAAAGCTGCCGTTGAAAAGGTTGATGTAATAGATGATAAGCAGGAAAAGGCAGTTGCATACAGAGAAGACGTATTCTTTGCAATGGCAGATTTAAGAAAACCTGCAGATGAACTTGAAAAAATGGTTGATAAAAAAGTATGGCCATTCCCTACATATGGGGATATGTTCTTCTACGAGGACTAAAACACTGCGGTTTTGCCATATTTTTTGAGATTTAACAATAACTTTAAGAAAACATAATATACTTTAATGTGTAAAAACGCTCAGAATAAATTTTTGAGCGTTTTTTATATTATCCGGATTTATTAAGTTTTGCAATTTATTGTTGTATTAATTTTGATGTAGTTGTAATTATTTGTAGTTTAATGTATAATAAAAAAATATGTAATTTTACATAATATATTGTGTGTATTAAATTTTTTGGTGATTTTGAAAAAGCAGAAAGAAATTGAATTTAATACTCTGATTTCTTAATTAAAATAATAAATATTGAAGGAGAAATATAAAATGAGATATGAAGGAACAGTTTACAGACCGCCAAGTGAGGCAGGCAGCCTTATAATACAGCTTACTATCGGCTGTGCAAGAAATAAATGTACTTTCTGTGCAATGTTTAAGGACAAAAAGTTCAGAGTAAGAAAGCTTGATGAAGTAGTTCAAGATCTTGTTGAAGCAAGAAAATATTATAAAGATTACAGAATAAGAAGAATATTCCTTGCAGATGGTGATGCACTTATTGTAAAGACAGAGGATTTGTTATATATTCTTGAAAAAATACATGAGCTGTACCCTGAGTGCGAAAGAATATCAGCTTACGGCGCTCCGGCAGATGTTAATTTGAAAACAGACGAAGAACTTGCACGTCTTAAAGCCGCAGGACTTGACATGATTTATATGGGTGCCGAAAGCGGTGATGATGAGGTTTTAAAACACGTTAAAAAGGGTGTTACTTCAGAAGAAATTATTTCAGCCGGAATTAAACTTAAAAAAGCGAATATGATAGTTTCGATTACTCTTATATCCGGTCTCGGCGGAAAAGAAAGAGTTTATGAACACGCAGTAAATTCCGCAAAAGTAATTTCTGCCATAAAGCCTGAATATGTAGGATTTCTTACTCTTATGGTAGAACCGGGAACGGAACTTTATGACGAATACAGAGAAGGAAAATTCGAACTTCTCGGCCCTGTAGAGGTTATGCAGGAATTAAAGGTATTTATAGAAAATGTTGATTCCGAAGGAACGGTATTCAGAGCAAACCATGCCTCAAACTATGTTCCGTTAAAGGGAACTTTCAACAAGGATAACAAAAAAATGCTTAAACAGATTGACGATGCCGAAAAAGCCGGTGTTTTCAGACCTGAGATATACAGGGGGATTTAATCAGGAGGCATTAAAATGGCTCTTATTGGGATTTTGTTTGTTTTGGTCAGCTTTTATGCCGTTTACCGATTTGTATTTACGGGAAGAAGGGCATATCTTTATATATTGCTTTATTCCCTGCCTATGATAGGAATGATTTATACAAAACAGGGACGCAGCAATATAAACGGAATAACGGTGCTTATGAGCATATTTGTCATATGTGCGGATATTTATTCTCTTTACGATACGGCACTTTGGTATAAGGCTGAAAAAAATAAATATAAATTTATGGATTTTGTCGTTATTTTTATAATATTTATTTTGTCGTTTTATTACACGTATCAATGCTTTGCCGGAGGATATTTAAATTTTTTGGGAACGGATATTTTTAACAAATATGCTGTTTACGCAGCTGTTGTATGCAGTGTTTTTTATACAGCGTCTGCAAGATATATTTTGTATACGGCAGTTGATAAATATTTTTCCCAAAATGAAAAATTTATAATAATTAAATGTTCACCTGTAAGAAAAAATGGTATAATAAAAATGCGTGGAATAAACGGTATTCAAAACGGAATAAACTATTTTTTCAATGCCGACAGAAGAACATTTTTTCTTTTAAGAAATGAAAAAAGGCTGATTTTTGATGTAAAAAAAGGTGTTCACGGCGGAATGTATGTTTCGCAAAAAGGCTTGTTTAACAAAACGTTTGACAGAAGAAATAAAAGAATTGTAAGACGGCTTAACCAAAAAGCCGGCATTTCGGTTTTATTTTTACTGCTTATTGTATTACTTATGCTTAAATTAAAAATGAATATGAATTTCAGTGACATATTTATTGTTATATTTAAAGATTTAACCGGATTAAAAAATTAATTTTTCAGGAGGAATATAAATGAAAGAGGAAAGACTTGCAATTTTATCCATGATTGAAAAAGGAATTATAACAGTTGATGAAGCGGAAAGACTGCTTAAAGCCATGAGTGAAACAACTTTAAACGAAAAAGCAGAAAATGTTTTGTCAAAAGCAGGTGAAAATTTAGGTGCATTTGCAAAGTTTGCAGGAGAAAAGGCAGAAAAATTTATTAACGATGCCAGCCCTGTTGTGAAAAAAGCCGTAGATGATGCCAGTCCTAAGATGAAAAAATTCAGTGAAAAGGCTACGGAATTTACAACAAATATGTTTAAAAAGAAAAAAGCCGATGACACAGAAGAAACAGTTACAGATGATGATTTTGTTGAAGGCGTAACAATAATGCCTGTTTCACACGAAGAAGACGCAAACGAAAATAAGACAGAAGAAAAGGAATAAACTATGTCTAAAGAAGGTAAAAACGAAATAATAAGCTGGATTAAGACAATAGCAATGGCTGTTGTAATAGCAGTGCTTATTAATTCATTTGTTATTGTAAACGCAACAGTGCCTACAGGCTCTATGGAAAATACCATAATGCCCGGTGACAGAATAATAGCACTGAGGCTTACGTATTATGTATCGTCTCCGGAAAGAGGGGATATAGTTGTATTCAGATATCCTGATGATGAAAGTGTACTCTATGTAAAACGTGTAATAGGTCTGCCGGGAGAAACGGTTGAGGTAAAAGACGGCGAGGTATATATAAATAACTCTGATACACCGCTTGATGACAGTTTTGTAAAGGAACAGCCTGTAGGTGATTTTGGCCCTTATGAAGTTCCGGAAGGCTGTTATTTTATGATGGGTGACAACCGAAACAATTCTCAGGATTCACGGTATTGGGTAAACAAATACGTAGAAGAAGATAAGATACTTGGAAAGGTCTATTTCAAGTATTACAAAGGCTTTGAATTTTTGAATTAATACTGCATACATTTCCATGCCTATAAATTATTGAAAAAACTCAATTAAAATTTTTAATTACAACCCCAATGATAATCGTTGGGGTTGTTTGTGTAAGAACAGAAACAAAAATGGTTTATATTAAAATAAATCCTTGTGCTGGTTTTTAGGCCCGAATACACGCTCATCAAGGTCGCAGTCAACTTCTTTGTTACGTTTAAAAATATCGGATATGGAACGACGTTTTGGCTTATCCCAGTCGAAGTATTCGGTTTTCTTGGTTTTTGAATAGTCGCTTGATGTAAACTGTCTTGAAGGAGTGTCTTTCTGTCTTGTTTTTTGATTAGGAAAAGATGAATTTGCGGTTTTTTTGCCCGAAAAAATTTTTTTAAGATATATTATTATCAAAATAATAATTGCGGCTTTAATAAGGGCCGACATAAATTCGAATGCAACAAAATACATTTTAATCACCGTCCTTTGATATTATTTTATAATAAATAAATAACAAAGTCCATAAAAATATAAATCCATAGAACAAAAGATATGAAGAAAAAATTTATAAAAAACTGACTATTTCTGACGATAGAATCCGTCTGTTTATTCTTCTGTTTGAACAAGTCGAAATCTTGATTGTCGGCTTTGTCGACGCCCTCAAAACTAACTTTTAGTTAGTATATATTTTATTTTTAATACCGTATACTTGATATATGCGGTATTTTTTGTAAAAAATTTTATGTATTGTACTTAAATATCATACTTTGGAATGATGTCAAAAACAAACATTTTTGTTATGATATGCATAAATATTATTATAAATAAAGATATAATATATTGTTCATATAACAAGGAGGGGTAATATGAAAAGAAAACAGATTTTAAGCAGTATGGTGGTTTTAAGTCTGCTTACATCTTCCGTACCGGCAGGGGTATATGCTCAGGAAGGTTTAGCAGTTAATGAAGGTGTTTCTGCCGAAAATAGAAAAGCTGAAGAAACAAAAGACGAAGTCAAGGAAGAACCAAAAGAGGAGTTAAAAGACGAAGTCAAAGAGGAATCTAAAGAAAAATTAAAAGAGGAAGTCAAAGAAGAACCGAAAGAAGAATTAAAAGACGAAGTCAAAGAAGAACCAAAAGAAGAAACAAAAGACGAAGTCAAGGAAGAACCAAAAGAGGAAACAAAAAACGAAGTCAAAGAAGAAACGAAAGAGGAAATAAAAGACGAAGTCAAGGAAGGACAACAGAAGGGTGCTTTTGAAAATCCTTACGAAGGTATTCTTACAGACGAAGAAGCCGAAATAATAGAAAAAGACCAGAGCGAACTTTCTCTTGACGAACAGGTGATTTATGTTGAGGCTGCACAAAAACTTAACGGTGGCATCTCTTTAATGAGCCTTAACGGTGAAGCAGAGGAAACAGAGACAAGCGTACCTGTTGAGCATATATTCCTTATTTCAAGCGGAGAACAGCTTAATGACCTTGCAGCTAAAATTCAGAGAAACGAAACTTATTTTAACGGAACAAAAAGCTGGGCAGAGGCAAGTTTTGAGTTAGTGGGAGATATTTCTTTATCAGAATATGAAGATAACTGGATAGGCATAGGAACAGCGTCAAATCCGTTTAAAGGTACATTTGACGGAAACGGATACGAAATAAACGATTTTATATCAAATCAGTATTCTTTGTTCAACATTACGGAAAATGCCACAATAAAGAATTTAACTGTTTACGGTAAGTTAGAGGTAACTATAAGCAATGACGGCAATACAGGCGGTATAGTTGGCAAGGCAACAAATTGTATTATCGACAACTGTATTTCTAATGTATATGTATATAATAGACAGTACGGATATACAGGCGGTGTAGTAGGCTATGCTGAAAATACACAAGTTACAAACTGCAAAAAAATGAATCATGTATATGCGGATCATAATTTTGCAGGCGGAATTATAGGATATATGATAGGCGGAAAGGCGGAAAACTGTATTGCTGACGGAATTAATGTAAAATCTGAGGATTATGCAGGCGGAATTGTTGCTTATGCAGAAGATGGTGCCGAAATAAAGAATTGTTCTTTAACAGGTGGATACAGAATCGGTACTGATAACTATGCGGGTGGTATAGCAGGTTATATAGCAAATTCTGTTTTAATAGAAAACTGCTATTCGGAAGGAACTATACGTGCAACAGATATATTTGCCGGAGGAATAACAGGTTATGCGTCAGATTCCACTATAGAAAACTGTTATTCGGAAGCTCTGGTGTCATCCGGCAGAAATTTCGCAGGCGGCATAGCCGGAGAAATTACTGGCAGTTCAAAAATAAGCAACTGCTATGCAATTTGCGATGATATGTACAGCGGAATAATGGCAGAAGGTATGTTTGCCGGAGGTATTACAGGCCATATATACGGCGGAACAGTGGAAAACTGTTATTCAACAGCTAATGTTCGAGGTGACAGATTTATAGGCGGTATAAGTGGATATTTATGCAGTGATTCCAAAGGCAACACAGGAAAAATAACAAACTGCTATTCAACATCGTATATAAGTTCCGGAAGCGGCAATTCAGATGTATTTGACGGCGGTATAACCGCTTATGCCTCTGATGATACCGAAATAAGCAACTGTGTTTATCTTGGTGATGAAATATATGAAAGAAATGCCGATAAGAATCTTTTTATGACCCGTATAGCATACATAGCCGGAGAAAATGTTACTTTAAACAACAACTATGCCTGGGAAGGAACAAAATTAAATTATGATAAGGATATATTAATTGAAGTTACCGAAAAAGGCACAGACAAGGCAGACGGTGCGGATATTAAATATTCCGACGGAAAACTTGACAAACAGTTCAGCGAAATATTTACAGGCGGAAACTGGACATTTGAAGAAAATAAACTTCCTATACTTAACATGGGTACGGAAGAAACAAGCGAACTTCCGGAATATATAACAGGCTATACTCCAAGCTATGAATATAAATTTGAAGGCGAAGGAACGGAACAGAACCCTTATATTATAAGTTCACTTAAAGACCTTGAAGGTCTCAGAGATAATGTAAATAATGACAGAAAGACATACGAGGGCAAGTTCTTCAAACAGACAGCCGATATTGATATGTCGGAGTTGGAAAACTGGTATTCCATAGGCCATGATTACGGCAATGCTCCTTATTTCTTCAAGGGAACGTATGACGGAGATAATCACAAGATAAGCAATATGTATTCTTCTTCATATTACAACACGGAAAATACAGGACTTTTCAAGGATCTTGAAGGAACAGTTAAAAACCTCATTCTTGAAAACTGCGAAGTTAAAAACAACAGCGGTGCTGTGGGAATGATAGGTATTTTGGCAAAAGCCGCAAAGAATGCAACAATAATAAACTGCCACGTAACAGGTGGAAAGGTAAGTTCAGCCGGTGATGATGTAGGCGGACTTATAGGCAATATATATGCCTATGAAAATGATACCGTAATTAAAAACTGCTCATTTGAAGGTGAAGTCATCGGCAGCGGTAATGTCGGCGGTATAGTCGGAACTTCGGAAGGTGCGGAAATATCGGAATGTTATTTTAAAGGCAATTTATCGGGAAATCACCGTTATATAGGCGGAATATTGGGTTATGTTCCGAGCGACTCGGTTACTTTAAAAACATCAAAGAAAACAACAATAACGGACTGTTATACAAAAGTAGCTTTAACAGGTAAAGGCAGCTTTATAGGTGGAATATTAGGCAATATTCGAGGTGATGCAGAAGTAACAGACTGCTATGTTACAGGTACAGTAGAAAATAAATACGGAAATATGGCAGGCGGAATAGTCGGCTCTTATATAGGAAGAAGCCTTGAGGTAAAAAACAATGTTTCATTGCTTGACAGTATTAATGCCGGCGGAAGTTCTGCAGGACGTATACTCGGATATAGTTCTACTGATAATGGTTTAACATTGGAAAATAACTATTCGTGGTTAGGCACAAAAGTAAAAGGTAATCCTGTAAGTACGTCGGACAAAAACAGTTCAGACGGCAAAGGCTTTTTATATTATGAAGGCGAGCTTGAAAAACAGTTAAGCGAAGTATTTACAAACAAGGACGTATGGACATTTGAGGACAACAAACTGCCTGTACTCAAAAATATCTCCAATGCACAGGACAACGCACTTCCTTCCTATTTTGAAGGACATCTGTTTGAAGGGGAAGGAACGGAACAGAACCCATATATCATAAGTTCTTATGCAGACCTTGCAAAATTAAGTGATTTGACAAACAGCAAGGGAAAAACTTTCAGCGGAAAGTTCTTTAAACAGACAGCGGATATTATTTACTACGATTACTATAACAGTTGGATTGCCATAAAAGATTTTGAAGGAACATACGACGGCAACGGAAAGACCGTAACTAATGTTCTCGGTGTATTTAATAACCTTAAAGGTACTGTTAAAAATCTTAACATGGAAAATATGTATCGTAGCAATGATGTGACGGAAAGCACTTTCGGTGTATTGGCAAATACAACCGAGGGAAAAATAATAAACTGCCATGTGAAAAATGTTAATATAGAAGCAAATGATAAAGATAATATAGGTTTAATTACAGGCGAGCTTAAAAATAGAGGTTTAATCGAAAACTGCTCTGCCGAGGGAGAAATAGCAGGACGATGGTATTTAGGCGGAATAGTCGGAAAAAGCTATGGTGAAGTTAAAGGCTGTACATTTAAAGGTAAATTAATTATAAATGGTGGCAATGCCGGTGGAATAGTCGGAAAAAGCTATGGAACTATATCAAATTGCAGTTCTTCAGGTGAAATCGAAAATAAGGGAGACAGCTACTATATAGGCGGAATAGTAGGAACTTTATATGGCAATGTAAATAACTGTTATTCTACAATAGTGAAATCAGACGGAATGGGATTAGGAGGTATAGCAGGAAGAGCTTATATGGGTTCACCTTCAATTATAGAAAACTGTTATTATTTAGGAAAAGATATATCAAACGGCAGTGTAACAAGCGGAATTGTTTCACAGCTTGAAATTGGAGTCAGAATTAAGCATTGTATGGTATTCTTAGAAAATATAAGCGGAGAGTCACAATATATAAGACGTATCGGTTGGGGTGAAAGAGACTCATATTATGATGACAACTACGCTTGGAGCGGAATGAAACTTAACGGTAACATTGTTAAAAACGGTGCATTAGATAACGATAACGGTGCAGACGTAGAACTTGTTGACGGAAAAGTATATTACAACAATGCGGAATTTGACTGGGAGGCAAACGGTTTCACAGAAGAAAACGGCTGGGTTTTCTCTTCAAAGCCTTATGAAATGCCTAAGTTAAAGAACGATACGGCTTTCCCTGTACTTACACTTGCACAGCAGGCATACAGCGAAATAAAGATAAACGAAACTCCGCAGGTATTTACTTACGGTGACGAAAATATTAAGTTTGTCGTAAAAGATGTTGAACCGAATACGGTTAAAGACGGATTTAAGGTTGAATATCTTGTTGGTGATACATGGACAGAAAACGCCCCTGTAAATCCAGGAAAATATAATGTAAAGGTAAGCCATGACAAGGTATCGGATGACGTAAGCGGTATTGAAAAGGTTATCGAAAACGGTCTTGTTATCAATAAAGCAAATCTGGCTATAGCTCAGGCACCGACAGTGGAAGAAAATGTCAAAGTAGGAACAGCACTTTCCGACTGTGCAATAAGCGGCGGAAAAGTAACAGGCGTTGACGGCAAAGAAATAACAGGTACATGGGCATGGAAAGACGGTTCGGAAATACTTTCCACAGCAGGAACAGTAAGCAAAACAGCAGTATTTACACCGGATAACGATAATTACAACAATATTGAGACAGAAGTTGAAATTACCGTAAACAGGAAAAAGAGCGAAGGAACAAGCGACCCAAGCTATTCGGGCGGAGGTTCTTCAAGCTCGGACAAGAAATATACAATCAAGTTTGAAACTGACGGCGGAAACACCATAGAAGCCGAAAAGACAAACGGAAAGATAACAGAACCGGAAACACCGGAAAAAGAAGGATATACCTTTGACGGCTGGTATACAGACAAAGAACTTACAAAGAAGTTTGATTTCGACAAAGCCGTAAGCGGAAACGTAACTCTTTACGCTAAGTGGACGGAAAACACAGAAGAAAGCATTGAAAACAAGCAGATAATTCTTACAATTAACGAAAAAGAAGCTGTTGTTTTCGGAAATGCCGTTATTAATGATGTTGCACCGGTAATAGTAAACGGCAGAACAATGCTGCCTATAAGATTTATAGCAGAGGCATTGGGAGCAACAGTAGACTGGAATGATGCAGAAAAGAAGGTAACAATAAAATCAGATGATAAAGAAATTGTTATCTATATCGGCTCAGACACAGCTTATATAAACGGTGTTGCGGAAAAACTTGACGTTAAGGCATTTATCAAAGACAACAGAACATATCTGCCATTGAGATTCATATCCGAAAATCTCGGTGCAGATGTTCAGTGGATAGCGGAAGAAAAGAAAGTAGTAATAACAAAGAAGTAAATATTTGATTTTACACAAAAACGGTGCCGATTTTATCGGCACTGTTTTTTGTGCTAAATATAAATTTATCGAACCGAAAGACCTTGGGGTTTCACCCCAAACCCTGAAAATTTTTTGAAAAAAATTTAGTAAAACTTTTGGTAAAATGCAATTTCATTGCATTTTTTGTAAATCCATTAACGGAAATTTTATAATTAATCCCAAAATACCGTGACTTTGTCACGGTATTTTACTAAAAGTTTAGGTCAAGCCTTTTCAAAGGCTTGCAGGTGTGGACGGAGTCCACGGTTTTTATCAGTTCGATAAATTTATATCTTTATGTCTTTTAATTTTTTAAAAACTATGTATAATATAAACTACAAACAAAAGAATGGAGGAGCTGCATATGTCACAGGAAAAAGAATCGGCAAGACTTAAAAGAATAAATGAATTGGCACATAAAGCAAAGACAGAAGGACTTACGGAGACAGAAAAAGCCGAACAGGCAAAACTCAGAACGGAATACCTTATTGATTTTCGTAAAAGAGTAAGGGCGCAGATAGAAAATATTGAAATAGTTGATGAAAAAGGAAATAAAACACCTATACAGAGAAAGATAAAGCTTGACGGAGAAGTCTGAAAGAATTTATTTTCTTAAAAAATTTTTAAAACAGTGCAAAATACACTGTTTTATTTTTTTTATAAAAATCATACTTAGGAATGATGTTTAAATAAAATATATTTGCTATAATTAATAAAAACAGTGAAAGGAAGTGAAAGAATGGGAACAGTTATTATAAACCATGAATTAGAAGAAAAATTTAAACAGGCGATTGATAATGGCAGAATTGTTATGTTCAGTGCACCGTGTGGTTTTGGCAAAAGTACAACAGCAAAGACTTTGCTTGAAGGCTATAAAACAAAAACTTTGTATGCAGATGATGAAAACTTTGAAGTACCGATAGCTGATGATGAAAATTGGGATGTGCTTATAATAGAGAGATTTCAGTTTCTTCAGGATTTAAAGCAACAACAGGATTTGTGTGAACTTATGCGAAAAAGCAATAATAAAAAGTTTATCATTCTTTCGAGAGGAGTTGTTCCGGGATGGCTTGCACCTTTTCAGCTTTCCGGACTGATGACTGTATTTAAAGCAAAAGATCTTCTTTTTGATATACCAACAATAGCAAAAATATTTGAAAAATATAATGTTTCAATATCAAAGTCTGATATTAGCGAGCTTTATAAACAAAGCTACGGTTATCCGGTTGCCATTTCTTATGTTGTCAAAAGGATGAGTCTTGGAGAAAAGTATGATTTGGCTATGGATTGTGCTGTAAGACAGGATGTATATATGTATTTTGAAGATGTTGTTTTTAACAGGTTTGATATTTCAACAAGGAGATTTCTTCTTGAATTGGCACCGTTTGAGTTTTTTGGTCCGGAACTTGCAAAAATGGTAAGCGGAGATAAAAATGCAGGAGAAATTCTTGATTTTCTTCAAAAGAATACAACCATGATGCTTTATGAAAATGTAAATAAGGCCCGTTTTTGGCCGCAGTTTAGGGATTTTTTGATGTGGAAGGCAGAAAGAACATATACAACAGAGCAGTTACAGACTTTGTATAACAGAGGCGGACTTTACTATGAACTGCACGATGATTATGCAAGAGCATTGGAGTGCTATTCAAAAAGTGGTGATCACAAAAAAATATCTGAGATTTTAACTAAAAATTCCAAATTGAACCAAGGTATAGGTCGCTATACAGATG
>CAKQPE010000048.1 GCA_934256695.1 uncultured Eubacteriales bacterium
AACGCTTAAAGATGTACTTATAGACGGAGAATATCTAAAAGGAAAAGAGCTTTTTGACGCTGTAGACAGAATAGTGAGAGAGGCATATTTCAATAAACCGCATACGGAAAGAAAACGCTGCTGCATGGACTATGTATGGTATCTGTGGTGCGGCGAAAACTCTCCGCTTTTCGGCAAAAAGAAAATGGCTACCTTTGAAAGATATTTCCTTGATGACAAGGAAACACACAAGGAAGAAAGATGCCCATATTATAAATACAGAGATAAAGAAAATATATGCCTTATGATACTTAAAGATTTCGGAATGGATCCGGAAAATTCCCATATAATCAACGGTCATGTTCCTGTTAAGGTATCAAAGGGAGAAAGCCCTATAAAGGCAGACGGAAGGCTTTTTGTTATAGACGGCGGTTTTGCAAAGGCTTATCAGAAAGAAACAGGTATAGCCGGATATACTCTTATTTATAACTCCCACGGACTTGTCCTTGTATCCCATGAGCCTTTTGAGTCAATGGAGAAAGCTATTTCCGAAGAAAAGGATATACTTTCTTCTACAGTTGCACTTCAGTATTCCCACGAAAGAATACGAATAATGAATACGGATATAGGTAACGAACTGCGTACAAGCATAAACGAACTTACGGAACTGCTTGACGCTTATCACAAAGGTATAATAAAAGAGATTAAATAACTATGACAAATTATAAAATAACAATTCAGTATGACGGAACAGACTATAACGGCTGGCAGAAACAAGCTTCAAAGGCAAATACAATTCAGTGGAGATTTGAGAGAATAATCTCAGAACTGAACAAAAAAGAAACCTCTGTTAACGGCAGCGGAAGAACAGACGCAGGTGTTCACGCAAGAGGACAGGTTGCAAACTTCTTTCTCGATGAAGATATGGATACGGAATACGTTAAAGATTATATAAATAAATATCTTCCAAATGATATTGCCGTAACAGACATAAGTATTGTGCCGGAAAGATTTCACAGCCGATTAAGTGCAAAGAAAAAGACATATGTTTACAAAATATTAAACAGCGAACAGTCAGATGTTTTCAGGAACAGGTTTTTGTATAAATATCCGAAACCATTGAACATTGACAATATGAAAAAAGCCGCAGAACTTCTTATTGGAGAGCATGATTACAAGGCCTTTTGTTCAAACAAGAAGATGAAAAAATCCACTGTAAGGACAGTCTATTCCATTGACATAACGGAAAATAATAAAGAGATAGACATTACTTTTGTTGGAAACGGGTTCTTATACAACATGGTAAGAATTATGTCGGGAACAATTTTGCAGTGCGGAACGGGAGAGTTGGATTTTGAGTCCATACCGGATATTTTAAAAAGCGGAAAACGTGAAAATGCCGGCATAACACTTCCGCCATGCGGACTTATACTTGAAAGCGTGGAATATTAAGACCGCTGTATTCAATAAAAAGTTTTTTCTTGACAAATTGGATTTTAGTAGTATAATAACACTATATTTTTTAAGACAAAGGCGTCTCCAGAATGGAGGTGCCTATTTTTTTTAACCTGCAACTAACTAAATTATACAAGGAGGTATATGCTGTGGGATATACAAAGGACGATATACGAATACTTATAGGAGAAAATGACGTTAAGTTTATAAGACTCCAGTTTACGGATATGTTTGGAGTACTTAAAAATATAGCCGTAACGGTAAGTCAGCTGGAAAGAGTTCTTGACGGAAGATGTATGTTTGACGGTTCTTCCATAGATGGCTTTGTAAGAATAGAAGAATCGGATATGTACCTTAAACCTGACCTTGATACATTTGCTATATTCCCATGGAGACCTCAGCAGGGAAAGGTTGCAAGATTTATATGTGACCTTCTTAATGCAGACGGAACACCGTATGAAGGTTCGCCGAGAAGGGTTCTTGAAAAAGCTCTTGAAAGAGCAAAGAAAATGGGATTTGAATTTAATGTAGGTCCTGAATGTGAATTTTTTCTCTTTCAGACAAATGACAACGGAGAACCTATAGTTAAACCGCATGACAAAGGTGCTTATTTTGATCTTGGCCCTGTAGATGGCGGAGAAAATACAAGACGTGAAATATGCCTTACTCTTGAGGATTTGGGATACGAAATAGAGTCAAGCCACCATGAACAGGCAAATGGTCAGCATGAGGTTGATTTTAAATATACAGATGCTTTGAGAGCGGCAGATAATATTGTTACTTTAAAACTGGTAGTAAAAACAATAGCACAGCGTAACGGAGTATTTGCTTCATTTATGCCAAAGCCTATTAATGGACAGAGCGGTTCCGGTATGCACATAAATATCTCTCTTTCAAAAGACGGAAAAAATATATTCGCCGATGAAACCGATAAGAGGGGCGTGGGAATGAGTAAAACAGCTTACCATTTCCTTGCAGGTGTGCTTTGTCATATGAAGGGACTTTCTCTTATTACAAACCCTATTGTAAATTCATATAAAAGAATAAATACCGGCTTTGATGCACCGTCTTACATTGCATGGTCGGTTGCCAACAGAAGTCCGCTTATAAGAATACCTTCGGGAAAGAATGACAGCAAGCGAATTGAACTTAGAAATCCCGATGTTGCGGCTAATCCGTATCTTGCTTTTGCGGCAATACTTTCCGCAGGGCTTGACGGAATAGAAAAAGAAATGAAAGTTCCGGATTGCGTAAACGGAAATATTTACGAAATGACAGACCAACAGAGAGCAGAGCTTGGTATAGAGAAACTTCCGGAAACATTGGGAGAAGCTATAACTGAGTTTGAAAAAGATGAAGTAATAAAAGACGCACTCGGAAAAGATGTTTTCGATAAATATCTTATGGCAAAGAAAGAGGAGTGGAAAGAATACTGTAATACCGTAAACCAATGGGAAGTGGAAAAGTACCTTAACATATATTGATTTGTTATATGGTGTGGAGTTGGTCTTAAATGGATAACATAATTATTGGTTTTACGGACAGAAAAAAGTGCGAGGTTATAAAAGAAATTGTAACAGGCAGTGGTTTTTATAACGTAGACATATGCACAACAGGTGATGAAATACTTAGATGTGCAAACGAAAGTGCAGGCGGTGTTGTTGTATGCGGATATAAAGTAGCCAATATGCTCCATGCTGATATATACGAAATGCTTCCGGAAAATTTCGGAATGTTAGTTCTTTTGTCCGGCAAACAAGCGGACTTGGTTGATGGAGACGAAATATTTTCTCTTGTACTTCCCGTTACAAAGGTTGATATTATAAAAACAATAAAAATGATATTGAGTTTTCTTTACAAAGACTCAGATAAAAATAAAACCTCAGATGAAGGTTCTAAACCGGAAAGAAGCAATGATGATAAAATAATAATAGAACGTGCAAAACTGTATCTTATGAATAAATATAAAATAACAGAAGATGCGGCACACAGATTTCTGCAAAAAAACAGTATGAACCGTGGAATGAAAATGATAGATACGGCAAAAGCAATACTTAACAGTTAATATTATTTAGGCAACATACATAAAATAAATATATCAACACAAAGGCGTGTATTTCAATAAAAGAAAAACACGTCTTTTTTTATTATTATATTTTTAGGAGGGATTTATATGTATTCATCGTTAAATACTATGTGGGTGCTTATTGGTGCAGCGTTGGTATTCTTTATGCAGGCAGGCTTTGCCATGTGTGAGGCTGGTTTTACAAGGGCGAAAAACACAGGTAATATACTTATGAAAAACCTTATGGATTTTTCTATAGGTACACCGGCATTTTTCCTTGTGGGATTTGGTATAATGTTTGGTTTGGGAAATGGCATATTCGGTTGGTTTGACCCGTTTGTCACAAAGGATTATAGCCATATTCTTCCGGAAGGTGTTCCGATATGGGCATTTATGATTTTCCAGACAGTATTTTGTGCTACATCAGCTACTATAGTTTCCGGTTCAATGGCAGAAAGAACAAGATTTTCTTCGTATTGTATTTATTCTCTTTGTATTTCTTTAATTATTTATCCTATATCCGGTCATTGGATATGGGGCGGCGGATGGCTTTCTCAGTTAGGTTTTCATGATTTTGCAGGTTCAACGGCAGTACATATGGTAGGTGGTGTATGTGCTTTAATAGGTGCAAAAATACTTGGACCTCGTATCGGAAAGTATGATGAAAACGGAAATCCGAGAGCAATACTGGGACATGATTTAAGCATTGCGGCTCTTGGTGTATTTATACTTTGGTTCTGCTGGTTTGGTTTTAACGGCTGTTCAACAGTAAGCATGGAAGGTGACGATACAATTTTTTCAGCCGGAAAAATATTTATGACAACAAATATGTGTGCTGCAACAGCTTGCTGTACAACAATGATTTTTACATGGTTCAGATATAAAAAGCCTGATGTGTCAATGACATTTAATGCGGCTTTAGCAGGTCTTGTAGGTGTAACGGCGGGATGTGATATGGTTTCTCCTTTAGGTTCTGCCATAATGGGAATTATATTCGGCATAGTAATTGTTTTTTCTGTAGAATTTTTTGATAAGGTATTAAAGATAGATGACCCTGTAGGTGCAATATCCGTTCATGGTGTATGCGGTGCTTTGGGAACAATACTTACAGGTGTGTTTGCAACAGACGGCGGACTGCTCTACGGCGGTGGATTTAATTTCCTTGCAATACAGGCAGCAGGTGTTGTATCTGTAGCGGCATATACAGCTGTAATAATTACAATAGTTTTTATGGTTATTAAGGCAACTATAGGACTTAGAGCACCGGCAGAAGAAGAAATAGCAGGTCTTGATATTTCCGAACACGGACTTCCTTCGGCTTATGCAGACTATATGTTTGTTATGGACAGATTTTCAGACTCCGGAAACGGTGCACCTGTAAGCTCGGTAAATGTTGCACCTGTTCCTGTTGAGGTGGAGGGCAGTGAATTTAAGGTATCCGAAAGTCAGGCAGTACCTGTTGTTAAAGCAACACCTACAGCCGGTACAGGAAAGATGACAAAGATAGTTTTAATTATTAATCAGGTTAAGTTTGAGGCCCTTAAATCTGCTTTAAACAAGCTTGGTGTAACGGGCATTACAGTAACTCATGTTCTTGGCTGCGGTATGCAGAAAGGAGCAAGTGAACTTTACAGAGGTGTTCCTGTGGATTTAAGCCTTTTGCCTAAGGTTAAAGTAGAAACAGTTGTATGTAAGGTTCCTGTAGAAACTGTTATAAAGGCTGCTAAGAAAGCTATTTATACAGGCCACATAGGTGACGGAAAGATATTTATTTATGATGTAGAAAACGTAATTAAAATACGTACCGGTGAAGAAGGTTATGATGCTTTGCAGGATGAGTAAGGTTTAAATAAATTTTAGATTACAAAAACTCTTGACGCTGTTATAATAGTGCCAAGAGTTTTTTGTTTCTCTATTAATTGTGTACATTAAAACGAAGTGCCTTAAATACTTTCGGCAGTTTCGATTAGAGAAGAACTCTCAAAGCCAACGGTACAAAAATTTAAATTGTAAATGATAGTTTTATCTTTTCCGAAAATAAGATATATATAAGTTATATAAAATGAATTTATAAACGATATAAGTAATTTTTATACCAATAAAAACATTTATGCTATTGATTTATGGTAATTTTAGTATTATAATTATCACCACTAAGAACAAAGAGGTTCTTGAACAGTTTAATTCTGTTCAAGAGCCTTTTTTTTCACCTTTTTATAGGTTTTTTAGTCAGATATTTATGGAGCATTATATAAATTTATGTCGGAAAGGATGAAGAATATGAGCCGTAATACATTAGATAATCAGCCTGCCCAGCAGGGTTTATACGACCCATCATTTGAACATGACAACTGCGGTATAGGCGCAATAGTAAACATAAACGGTGTAAAGACGCACCAAACGGTTGAGGATGCTTTGAGCATAGTAGAAAACCTTGAGCACAGAGCCGGAAAAGACGCCGAAGGCAAAACAGGTGACGGCGTAGGTATACTTACACAAGTTCCTCATAAGTTTTTTAAAAAAGAAGCTGAAAAGCTTGGTATAGAGCTTGGAGAAGAAAGAGAATATGCAGTAGGTATGTTTTTCTTTCCGCAGGACGAACTTAAAAGAAATCAGGCTAAGAAGATGTTCGAGATTATATCTCAAAAAGAAAATCTTGAATTTCTCGGCTGGAGAGAAGTACCTACAGATCCGTCAGTGCTTGGCAAAAAGGCAATAGACTGTATGCCGTATATCTTGCAGTGTTTTGTAAAAAAGCCTGCAGATATGGATAAGGGTCTTGATTTTGAAAGACGGCTCTATGTTGCAAGACGTGTTTTCGAACAGAGTAATGATGATACATATGTTGTTTCATTTTCAAGCCGTACAATAGTTTACAAAGGAATGTTCCTTGTAGGTCAGCTTAGGTTATTCTTCCTTGATTTACAGGATAAAGATTATGAATCGGCTGTAGGTATGGTTCATTCACGTTTCAGTACAAACACAAATCCAAGCTGGGAAAGAGCGCATCCTAACCGTTTTATTCTCCATAACGGCGAAATAAATACCATAAGAGGCAATGCGGATTTGATGCTTGCCAGAGAAGAAACAATGGGTTCTGACTATTTTAAAGGTGAAATGCACAAGATAACACCTATTATAAATACAAACGGTTCAGACTCGGCAATGCTTGACAACACACTTGAGTTTATGGTTATGAACGGAATAGAGCTTCCTCTTGCGGTAATGGTAACTATACCAGAGCCTTGGGACAACAACAAACTGATGAGCCAGAAAAAGAAGGATTTTTATCAGTATTATGCAACAATGCTTGAGCCTTGGGACGGACCGGCATCAATACTTTTCAGTGACGGAGATGTAATGGGAGCTGTTCTTGACAGAAACGGTTTAAGACCTTCAAGATACTATATAACAAACGACAACAGACTTATTCTTTCGTCTGAGGTAGGCGTACTTGATATTCCGCCTGAAAAGATAGTAAAAAAAGAAAGACTTCACCCCGGCAAAATGTTGCTTGTAGATATGAAAAAGGGAGAAGTTATAGATGACGAGGTATTAAAAGAAAGCTATGCATCACGTCAGCCTTACGGCGAATGGCTTGACAGAAACCTTATTCAGCTTAAAGACCTTCATATTCCTAATGAAAAAATAAAGGAATACGACAAAGAGGAAATAACAAAGCTCCAGAAGGCTTTCGGCTATACATACGATGACGCAACAAATCAGATTTTAAATATGGCAAAAAACGGTGCGGAGACAATAGCTTCTATGGGCATAGATACACCGCTTGCTGTACTTTCAAAAACAAAGAAACCTCTTTTCAACTATTTTAAACAGATGTTTGCACAGGTAACAAATCCTCCTATTGATGCAATAAGAGAAAAAATAGTTACAAGTACAACTGTTTATATAGGCGAAGACGGAAACCTGCTTAAAGAATCTGCAGAAAACTGCCGTGTTCTTAAAGTAAATAACCCGATACTTACAGAAACAGACCTTCTTAAAATTAAAAATATGAATGAAGAAGGCTTTAAGGTTCAGGTACTTCCTATTACTTATTACAAGAATACATCGCTTGAGAAAGCTTTAGACAAGCTTTTTGTTGAGGTGGACAGAGCCTACAGAGACGGAGCAAATATAATTATACTTTCAGACAGAGATGTTGACGAAAACCATGTACCTATTCCTTCACTTCTTGCGGTATCTTCAGTAAGCAAATATCTGGTAAGAACAAAGAAAAGAACGGCTGTGGCCCTTATAATAGAGACGGCAGAACCAAGAACGGTGCATCATTTTGCAACACTTCTCGGCTATGGTGCTTGTGCAATAAACCCTTATCTTGCACATGAAACAATAAAAGAACTTATAACAGACGGAATACTTGAAAAAGATTTTTATGCTGCTGTAGATGATTACAATAATGCTGTTCTTTCCGGAATAGTCAAAATAGCATCTAAAATGGGTATATCAACAATACAGTCATATCAGGGAGCACAGATATTTGAGGCTGTTGGTATTGCAAAAGATGTTGTGGACAAATATTTTACAAACACTGTAAGCCGTATAGGCGGTATTGATCTTGATGATATTCAAAGAGAATTCCATGAGCTTCATTCAAGTGCATTTGACCCACTTGGTCTTGAAAGTGATATTTCACTGGAAAGCTGCGGAGAGCATAACTACAGAAGCGGAAAAGAATATCACAGATATAATCCTGTTACAATACACCTTCTTCAGGAGGCAACAAGAACAGGAAATTATGAAGAATTTAAAGAATACACAAAGGCTCTTGATGATGAAATGACATCTGAGCTCAGAAACCTTATAGGTTTTAAATATCCTGAAAAAGGAATTTCAATAAATGAGGTTGAAAGCGTAGAATCCATAGTAAAAAGATTTAAGACAGGTGCTATGAGCTATGGTTCAATATCAAAAGAGGCACATGAAACCCTTGCCATTGCCATGAACCGCATAGGCGGAAAGAGCAACAGTGGCGAAGGCGGTGAGGACATAGAAAGACTTACTCCTGATGCTGACGGAACAAACCGCTGCTCGGCAATAAAACAGGTTGCATCGGGACGTTTCGGTGTAACAAGCCGTTACCTTGTAAGTGCCGAAGAACTCCAGATTAAAATGGCACAGGGCGCAAAACCGGGCGAAGGCGGACACCTTCCGGGAGGAAAGGTTTATCCTTGGATTGCAAAAACAAGACACTCAACTCCGGGTGTAGCACTTATTTCTCCTCCTCCTCACCATGATATTTATTCAATAGAGGATTTGGGAGAGCTTATATACGACCTTAAAAATTCAAATACAGATGCAAAGATTTCGGTTAAGCTTTGTTCCGAGGCAGGCGTAGGCACAATAGCCGCAGGCGTTGCAAAGGCGGGAGCACAGACAATACTTATCTCCGGATATGACGGCGGTACAGGTGCTGCTCCGCAAACATCTATACATAATGCAGGTATTCCTTGGGAATTGGGACTTGCGGAAACACACCAGACACTTATTAAAAACGGTTTGAGAAACAAGGTTTCACTTGAAACAGACGGAAAGCTGATGACAGGCAGAGATGTTGCCATAGCCTGTATGCTTGGTGCGGAGGAATTTGGATTTGCAACGGCACCGCTTGTAACATTAGGCTGTGTAATGATGAGAGTATGTAATCTCGATACCTGTCCTATGGGTATAGCTACACAAAATCCAGAACTTAGAAAGAGATTTATAGGAAAACCTGAATATGTAATTAACTTTATGTATTTTATAGCACAGGAATTAAGGGAATATATGGCTAAACTCGGCATAAAGACAGTAGCCGAGCTTGTAGGCAGAAGCGACCTTCTTGAAGAAAGAGAAGGTGCCAAAACAAGGACACGTAAAGTTGACCTTTCAAATATAATAAATAATCCGTTTGCAAAACCGGGCGAAAAATTCGGCTTTGACCCTAAACAGGTATATGACTTTGAACTGGAAAAAACAGTAGACGAAAGAATACTTTTAAAGAAATTCAGAAAAGCCATCGACGAAAACAAGCCTATGGAAATATCAGTTGACGTTAAAAATACTGACAGAGCCTTGGGTACAATACTTGGCAGTGAAATAACAAGAAAATATCCTGACGGAACTCAAAAAGATATGTTTAAGGTAAACTGCAAAGGCTCCGGCGGACAGAGTTTTGGTGCATTTATACCTAAAGGACTATTTCTTTCACTGGAAGGCGACAGCAACGACTATTTCGGAAAAGGTCTTTCCGGCGGTACATTGGCAGTATTTGCTCCAAAGGGAAGTGCTTTTAAAGCTGATGAAAATATTATAGTAGGAAACGTAGTTCTGTACGGAGCAACAAGCGGAGAAGCATATATGGCAGGTGTTGCCGGCGAGCGTTTTTGTGTTAGAAACTCCGGTGCCGATGCGGTAGTTGAAGGTGTAGGTGACCATGGCTGTGAATACATGACAGGCGGTACAGCGGTTATATTGGGTGACACAGGCAAGAACTTTGCGGCAGGTATGAGCGGCGGTATAGCTTATGTGCTTGATGAAAAACACGAGCTTTACACAAAGGTAAACAAGAGCCTTGTAAGCCTTGAAGAAGTATGCCATATGAATGACGTTATAAAACTTAAACGCCTTATTGAAAACCATGTGAAATATACAGGCTCGGAAAAGGGAAGAAAAATACTTGATAATTTTGAAGAATATCTTAAAAAATTCAAAAAGGTTCTTCCGAGAGACTATGACAAAATGAACAGAGCTATAATATCTTTTGAAGAAAAAGGCCTTAATCCTGATGAAGCCAAGATTGAAGCTTTTTATCAGAACAAAGCTTGACAGGAGGGGTAAAAAATGGGAAAGCCAACAGGATTTTTGGAATATAAAAGAAATGCAGGCGGAGAAAAAGCCCCTGCCGAAAGAATAAATAATTTTAATGATTTTCATATACATATATCGGAGAAAGAAAGACAGACACAAGGTGCAAGGTGTATGAACTGCGGAGTACCGTTTTGTCAGTCAGGTGTGGTTATTAAAGGCATGACTTCGGGCTGTCCTTTAAATAACCTTATACCGGAATGGAACGATATGGTCTATCATCAAAAACCGGATATGGCTTTGGAAAGACTGCTCAAAACAAACAGTTTTCCGGAGTTTACATCACGTATATGCCCTGCACCGTGTGAATATGCATGTACCTGCGGACTTAACGGAGATCCGGTTACAATAAAGGAAAATGAATACGGAGTAATAGAAAATGCTTTTGCACAGGGACTGATGAGTCCTAAGCCGCCTAAGGTAAGAACGGGAAAAAGTGTTGCCGTAATAGGTTCCGGCCCTGCCGGACTTGCGGCAGCAGAGGACTTAAACAAAAGAGGCCACAGCGTAACTGTATTTGAAAGAAGCGACAGAGCCGGCGGTTTGCTTATGTACGGAATACCTAATATGAAGTTAGAAAAAGATGTTGTTGAGCGAAGAATTAAGCTTATGGAAGAAGAAGGTATTATATTTAAGCTTAATTCCGACATAGGAAAGAATGTAAAGGCAGAGAGTATAATGAGAAATTTTGATGCCGTTATTCTTGCCTGTGGTGCATCTGCCCCGAGAGATGTAAATGTTAACGGCAGAGAAGGAAAAGGTATATATTTCGCTGTTGATTATATGACAAATATAACAAAAGGTCAGCTTGACAAAAATTATGATACATCAAAATTTATGTCGGCAAAGGACAAGAATGTTCTTATTATCGGCGGCGGAGACACGGCAAATGACTGCTTGGGAACTGTTTTGAGAGAAGGCTGCAAGAATGTTTATCAGCTTGACATTAATCCTAAAAAGCCTGTTACAAGAGCGGAAAACAACAGTTGGCCGGAATGGCCTGTAGTTTACAAAATAGACTACGGTCAGGCGGAAGCTATAGCAAAATACGGACATGACCCGAGAATATTTGCTTCTTCATGTATGGAGTTTATTCTTGACGAAAACAAAAACCTTAAACAGGCACGTATTGCACAGGTAATTAAAAAACCAAGCAAAAAGGCAAGATATGAAATCGTTCCGGTAGAAGGAACAGAAAGAATAATTGATGTTGACATAGCACTTATAGCCGGAGGTTTTGCCGGAAGTGAAAGCTATTTAACAAAAGAGTTTAAGGTTGAGGTTGACGCAAGAACAAATGTGAAAACAGAAAAAGGAAGCTATGCCACAAACATAAATAAAGTATTTACAGCCGGAGATATGCACAGAGGACAATCACTTGTTGTTTGGGCAATAAAGGAAGGCAGAGGTGTAGCAAAAGAAGTTGACAAATTCCTTATGGGATATACAAATCTGTAAGATAAAGACCTTGGGGCTTAAACCCCAAGGTCTTGCAAAATACAAAAAAGACGTCGATATTTGCGTATTTTTTAATTATATATAAGTTGTGGTTTTATCTGCTAACTGATATAATATTAGAAACAAAAGATAAACTTTTGTAAAAGCCTAAGCATATTAAGCGGTTTAAATGAATATGTATATTTTGTATAATATACCGCAATGCTTAAAGGAGAGAAAAAACTTATGGATAATAACGAAAATAACAGAATTGAAATTTCGGGGAAAATTTATTCTCTATGCGAGTTTAGCCACAAAGTATATGGTGAGGGATTTTATAACTTCAATATCGCTGTAAAGAGATTAAGCGGAAGTGAGGATATAATACCGATAACTGTATCGGAAAGACTTTTTGACAGCAAAGACATTTACATAGGCAGAGAGATAAGAATCAGTGGTCAGGTTAGAAGCTACAATAATTATTCGGGAACAAGAAATCATTTGGTAATATCTGTTTTTGCGAGAGAACTGTTTTATGATGACTCAAAAAACGAGAACATAACGGAACTTAATGGGTTTATATGCAGAAGGCCTGTGTATCGTACAACACCTATGGGCAGAGAAATAGCTGATATTTTGGTGGCTGTAAACAGGGCTTATAATAAATCCGATTACATACCGTGTATTGTATGGGGCAGAAATGCACGTTTTGCCGGAAAGCTTGAGGTTGGAGACAATATAAAGATAACAGGCAGAATACAAAGCCGTATATACCAGAAGAAAACAGAAGAAGGTTCGGTAGAAAAAACTGCATATGAAATTTCGGTATCGAAAATTGAAAAATTAAATAACAATACATACGAGGAAAAAGCAATAACTGATTGACAAAGATACTTTTATGATATATTATTTCTTAGGCTGGTTTTTTCGGCCTTGGAGGTATTATGATGAGAACAGGTAATTTATATTTATACTACGGTGAGGGTAGGGGGAAAACAACTCTTGCCATAGGTCAGGGAATGAGAGCTTTGGGAGAAGAACTTTCTGTTGTAATGGTACAGTTCCTTGACTATAATCACAATAAAGAGTACATACCGCTGCAGAAACTTGAGCCGCAGTTTAGAGCATTCAGGTTTGAAAAGCAGAGAGAAAGCATTGACGAGGCAGATAAGAGCGAACTTGGAAACGAAATAAAGCTTGCCTATAATTTCGGAAAGAAAATAATAGAAACTGCCGAATGTGATATGCTTATACTTGATGGAATATGTGATGCTGTAGATTTGGGATTTTTGAGTGACGAAGATGTGGCAGAACTGCTTAAAAAACGTGGTAAAAGCATGGATATAATAGTAACGGGAAGCCACAAGCATGAAAAAATAGCTGATTGTGCCGATTATGTTTACAGCATAAATGTTGAAAAAAGACGAGAAGATATATAAAATCTTATAGTAAAACTTTTAATAAAAATGACTTGTACGGAGTAATTCGGAACAGGTCATTTTTTGGTTGAAAATTATATTAAAAATCAATAAAGTTGGTAAATATAAATTTATCGAACTAAGACCGTGGGACTCTGTCCCACACCCTGCAAGCCTTTGAAAAGGCTTGACCTAAAC
>CAKQPE010000049.1 GCA_934256695.1 uncultured Eubacteriales bacterium
GTAATGATTTCGATATTTGTTATGCAGTTCTTGTTTGTAACTTTCGGCGGAGAGGTTTTAAGTGTTGAAAGTTTAAGCGTAAAGTCCTGGCTTATATGTATCATACTTGCATTTATGGTTATTCCTATTGATATGATAAGAAAAATCGTTACAAAGAAGTAAATGTTTTATTAGGGGGAGTGCAAAATGAGTTCATCAGGTAAAAAACTGAAAATTTCATTTAATTCGCCGGTAATTCTTTGTTTTGCAATTCTTTGCCTTTTAACTCTGATTTTAAATATGCTGACAAATGGACTTACAAACAGAGTGTTTTTCAGTGTATACCGTTCGCCTATGACAAATCCGCTTACTTATGTGCGTTTTGTGGGGCATATATTCGGCCATGCCGACTGGGAGCATTTTATTGGCAACATTACGCTTTTGCTTGTTGTAGGACCTATGCTGGAAGAAAAATATGGTTCACTCAGCATATTTATTGTAATTTTGATAACGGCAGTGGTTACGGGTGTTGTGAACTTTGTGTTTTTTCCTAATGTACAGCTTTTGGGTGCAAGCGGAGTGGTTTTTGCATTTATACTTCTGTCATCAATGACAAGTATAAGAGAAGGAAGTATTCCGCTTACGTTTATACTTGTTGCTGTAATTTATATAGGCGGTCAGATATATGACGGGATTTTTGTAAACGATAATGTATCGAATCTGACACATATAATAGGTGGTCTTGTGGGTTCATGTTTTGGCTTTGTTATGTCAAAAAATAAAGTCAGAAAATATTAAATAAAAAGGTGAAAAATAATCATGTTAAAAAGAATAAAAACTGAAAATCCAAATGATTATTTTATTGATTTAAGCAAAAGAAAGGACAGGGGTGTATACTTTTGCCGAATAAACGGCTACAATGAAAATATACACGAGTTTATAAAAAAATATTATGAAGCAGCAAGATTATCAGGCGTAATAATAGAAGGGAAATTGGCAAATCCGGATATTAAGAATCTTTCTTATTATGAAGAAATAATGGGAATGGATTTTAAACTGGATAAAAGCTTTATATTAACAAGCCTTAAAAAGTGGATGCCGAGAATGAATGATGCTCCGAGAGAAAATGTAAAGGAAGCAATATATTCCACATTAGACAGTCTCAGAAAAGCCGGAAAGAATGAAAATATGCTGAAAAATGCATATATCAAGTTCATGTGCTGGCTGTATTATAAATTTGAAAGAATAGCCAATCATCTTGGAGAGGAAAAACTTCCTAAAATACTTTATGAAGGAAGTCTAATCAGCTATGAACTTTTATTTATGGATGTGCTTTGTTCTGCCGGCTGTGATATAGTGCTTCTGCAATATAAAACAGAAAGTGAGTATCTTAAACTTGATCCGAATTCCGAGAAATCATTTAATATGAAGATTAATCCGTCAGAGGATTTTCCGAATGATTTTAATCTGAAAAAAATACGTGATGATATTGAGCAAGAACTTAATAAACAACGGCTTTATGGCACTATGCCTAAGGTTACAAATATTACCAATTCATGGCTGAGAGAAGCAATAATACAACGTGATTTTTTTACTGATGTAGAAAAAAGTGTATTATTAAGAGGAAGTGACAATCGGTTTTTCTATAATTGCTTTTTAAGAATAAACGGTGTTAATGACAAGGTTACATATGAAAATGAGCTTTATAAGAATTTGCTTGAAATTAAAAGTATGAAAAGGCAAGTTGTTATTGTAAATAATACAATATCACCACCAAGCACTGATGAAATATCAGGCATAAGAAGAAAGAATTATCAGAATATAAATCAAATGATTACAGACCTTTTGTCTAATATAAACTTTTCCTGTAATATTGAGCTTAAAAGACTTTTCAATAAGGCTTTTGTTGATGTTATGCTTGAAGAAGGTGCGGCAGAGGACGAAAACATTAACCGTCTTGTAAATAAGGCTGTTTATATACTCTGTTGGCTTAAAAGATATTATTCCGATCTTTTCGGCAGTTGGGAAATACGTTCCGAAATGCCGTGTTTTTTCCATATGGGTGGCTGCAAAAACATTAATGAAGCATTGTTTTTGAAATTTTTGGCAAAGCTTCCCGTTGATGTTTTGATATTTAAGCCGAACTTAAATGAAAACTGCTGTCTTAAAGACAATAGGCTTTTTGATATTAATTTCGAGGAATCACTTGTATTAAATGAGTATCCGGAATTAAATAAGGGAACAAGAGTTACAACAGCAGCCTATCAGGCCGAAAGAGATTTGGATACAATTATGTATCAGGACAGCGGAATATACCGAAATCAACAGTATACAAAGGCGAACACCATTACACTTCGCACAATGTATGAGGAGATAGGCATACTTTGGAATGAGGAGCTTAAATATCGGCCTAACTTCAGTACGTTAGATGATATTGTTAATATGCCTGTTATATTTTCCAAAGTATCAGGTGTAAAGGATGGAGTAATACCTGTTTATTGGAGCAGTATAAAAGAACTTATAACCGAAGATACGATAATAATAAAGAAAATTCCTAACATTACATCTGTATCACAAAACACAATAAAACCTTTTGCAACTGAATTTTACAGAAACGGCAGATTACAAAAAGGGAAAATACGGCAGCACAGGGAGTATAAATACGGATTTTTAAGGGAGCCTATGCAGGAATATCTTCTGGATAAGCTGCAGCTTTTGATTGAACAAAAGATTATAAAAGGTACTTTTGAGACCGGAGTTGAATATACAATTATTTCTACTGTGCTTAATTTGGACAAAGAAATATTAAGAATGATTCAAAAATTTGATTTCACAAAGAAAAATCCTAAATTGATTTATATTATAACAGGTGAAACAATACTGTCACTTGAGGATTCGATATATGCGGCATTTTTGAATCTTGTAGGATTCGATATTGTTTTTTTTGTACCGACAGGGTATCAATGTGTTGAGAAATTCTTTAACGGAAATATTATTGAAGAACATCAAATCGGAGAATATGTATATGACTTACAGGTTCCGAGTTTTGATAAAATTATACCTGTCAAAAGCCATACTACATGGCGTGACAGAATATTTAAGAGAGGTGTATGAAAATGGGACTTGATTTCAGTAAATCAACAAAAGCAGCACCACCTACAGTACAAGAGGAGGCTCCGGTTCAGCAGTATGATATTGTTGCCGACAGACAGCAGATGAATGCAGAGCTTGTAAATTCTCAGGAGGTAGACGACATAGTAAGCACAATAGAAATTGACAATATGGAAACTATTGTTACTTTCGGTGCACATGCAGCAGAAGAAATTTCAAAGGCATCTGATATTGTACTTAACAGCATGAATATGTCTCAGATTGACGAATCCAGCAAAATGCTTGAAACACTGGCAAAAATAATGGATAAGTTTGATATTGAGGAAATTAAGGAAAATCCCGGATTATTTGGCAAGCTGTTTGGAAATCTAAGAAAAAAGCTTCAGCAGATTTTAGACAAGTACCATACAATGGGTGAAGAAGTGGACAAAATCTATGTTCAGCTCAAACAGTATGAGTCCGAAATAAAGCAGTCTAACAGAAAACTTGACCAGATGTTTAATGCAAATGTCGATTATTATCACGAGCTTGTAAAATATATACTCGCAGGTGAGCAGGGCTGTAAGGAAATAGAAGATTATATTGCCCAGAGACAGGCTGACATGGAATCAACGGGAGACGGCTCAATTCAGTTTGAAATAACAAGTTTAAACCAGTGCTTAATGCTTCTTGAGCAGAGAACACAGGATTTAAGAACAGCAGAAAGTGTTGCAATGCAGTCAATACCTATGATTAAAACAATGGAATTCAGCAATATGAATCTTGTAAGAAAAATAAATTCGGCATTTATAATTACACTACCTGTATTTAAACAGGCACTTGCACAGGCTATTATGCTTAAACGCCAGAGAATACAGGCAGAATCAATGGCTGCCCTTGATGCAAAGACAAATGAAATGCTTATTAAAAATGCAAGAAATACGGTTGAACAGTCAAAGATTACAACACGCCTTGCTTCCGGCAGTTCAATAAAGATAGAAACACTTGAAAACACATGGAGAACTATTGTAAACGGTATAGATGAAACGAAGGCTATACAGGAAAATGCAAGGAAACAGCGTGTTGAAGATGCTAAACGTCTTGAAGTTATAAAGCAGGAGTTTAATCAGAGATACCATATGCCGAATAAAAAATAATCAACTTTATTGAAGGAGGAGTTTATTATGCCTATTAACTTATCTAAAGGACAGAAAGTAAGTCTTACAAAAGGAAATCCCGGATTAAAGAAAATAATGGTCGGTCTTGGCTGGGACGTAAATGCATTTGACACAGGTGCGGACTTTGACCTTGACGCTTCTGCATTTCTGGCAGGAGCAAACGGAAAATGCCCAAAAGATACGGACTTTATTTTCTACGGAAATCTTGAACACTCAAGCGGTGCCGTAAAACATATGGGTGATAACCTTACAGGTGAAGGTGATGGTGATGACGAACAGATAGAGGTTGACCTTACACTTGTTCCTAATAATATTGAAAAGATAGCATTTACTGTAACAATTTATGATGCGGAAAGCAGAAGGCAGAATTTCGGACAGGTATCAAACGCATACTGCCGTATAGTTGATGAGAGTACATGTACAGAAATAGTTCATTTCGATCTTGGTGAGGATTTCTCTATTGAAACAGCCTTAGTTGTAGGCGAACTTTACAAACACAACGGTGAATGGAAATTTAATGCAATAGGCAGTGGTTTTCAGGGCGGTCTTGCGGCACTTTGTGCGCATTACGGTATTGATGCCGAATAAATCATATACAAGAGGAGGTATTTGTTATGCCTGTTAATCTTAAAAAAGGACAGAAGGTAAGTCTTACAAAAGAAAACCCGGGACTTTCAAAGGTTGTTGTAGGTCTTGGCTGGGATGTAAATGCATATGATACAGGTGGAGATTTCGACCTGGACGCATCAGCATTTTTACTTACGGATAACGGAAAGGTTTCACGTCAGGAGGACTTTGTATTCTATGGCAATCTTGCACACCCTTCTGGAAGTGTTGTTCATCAGGGCGATAACCTTACAGGAGTAGGCGACGGCGATGACGAGCAGATTAAGATTGATCTTTCTTCAGTGCCGGAAGGTATTACAAAGATTGCTTTTGCTGCAACTATTTATGATGCAGACGAAAGAAGACAAAACTTTGGTCAGGTAAACAATGCTTATATTCGTATATATGACGAATCAAATGGTCAGGAAATAATCAGATACGACTTGGGAGAGGACTTTTCTATTGAAACGGCGGTTATTTTCGGTGAACTTTACAAACACAACGGTGAATGGAAGTTTAACGCAATAGGAAGCGGATTCCAAGGTGGTCTTGCAGCAATATGTATAAATTATGGCATTGATGTAGGCTGATATTTAATTTAGTGTAAATAAAATACGAGGAGATGTTTATATGTCCGTAAAATTACAGAAGGGACAGAAAGTAAGTCTGTCCAAAGAACACGCAGGATTATCAAAAATAGTTGTAGGTCTTGGCTGGGACGAGGTTGAACGTAAGAGAGGATTTTTTGCACGAAAACCTCAGGATATAGACTGTGATGCATTTGCACTTCTTCTTCAGAACGGAAAACTGGCGGATAAAAATGACATTGTTTATTTCGGAAATTTAACACATTATACAAATTCAGTAAAGCATATGGGTGATAATCTTACAGGTGCAGGCGACGGTGATGATGAACAGATTGTAATTGACCTTAATGCCGTACCGGAAAAGTATGACCGAATTGTAATTGCTGTAAATATATATCAGGCTTATCAGAGAAACCAGCATTTCGGTATGATTAAAAATGCTTTTATCCGTCTTGTAGATGCAAGAAACGGACAGGAAATGTGCATATATAATCTTACGGAAGACTATTCAAATAAAACAGCTATGCTTTTTGGAGAGGTTTACCGTTATAACGGTGAATGGAAGTTTAACGCCGTAGGTCAAGGAACGGCAGAAGGCTCCATAGGAGAGTTTGCACAAAGATATTTATAATTCGAAAAATTTAAAAAGAGGGGATTCTTTGTACTAAAAGGACTCCCTCCTTTTTCTAATATGAAAGGGAAAAAAATGAGGGTTTTGTTTTCTGATTTGGATAATACACTTATTTATTCACACAGACACAAAATAAAACAGCCTGTAGTTTTGGCAGAAATGCTGAAAGGAAAAGAACAAAGTTTTATGACCGAAAAAACATATTTGTTTTTTAAAAATCAAAGTATGTTTAACACTGTTGCTGTTACTACACGTACATATGAACAATACAGCAGACTTGAAAATCTGACTGAAAATATAAATATAAAAGATGCTGTTGTCTGCAACGGAGCTTTTCTTATGCATAACGGTAATGAAGATAAAATTTGGACAGAGGAATCCTTAAAAATATCTGAAAACGAAAGACCTTATTTGTTTGAAATTTTAAATTATGCAAATGAAATTGTTGCTTCCGATTCAATAGTTGAAATTATGCCGTTTATGTTTTATATAAAGTCAGATGAAACAGAAAGGATTTTTTCGCTTATTAATGAGAAAGCAGACAAAGATCATGTGTCGGTTTTAAAAGATGCAAGAAAAATATATTGTATTGTTAAGTCCATAAACAAAGGAAATGCTGTAAAAAGGTATATTAATCGTTTTAAGGTTGATTTTTCAATATCGGCAGGAGACAGCGAATTTGACATACCTATGCTTAAAGAAACGAATATTTGCTTTTGTCCAAAAGAGATTGAAAACTTTGAAACAAAAGGGCAGAAAATAATTTGTGACGGACTGTTTTCAGATGCTGTTTGTGACGGATTTGAAGAAATGAGAAAGGAGGGGAAATTTTGATTAGTGATATAGAAGAAAAATACAGCGTAGGCCCGCTTATGTATTCTCCGGCAATAAATAAAAAAGCTGCCGATACAATTATATATGGAGATATTAAGGGAAAATATTCTTTTGCTCTGTGTCTTGAGGATACAATATCTGAAGACATGGTTGAAGAAGCCGAAAATCAGCTTAAAGAAACTTTTGAAAGAATATATTGCTTTTATAAAAATCAAAATGGATTTGTGCCTAAAATTTTTATAAGAGTACGTAAGGCAGAGCAAATGAAGCGTGTTTTTAATTCAATCAGAGATTATACAGATATACTGAGCGGATTTATATTCCCTAAGTATACTGTTGCAAATGCAGATAACTACAACAATGCATTAATTGATATTAACAAAATTTCGGACAAAAAGATTTACTGTATGCCTATTATCGAAAGCAGTGATATTATTGATTTAAAAACAAGATATGAAATTTTAGAAAAAATAAAAAAATATATTGATTCGATAAATGATTTTGTAATTAACGTAAGAGTCGGAGGAAATGATTTTTCAAATGCCTTTGGTGTAAGAAGGCATAATGACGAAACAATATATGATATTTTCCCAATAGCACAGCTTTTAAGTGATATAATTACATTTTTTTCAATGGATTATGTTGTATCAGGACCTGTATGGGAATTTTTTTATGACAAGGACGGTCAATGGGAACGAGGATTAAAGAAAGAAATTAAGCTGGATATGCTTAACGGTTTTGTTGGCAAAACTGTTATTCACCCAAATCAGATACCTGTTGTAAATGAAATGCTTAAAGTCAGTGTAAGAGACTATGAAGATGCAAAAGAAATACTTAATTGGAATAAAAACGGTATTCAGGTAGGAAAAAGTTTTGGTGGGGAAAGAATGAATGAAGTACGTACAAACTATAACTGGGCATTAAAAACAATGGTGCTTGCAAAAATATATGGGATTTTACAGAAGGAATAAATATGAATTTTGAATTAGATGATTTAATAAGGGTAGCTAAGCGAGAAAACAATAATAAAAGAAAATTTTTGTATGTCAATCCTATACAGGGGAAACACATTCCCGTTTCGCCGAGTAAATCAATGGAGCTTTTTTCTGTTCTGGCCCAAAAGACAGAAGAACGCTATAAAAATGAAAGGCTTCTTATTATTGGTTTTGCGGAAACAGCAACGGCAATAGGTTCAGCTGTGGCATATATGGCGAGAAATGCAGAATATTATATTAGTACAACAAGAGAAAATGTAGAAAACAGTGAATATTTGTTTTTTACAGAATCACACAGCCATGCAACAGAACAAAAACTGGCAGTAAAAAATTTTGAAAATATTATAGGAAACATTGACAGAATAGTTTTTGTTGAGGACGAAGTAACAACAGGGAATACAATAAAAAAACTGATAGATGCTTTAAATGAACGTTATCCGGAATACAGTCTGAAATTTGGGATAGTTTCTGTTTTGAACAGTATGTCTGAAAATGTTTTGAATGAATTTAAAACAAAAGGTATTGTATGTGAGTTTATCGGGAAAATACCTTTTGGTTACAGAATAAACGAAATTGAAAATTACAGCTATAAAAGTTTTGATTCATTGAAAGAAAATTTTTACAGCGTTAATATAGATAAAATTTTTATAGACGGATATTTTAATTCAAGGATAGTTAACGATGTAAATTCAATGCGAATTTTAAGTGACAGGTTTGTTAAAAAGGCTATTGAAAAAATCAATTTAAAAAACGACAGACTTAAAATTTTAATACTTGGAACAGAGGAATTTATGTTTCAACCTATGCTTTTGGGATATAAAATCGAAAAAAAATATAAAAATGCAGAAGTAAAATTTCATGCAACTACAAGAAGTCCGATAGAGATAAGTGATGATACAGGTTATCCGCTTAATTCAAGATTTTCTTTGGAGAGCTTCTATGAAGAAGGCAGAGATACATTTGTATATAATCTTTTGGAATATGATAATGTATTTATTGTTACAGATTGTAAAAATATAAACGAAAAAGGCATGATAAATCTTATATCAGCCTTGGAAAAATCAAATAATAAGAATATATCATTAATAAAGTGGGGTGATGGCAGATGAAAAGCAGCTATGCCAATGAAGATGTTGAAATACTATTAAAAGATATTACAGGTTTGGTTAAACCCCTCTCGGCAGAAGAAAGAGAAAAATTTATTCAAAGCGGAACACATTACTGCGAGATGCTGCCTTTGGAATATAAGCCTTCAGAAAAATATATGAAAGCATATGAAAATGCTTTAAGAAATTATTCATTGTTAACAGCAAAAGCGGTAAGTGTTTTGGCTGAAAAAATATATGCAAAAAAGAATGGAAATCCAATTATTGTTTCATTGGCAAGAGCCGGTATACCTATAGGAATTCTTATAAAAAGATATTTAAAAAATAAATATAATGCAGAAATAAAACACTATGCGATTTCTATTATAAGAGGTCGTGGAATAGATAAAAATGCAATGAATTATATACTAAAAAGACATTCTGCCGAAAGTATACAGTTTGTTGATGGGTGGATAGGAAAGGGTGCAATACTGAACCAGCTTAAAGAAGCATTGAAAGATTATCAGAATATAGATGCCGAACTTGGGGTGGTTTCCGATCCTGCAAACCTTACAGAACTATGTGGAACACATGAGGATATATTAATTCCTTCATCGTGTCTGAACGCAACGGTAACGGGACTTATAAGCCGAACTTTCCTAAGAAAAGATATTATAGGAGAAAACGATTTTCATGGTGCGGCATTTTATTCCGAACTGAAAAAAGATGACCTTTCCGAAGAATTTTTAAATGCCATAGAAACCGGATTTGTATATGAACCGGAAATTGTAAAACCGGATTTTTCAAATAATGCAGTTGGAGCAAATATAATACAAAATATTGCCCGTGAGTATAAAATAAGTGATATAAATTTTATAAAACCGGGTATAGGTGAAGCAACGAGAGTACTTTTAAGAAGAATACCGTGGAAAATAATAGTAAACGGCAGCTATAAAAACACAGATGAATTAAAACATATTTATCAGCTTGCGGAAGAAAAGAATGTTTGCTGTGAAATTAGCAAAGTACCTTTGGGAAACTATAAGGTATGTGGAATAATAAAAAGAATGGCAGATATATGAAATATAATTAAGAAATTGGATATGCTTTTATAAAATGCATAAATATACAGATGAATGATGCAATAAAACAAGTGGGTTTTAAATAGTGAACAGGGGGAGGATCGTATGCAGATAGAAATGCTAAAGCATCAAATTTTGGTTGCCAAGGGAGATATATGTGCAGATTTGGTTCTGAAAAATGGCAAGGTTATTAATGTATTTACAAATGAATTTGAATTAGCCGATGTTGCTGTCTGCAACGGTAAAATAGTAGGTGTTGGTAATGGTTATAAGGGATTAAAGGAAATTGATGTTGAAGGCAAATATATTTGTCCGGGATTAATTGACGGACATATACATATTGAAAGCTCTATGCTTTGCGGTCCGGCTTTTGAGCAGACTGTTATGCCGCATGGTACTACAGCTGTAGTTACAGATCCGCATGAGATTTCAAATGTAGCGGGAACGGAAGGTTTGGAGTTTATGCTTGATACCACAAAGAACCTTAATCTTTCGGTTTATTTTATGCTTCCGTCCTGTGTTCCGGCTACTGATTTAGATGAATCAGGTGCTGTTTTGGAAGCAGAACAATTACTGCCGTATTATCAAAATCCACGGGTTTTGGGACTTGCCGAGCTTATGAATTCATACGGAACAATTTGCGGCGATAAAAAAATTCTTAAAAAAATTTGCGACTGTACCGAAGCCGAAAAAATAATAGATGGTCATGCACCGTTTTTCAGTGGCAGAGAATTAAATGCCTATATTGTATCCGGAGTAAAATCCGACCATGAGTGTTCAAAGATAGGTGAAGCTATGGAAAAGCTTCGCCGTGGTCAATATATTATGATTAGGGAAGGTACTGCGGCGAAAAATATGGATGCTTTGCTGCCGTTGTTTAAAGAACCGTACTGCAACCGTTGTATGTTGGTAACAGACGATAGACATCCAGGAGATTTACTTCACAGTGGACATATGGATTATATTATACGTAAAGCCATAATGTCAGATGTTGAACCGGCTATAGCTATAAAAATGGCAACTTTAATTCCTGCACAATATTTTGGTTTAAGGCAGTATGGTGCAGTAGCTCCCGGGTACGCGGCAGATTTGATTATTGTATCAGACCTTAATGACTTTAGGGTTGAAAGTGTATATAAAAACGGTATACTTGTGGCAGAGAAGGGCAGAGTCCTTAAACCATCAAAGCTTATTATTGACAATAATTGTTTTCCGAGAGTTACAGAGTCGTTTAATATGGCTGAGATTAAAATTGATGATTTAAAACTGAAAGAAAACGGAAAAAATGAAAGAGTAATATGTTTGACTGACAATGAATTGCTTACCTATGAGAAAATTGTGCCTTTGAGACAAAACACAGGTACTGCTTGTGGTGTAGATTTGGAAAATAAGATATTGAAAATTGCTGTTTTTGAAAGACATAATAACTCAGGTCATGTGGGATTGGGATTTTTAGGTAATTATGGTCTCAAATGCGGAGCAGTGGCTTCAAGCATTGCCCATGATTCACATAATTTGATTGTAGTAGGTACTAATGATGCCGATATGGTTTTGGCAGGCAATACAGTACGCAAAAATAAAGGCGGTCTTGCATTTGTGGTAAACGGACAGGTTATAGGCGAGTTGGCACTGCCGATAGCAGGACTTATGAGTACCGAAAATGCAGAGGCTGTAGAAAATAAGGTGCAGTTACTTAAAGCCGCCCTTAAATCAAACGGAATTTCGGAGGATATTGATGCTTTTATGACACTTGCTTTTGTCAGTCTGCCGGTTATACCTAAACTAAGACTCAATACATATGGAGTTATTGATGTATTACGACAAAAAATTATTCCGGCTGTTTTTTAAAATATAATTTTGTATTTTGACAGACAGATAGGTTTCATTAAACCAATAGAGTGAACAATGAGTTATGATGTAAAATATTTAGAAATATATAAAAAGATGTTTATTATAAGTAAGCATCTTTTTGTTTTTGAAATAATTTAATTCTTCAATTATTTATATTTAATCCTTTGAATTTTCTTCAAACAGCAAAACCCCTTGCAAACTTAACATCTGCAAGGGGTTATTTTAGTGTTTATTTAACTGAATGTGTATCTTAAATTATTTGAAGTATCTGTTGTAAAGACCCTGAAATGCTTTTCCGTGTCTTGCTTCGTCACGAGCCTTGTGTAATTATTCGCATTTAAACGGTGTAAAAACGTATCTAAAATAGAAATTTTTGTATAATTTGCCCACGTTTTGTCCACTAAAATGCTCTGCCCACAAATTGAGAACAGAGCGTTTAAATGTGTATTTAGTTGTGTAAATGCTTACTTTTTTGATTTTGAGACAGTTTCTTTTTTTGAAGCATTTTTCTTCTTTTTGTTTTTTGGCTTTGCGGGAACTTTCTTTTTGGATTCATATTTTATTTTTCCACTTTCACATTTAACAATAAAATCATATATTGCCAATGTTGAAACCTTAGTACAGCCCAGCTTAAATCCACGCAAAAGTCCTTGATTTATAAGGTCGTAAATCGTGTTTCGGTTTATTTTCAGAAGTTGTGCTGCTTCGGTGACGGTTAGCAGTTTAAGATCACCTTTCATAATTTCTTCAACAGTTATTTTTTCTTCATCTGACATGGCTTTCATTTTAAACACCTCCGTAGTGTGAGTATAGATGTGTTTAAGATGAATTGCAAAAAATTATGTATCGTTAAATTCTATTATTTGACCGTCATACTGTTCAATAAAATCCAGTATTGCTTTTCTGCTTACTTTTCTACAGCCAAGTTTTATGGAACGAAGATAACCATTGTTTATAAGCTGATATACAGTGTTTTTGTTTACACGCAGAAGATGTGCGGTTTCGGGTATTGTATAAAGAATATCTGGACATTCTAAAATTTCACTTGAGCTTGATTTTTTGTTTTTGTCAATCATAAGTACCTCCATAATTATTATTGAAACACATCGGATGGTATTTGGCATTGCCCATAGGTCTGAAAATCAGCCTGTCCTCATTCTTGTGAGAACCCACTCCCATTGCGTGCGGTCAAAAAGGCTCATGCTGTGGCTGAGAGGAAGTATCATTATGATGTATGTATTGTCATGGCGTCGGTTTGCCAAACCGAATAAGATTATAATATTTTTCGCTCGCATAAAGCTCATGGCGTATTACATCTTCAGCTCGATACATACAAAAAGTATACGAGTGTGAGTATTAAGTTTTAAAGGTTCATAGTAAGGAAAATATCCTTCTATAATATAAGCACGAGTGAAAATGGGAAAATGACGGGGATTGGAAAAATTAATATAGT
>CAKQPE010000050.1 GCA_934256695.1 uncultured Eubacteriales bacterium
TAGACTGACATGGGGGTGTTATTATGTTTGAAAATCTTACTCCTGATGGAAAAATTAAAACCATCAGATACCTTAAAGCAACACATGAGGATTTTGACAAACTGGTAAAGGAAGGCAAAAAAATGCTCAAGGACATAGACTCTATGGAGGAAAAAACACATATTTCTCCTATAGAGGCTGAAAAAATGGCAGAGGAAAATCCTAAGCAGGAAATAGAGGTTGACGGCGAGAAAAAGACGGCTTTCTGGCTCTATACCTATTACATGAACAAAAAATCCATACTGGAAGGCTATAACAGAGCCTATAAGTTCCTTATGGAGGAAGGTGTTGATGAGCTTCTTCTTACAATAGGTGTAGGCAGTGACAGCTATGATTACAACTTCTACAAATTCTGTCTTGATACATTTGATGCTTAATATTTAATGTTTCAAAAATTCATATAATCATAAAAAGCAATCCAAGTTATTTTGGGTTGCTTTTTTGATGCTTGAAATAAAATACAATTTTACAGGCAGATTAAAAATTATTACGGTTTGATTAATATTAATTCTTACAAATTGACTTTTGAAAATGACGGTTATATATTCGGATTAAGGAGATGTTTAAGGAGAAAAAGGAGGTTATTTAATGAAACGGTTATTGTTTGGATTGTTGGTATTTTTGGCATATTCGGGAAATATTTGCTATCTTGCTTCGGCACAAACTGGCGACACTGCCGTTATTTCTTTATCTGAAAAATATTCAGAAAGTGAACTTCTCAAAGGTTCAGATAAACTTGATTCATATTGGGACGAACTTGAAATATGTCAGGTTGGTGTAAGAGCAAGTGAAGGAAAACTTTTTGTTGCGGTGTTTAATCTTAGCGATGAAAAGAAAGAAAAAATAAAAGAAATTTCGGGAATAAAAAATATTGACTTTGCTCAATATTCAAAAGACGATATTTGGGATTACGGAAAAACAGATAACAAAAAAACGTATGCCGAAGCTGTAAACAAATATAAAAATGAAACTGCGGATATTTCATTTACGGCAGAAAGCAATATTCTTACAATTAAAAATTCACAGGGAATATCAACAAAAAAGTTAAATGAAAATATTGCTTTTATTGAAAACGGAACAACATATATAAATCCGGAATATGTAGGTGATATTTTAGAACAGCCGGGATTTGTTTTTTATAACAATAAAAATACCGGTCTCGGATTAATGAAACTTTGTATTCTCCTTGATGAAGATTATAATACACTTGATAACTATTTTATTTTTAAATCGGGTGACAAATATATTAAGTTCAGTGACGGAAATATAAAAATGGGTGTTTCGCCTATAAGCAAGAATGGAAAACTATATATTCCTTTACGTGCGTTTTTAAATTCTGTAGGTATGCCCGATGACCAAATAACCTACAGTGAAAAAAACATAACCGTAACATTAAAAGATGATTTTGTGAAAAATCTGAATACTGCAATTAAAGGCAGAAACGATAAATTTTTAAATGCCGCTTATATGAATGACGGAAAAGACTATATTGTATATGACGATGTATATTACAGCAATGAAAACAGTGACTACAAAAAATACATTTATAATTATATAAAAGAAAATTCCGATAAAAATTTTGATGAATATGCATTTGATTTGTCGGAAAACAATATGGGTACGGAAACTTTAATTGAACTTATACCGAAGGATATTTCACTAAATTATAAATATACAGCCGAATTTTATCTCAATAAGTTAGTACTTATAAGGAAGGTTGATAAGGTTGATTAAAAAAGCAATTTTTTCAACAATAACTTTTTTGATTGCAGGTTCGATGTTTTTATCATCTGTCTTTGCCGGTGAAGCCGAAACTATTGCCGTTGTAAACGGAAAGAATTGCGGTTCGGTTTATGAAATAAACAAAACGGCTGAAAAGGGCGGAGAAATAAATTTTGTTGATAATATTAATTTTCAGTCAATATTTAAAACTCCGAAACAGACGTCGGTAATTACAGGCAATGGAAAAACTTTTCGTTGTTCATATATAATAATCGAAGGTGACGTTAAATTTGAAAATATAAATTTTATTTGTGACAATGATTTTTTTGACACAGGCGGAAACAAATTTGAAATAGGCGAAAATGTTTCTTTTGACGATAACGGAAAAGACCTTGTTTATAATATTACAGGCGGAGGAAACATTGTTCTCAAAAGCGGAAATTTTGACAGAATTATAGGCACTTCCGTTGATGAAATTCCCGATGAAAATTTTTATCTTACCGTTGACGGAAAAGATGTAAATATAGAAAATGTTGCCTGTTCATCGCAAGAAAATTATACAAAAAATATTTATGTTTCCGTAAAAAACGGAACTTTAAACGAGCTTGATACAAGCGGAGCTTCCGATTCGGCGGATATTGAGGTTTACGGCGGAAAAGTAAACAGTATAATCTGCGGAAACAATACAAAACTTAAATTTAACGGTTACAATAATAATGTCGCTTCGGTAATATCCAAAGACGGAAATGTACTTAATATTATTGTTGAGAATGGATTTGCTCAGATAGATTCTTTTGAAGGAAAGGCTGAAATTCAGGTTGGAGAAAATGCGAAACTTGTTATGGGAAACCGTACTTTTGAATGTGGAAAATATAGTATAGGCGGTTCGGAAGTTAAAAGTACAATTAAAATACAGGATTTGTTAAACAATCCGATTTTTTCAAACTTGAAGAAGTCTTTACAGAGATTAAGAAATATAACGCAAAATAAAAATTTATTGGACTGATTAAAACCGTGGGACTCTGTCCCACACCCTGCGATTTTTTGAAAAAAATCGAGTAAAACTTTTATCAAAACGCAATTACATTGCGTTTTTCGGGAAAAAATATATTGAATTATTCCAAAAATACCATGGCTCTGCCATGGTATTTTACAAAAGTTTAGGTCAAGCCTTTTCAAAGGCTTGTGGGGTATTGGGGCAACGCCCCAAGGTCTTAGAGAAATTTATATTTATTGATTGGATAAATATTAGCCATAGTATTTTCGACTGAAAAATGATATTGGTATAACAATGGTTTTTAAATTTTAAATAATTTTTAACAAAAAATACGATTAAAGTCAAAAATAAAAATTAAAAATCCGAAATGTAATATAAAATGTAAATCATATTTAGAGTATATATACATATATACTTTATATAAAGATTATATACAAAGATTAGATATATTTACATATTTATTGTTTTCGGATAATAAATAGACAAAAAAAGTCATACTTTAGTAAGAAATATGATTACTTATAGATAATTACACAACTTATAATTAATTAAATTATTTAATGTAAAAACATAAAAAAGTTAGTAGAAAAATTATTTTATATTAGATAAAAAATTAACAAAATGTTTATATAAATTCGGGGTTGGAACAGAGTTGAGCAAATTTTTTGTTATTATAAAAATAATAACGTAAAAAAATTACGAAACTATAAGTTTTCAAACTGCAAAATTTTTTATTATGTGATTTTGTTCAAAAATTACAGAAGTTTTTTGTATAAATATTACAATGTATGACTGATATTTTTAAGATTATAAATTTAAAATTGCATATATAAATACGATTTTTATGGTTTATACGGCAAAATCAACTTTAAATAAAGGCTTTTAAGAAATTTATAAACTGTTTTTAAAAGAACTGTTTTTTTGAATTATATGAATAAAAATAAAGCAAAATAAATAAGAAATTTAGGACAGAGTTTAAGAAAAATTTCATTAAAGTTAAATATTTACGGTTTAGTATTGATTTTTCTTCTGGCAAAGGATATAATAAAGGCGTATGAAAGTTATTTTACTTTTTAGTTAAATTGATGACAAAGATGTGTTGTGTGTTATTGATTTAAACCACCGAAGGAGGAACTATAAATGTACGTGTTAGGTTTAGATGTCGGCTCTGCTTCATCTAAAGTAGTTATACTTGATGATGACAAGAATATCGTATCTTCCAGCGTAGTTCAGGTTGGTACAGGTTCTTCTGGCCCGTCAAGAGCTCTTAACGAAGCATTGGGCAAAGTTAATCTTACACTTGATGATATGAAGAAAATAGTTGCTACAGGCTACGGAAGATATTCCTTTGAAAGAGCTGATAAGCAGATAAGCGAAATCAGCTGCCATGCAAAAGGTATATTCCATCTTGTGCCTACAGCAAGAACCATTATTGATATCGGCGGACAGGATGCAAAAGCAATACGTCTTGATGATAACGGTATGGTTTCACAGTTCTTTATGAATGATAAGTGCGCTGCCGGAACAGGCCGTTTCCTTGATGTTATGGCAAGAGTACTTGAAATAAACATAACAGATATGGCCGATTATGACAGCAGAGCAACAGAGGTTGTAAACGTAAGCAGTACTTGTACTGTATTTGCGGAATCAGAGGTTATTTCGCATCTTTCAAACAATATTCCTAAAGAGAATATTATTGCAGGTATCCATGCGTCAGTTGCAAGTAAAGCTTGCGGTCTGGCCTACAGAGCGGGACTTGCTGATGATATAGTTATGAGCGGTGGAGTTGCTCAGAATGCCGGTGTTGTACGTGCAATAAGCAGAGAGTTAAGGAGACCAGTTATAGTTGCTCCTAACCCACAGATTGCCGGAGCTCTCGGTGCAGCTTTGTTTGCTTATGATGAAGCCAAAAAACGTTAATTTTAAAGGAGAGAGGGATTAAAATGAGTGAAACAGAAGGCATGAATGCAAAACAAAAATTAGGTTATTATACTCAGAAATTCTATGATGATGCATTTACTGCTCATGATAGAGGAGAATTTGTTTGTTGGTCAAGTTCTATTGCTCCGCCGGAAATTCTTGTAACAGCAGGTATCAACATTGTTTACCCTGAAAACCATGCAGCAGCAGTAGGTGCTAAGCACGGTGCTCTCGAAATTCTTGAATTAGCTGAAAGAAAAGGCTATACAATGGACAACTGTTCATATTCAAGAATCAACCTTGCTTATATGGAACTTCTTGTTGAAGAAAAGAGAACAGGCAAGACACCTGAGGCTCTTGCTAAGCTTGATGAACTCAAGATACCAAGAATCCCATTACCTGATATTATTATCCTTTGTAACAATATCTGCGAAGTTCTTCTTAAATGGTACGAAAACATTGCAGTAACACTTAATGTTCCTTGCATTATCATCGATGTTCCTTTCGTATACGAACTTCCTATTCCACAGCGTTCTGTAGACTACGTTGTAGCACAGTTCAAGAGAGAAATCGAGCAGGTTGAAAAACTTACAGGCAAGCCTTTCGATTACGAAAAATTCGCAGAGGTTCAGGCTCAGACACAGCGTTCTATCGAAGCATGGGACAAAGCTATGGGCATGGCTTCAGTAGTTCCTTCACCTCTTAGTGGATTTGACGTATTCAACTTCATGGCTCTTATCGTTTGTGCTCGTTCACACTTCGCAGCAGAAGATACATTTACAACACTTGCAGCTGAACTTCAGGAAAAAGCAGATGCAGGCATCGATGCATTCAAAGGCGGAGAAAAAACACGTATTGCTTGGGAAGGTATCGCAGTTTGGCCATATCTTTCATACACATACAAAGCTCTTAAAAACCGTGGCATGAACATGGTTGGTTCTACATATCCAAGTGCTTGGTCAACACACTATGAAGTAGGCGACCTTGAAGAAATGGCAAGAGGTTATATGAGATGTATCTATAACAACGGCGTACAGAACAGAGCTGACGTTATCTCAGACATTATGAAGAATACACACTGTACAGGTATTCTTTACCACAACAACAGAAGCTGTAAGAACATGGATATTATGACTCCTGAGGTTCAGCAGCTTGTTAAGGAAGCTACAGGTACACCTTACGCTACATTCGACGGCGACCAGACAGACCCACGTAACTTCTCAGAAGCTCAGTATGATACTCGTGTAGAGGCTCTTTCAGAAACAATGGAAAGCTTCATTGCATCTAAGGCAAATGCGTAATTAAGAGGAGGCGTGAACAATGAGTAAAATTGATACAATATTATCTGAATTAACTGATATATCAAAACACCCAAGAAAAGCTATGGAAGATTTCAAAGCAAAAACAGGAAAAGGCGCTATAGGTGTCCTTCCTATTTACGCTCCTGAAGAAATCGTTTATGCAACAGGTTATCTTCCAATGGGAATCTGGGGTGCTACAAAGAAACAGATTTTAAAAGCTCCTACATGGCTTCCTGCATTTACTTGTTCAATAATGCAGTCAATAATGGAACTTGAAATGGAAGGCGCATATGATGACCTTGCAGCTGTAATCATTTCTTCACCATGTGATACTCTTAAAACATTTGCTCAGAAATGGAAAGGTACATCACCTGTAATCCAGTTCGTTCATTCTCAGAACAGAGATATGGAAGCTTCTAATGAATTCATGTATGAAGAATACAAAGTAATCAAAGAGAAACTTGAAAAGATTCTCGGCATTACAATTACAGACGAAGCTATCAACAATGCTATCGAAGTTTACAACGAAAACAGAGCAACAATGAGACTTTTCTCAGATGTAGCTGCTATGTATCCACAGATCATTAAGCCATCTGTTCGTCATGCTGTTATTAAAGCAAGACAGTTTATGGATAAAGCTGAACATACAAAGAAAGTTAAAGAACTTATCACTGAGCTTCTTGCACAGCCTGTTGTACCATTCAAGGGTAAAAAGATTGTTCTTACAGGTATTCAGGCAGAGCCTGACGAAGTTCTTGACATATTCGATGAATTCGGTATCGCTATCGTAGCCGATGACCTTGCTCAGGAATCAAGACAGTTCCGTACAGATGTACCTGCAGGCAACGACCCACTTTACAGACTTGCTAAACAGTGGCAGAACATTACAGCTTGTTCACTTGCTATCGACAGAGATAAGCCAAGAGGAAAATTCATTGTTGACCTCGTTAAAGAACACGGTGCTGACGCAGTTATCGTATGTATGATGAAATTCTGTGACCCTGAAGAATATGACTACCCAATCCTTCTTGAAGACTTTGAAAAAGCTAACAACATCAAGAGCCTCAAGATTGAAATTGACCAGCAGTCTGAATCTTTCGAACAGATCAGAACAAGAGTACAGTCATTTGTAGAAATGATGTAATAGAAGACGATTTTGAATTTTGTTCATAATCATAAATTTTAATAAAACTCCCCAAAACTTTGTTTTGGGGAGTTTTTGTTCACAAACAAGGTGAAAACTAACCCTTTCGTCACTGAGTGACAATTTCTGTTTTGATAAAAGATTTATTCGTTTTTTTGTATTCACCGCCAATAAAATGCTTTGAGTCATATAAATGCCGTTAATAAGCAGTTTAATTTTTTATTCTATGATATTCAAAGTGAAATTTTTATCCAATAAATTAAAATCATTGGCAATGTTTTTTGATACATATATATTGCTGTCATTGCCAATAAGTATTATGTCAAAATCACTTCTATTTTTATGCCAGAAGTCAACAGCCTTGTCTTTTCCCATTATAAAAAGTGTTGTGGAGTATGCATCGGCGAGGGCAGCATCTTTGCTGATTATGGTTGCAGAGGCAAGGTCTGTGTCGGCAGGTGCGGCTGTTTTAGGATCCATTATGTGGTGATATGTTTTTCCGTTTTGCTCAAAATATCTTTCGTAAGCTCCGGATGTTATTACGGCACAGTCGGAAATTTCAAGAGAAGCGGCATAATCTCCGTCTGAAAATGGATTTTGTACGGCTATTTTCCATTTTGAACCGTCGGGCTTTAAACCTATTGTCTGTACATTTCCACCTAATGAAACAACGGCACTTTTTATTCCCATGTTTTTCATTAAAGTGCATATTTTGTCGGAGGTATATCCCTTTGCCACAGCACCCAGATCAATAAGCATATCTTTGTCTCCGAGAGTTACAGCTTTTGTACTTTCGTTAACAGCTATTTTGTCGGAGTCAATATGTTTTTTTAATTCCTCAAGAACCGTATTGTCGGGAACTTTATATTCTCCGGTAGTAAAACCCCATTCACGTACAACAGGATATATTGAAATATCAAGTATTTTTCCTGTTTTATGGTAAAAATCAATACTTCTTTTTATCAGATTAAAGGTATCGTCAGAAAGAACGGCACTTTTGTCTTTATTTAATTTGTATATTTCGCTGTTTTCGTCAGTGGTGGAAAACAGTTTTTCAAGACGGTATATTTCTTTTTCTGTTTCCAAAACGGCTTTTTCGCTGTCTTTTCCGTAGGCGGTAATATCCATTACCGTATCCATGGCAAATATTTCTGATGAAAATTTATCGTTATCGGCAATTTCGGCAACAGAAACAGAGCTTGTTTTTAAGTTAGTCTGGGAACCTGTACAGCCGGAAAAAAGTGAAACCGAAACAGCCGAAAAAATAAGAAATTTCAGTATTTTTTTAATAAGCATAGTATTTAAGAACTCCTTTTTTAACGTATAATTAGCGTGTACTAATATAGATTAATCATAATTAATAGACTTTATTTTGTCAATAAAAATTATTAAAAAGCGATGTTGACTTTAAATTTTGATTGTGTCATACTATTTATAATTAGTTAAAACTAATATATAATAAGTTATGGTAATTTATATAAGGAGTGATTATTAAATGAAACGAAAGTTTTGTGAAGCAATCATAAAAAGCAGAAAGTCAGCAGCAGTTGCTTTGGCGGCTGTCATGACTGTTGGAAGTATTCCGGCATACGGTTCGGACACAACACTTGTAAAGGATATGCCTTCAAACTGGGCAAAGGAAGCTGTTGAGAAGGCAGTATCAAACGATATTTTAACAGGCTATGAAGGCTATGTAAGACCTTTTGATAACATTAACAGAGCCGAAATATCGGTAATAATAAATAAGATTACTGCGGCGAAAAAAGAAGCTGATATTTCTTCTGTAAGTGATGTAAAAGAAGAAGATTGGTTCTATTCGGCAATGGCAAAAATTGTTCACTCCGGAATAATGACAGGTTCGGGTAATGAACTTATGCCGACAAAAAATGCTTCAAGAGAAGAAGCAGTTGTTCTTATTGCAAGACTTCTCAATCTTGAAAACGGAGATATATCTGTACTGGACAAGTTTTCCGACTCAGATAAAATAAGTGACTGGGCTAAGCCTTTGGTTGCGGCTATGGTTCAGGAGGGATATTTAAATGGTGACGGAGATTTATTAAATCCTTCAGCACCTGTTACGAGAGCGGAATTTGTACAGATACTTTCCAATATTGCAGATGAGTTTGTATTTACAGACGGTGCGGTTGTAAACGGCAGCGGAAAAACCGTTTTTGTAGCGGCAGACAACGTAACAATAAAGGGTGATGTAGAAGGCAGTGTTATCATAGGTGACGGTGCTGGAAAAGTTACTCTTGACGTAGCAAAAGTTTCGGGTGACGTTGTTTCAAGAGGCGGAAGCCTTGAGTTTAAAGACTCTGCCGTAGAAGGCAAGGTTGTTATAAACAACAGTAACGGTACAACGGGAATCGAAATAGACGAAAATTCAACAATAAATACCGTTGAAGCCGATACTGATTATTCATCTTCAAAAGACATTGCAAACGTAACAGGAAACGGAGAAAATGTTTACGGCAAGGAAGACGAAAAGCCTGACGAAAAAGCCGAAAGCAAAGAAGAAAAAACGGAAACAAATAAAAATACTTCTTCCGGCGGCGGTTCTTCAAGTGGCGGTTCTTCCGGCGGAAGCTCATCAAGTTCATCGTCTTCTGACAGTGATTCCGAAAGCGAAAATAAAAATAAGCTTGTTTATGCCTATGCGGCAGTACCTTATAACGAATACTGGAGCAGTGAAGATATATTTAATGCAGGAGACAATTCATCATCAGACGATCCTGACAGAGTTCTTACTGACAAGAGCGGAAACGTAACAGGTTATGAATATGACAGAGGTGGCTTTGACGCAGTAACAAGAGCAACAACAAACCATGGTCTCCACAGAGGAAGCTATCAGCAGATATTGACAGTATATGATACAGAAGGAACTGCATATAAGGTTTCCTATTGGGACGGAAACAATGTTTTCTATACAACAGACGGACAGAAGGTTGACTTTAACAGCAAGGCAAAGACAGTAAACGGCAAAACATTTGATTATTCTGTTTTAAGCGGAATTAAGTATGTTCCTGTTGCCGTAAGAGCAAAAGATTTTGATGACTTTAAAAAGTCATATGATGTAGTAGAAAACGGCGGAACACTCAGAGGTGGCTATGGTGAACAGGCACTTGAGGAGTATGAAGTTATTGCCGATGTAAACAGCAATACAAACGGATTAAAGACTGTAACGAGAAACGGTAACGGCTGGACATTCGGAGAAAGACAAAACGGAACAGGCTCCGGCATTAAAGACAGTTCACTTGCAAAAGTCGAAGGAATTAAAACTACAGTTAAAGAATACAGCGGTTCGTTTGGTGAGTTTATAAAGGTTATACTTGATGATGACGCAAGCGGTGCAAACTACGGCCCGCTTGGAGAAAAAATGCAGACTGTAGAGTGGACATATTACGGCAACGACAGTACATATTCAACACCTGTAAGAAAATTCGGTACAAAGTTTGCGGCAGATGACTGGATGCATAAATCAATGGGTATTCAGCTTGGTCTTACGGAGTCTGCAAGATTTGAACTTCCCGAAGGATATGACGGAACAGGTTATTGGGCACTTACGGTTTATGCTCTCGGATATGAGGATTATACAACCAAGTTTGAGGTTACATCAGACAATATAGACTCAATAAAGAATGTATCATCTGTAGTTGTAGACGGAAAAGAAGTCCTTTCTGATAAAGTAAAGGCAGGAGATGTCCTTAATACAAACGGCACACCTAAGTTTACAAACACAGATGTGTTTGCAGAGGGCGAAGATGATGCATATGTTATAACCGTTACAAAGAAAGACGGAAGCAGTGAAACAAAAATAGTAGGCGATACATCTGCAAAAGGCTGGGCAGGAAACTACGAAACATGGCAGAAATATATTACTCCAGATGAAGAAACAGCCGAAAATTATCCTTACCTTGATACAGTATGGGATTTGGCATATGACGGATATATAAATGCTTTTACGGCGGCAGGCATGGGAGATATTATTAAGAAACAGTATCCTGATACAGCTTCTCTTAAAAAATATTGGTCTGATATGACAAGTACAACATCAGATGAAAATTCAAAGGCTGTAACTCTTATTTCCGGCGAAAAAGACGGTAATAACTACAGGCTTACATGGAGAGCGACAGGCGGAGAACTTCTTGCAACAGATACATATAAAATAACAGGCATTATGGGCAACGGTTTTGAAGGCTCAAAAACATATGTGCTTACAGCCGACACATTAGCAGAAGGAAATCCGTTTAAATATTTTGTAACTATGAAACCGGGAATGGAAGGAACAGAAGAAGAGCCTGTTGCAGGTCATTTCCATTACCAGTACGGCAGCAGCCTTGACAATCTTTTAATAAATGGTCAGATTAACAATACAAAAGATAAGAACCTTAAAAACGGCAAATGGTATGCCACAATGACAGACGCATACGCAAGCGATATAGCAAAATACAATGTAATTCTCGGTATGCACAGAGCAGAAAAGTGGAGCAGTCTGCCGGAAGAAGGTAACGGTTTTATAAATGTTCTCGGAACAATGTATTATTATTCAGATGAAGAGGATATTACTGTAAACGGAAAAACAGTAAAAGGCACAAAGATTGGTGATACAGATATTTATTACTATGCAAAAACACCGCTTACAGGTTATATTTACGGTACAGCCAATGTTCCTTATGCAGACTTCTATAACGGAGAAATAAATAATGTTTCTGCTCCTGCAAATGAAAGCATAGTAACAAAAACTGACAGTGTTGCAGATTTAAGAACAGAAGACGGCGGATATGACGCTGTTTCATCTGCTACAACAATTAAGTGGTCAAAGTTTAAAGGATCATATTCGGAAAGTAATGATGACGGCACAGGCGGCAAAATACTTGGTGTAAAATCACCTGTAAGAATTGACGCAAATGTTTATGCACAGTTAAAAATTCTTGCCGCCAACAAGGTAGAAGGAACAAACAGCCTTATTGATATTGCAAAGAGCATTACAGACATAAGTACAACACCGTCGAAACAGTATAAGACAGTTTATGCTGACGGAACTGTTTCCGCAATGCAGAATAACGGAGCAGATGCACTTTCACATGGTGATATTTCAATATCGGTAACTGATAATTCATCTTGGGGCAGCTACGAATTTAAGGTAACAGGACTTCCTACGGAATTAAGTGCAGAGGAAAATCTTCTCGGTGTAGTTCTGACCGACAGTGACGGCAAGAAATATGGCTTAAAGCATGGTGATAACATATACTATAAAAAAATAGGTAAATTTGCTTTTGCTATAGAAGAAATGACAGAACCTCACGGAAATTCATTGCAGTATAAGCGTTTTGAAGGCTTGGACGGCAAGAGAATAACAAACGTAAGATATATTGTAAACGGCTATCAGGATATAAGCGTTAATACTGACATTTATCTTAAAGAACACGTAACTGATCCGCAGATAACAGCAACAGCTGAACCGGTAACAGCTGAAGGTGAAACATTCAATATTACACTTGATACATCTGCACTTCCGGAAAGTTATGACGCTTCACTTGCAAGCGTGTCAAAAGACGGAGTAACACTTGTAAACGATACAAACTATACTTCATCTAAAGACGGAAAGACAATAACAATTACTCTTAAATCGGGAACAACTGCAAGCGGAAAAAAAGGTGATTCCACAACCGTAGGCGAAGGCACATACACAATGGTAATTTCCGACACAAACGAAGAAGGATATGCGGCAATAAAGAATATTACCTGTGAAGCAAAAGCGGCAGAACAGTTACAGACATATGCAATATCTGTAATCGAAGTTCCTGTTGAAGAACCGATAATTGAAAAGCCTGTAGTTGATGAAACTCCTGTTGACGAAGTTATTACACAAGAGCCAACAGAGGAAGCTCCGGCAGATGAAACAATATCAGAAGAACCTGCACAAAGCCCGGAAGAAAGCAAAACTACAGAGGAAACAACTGTTGATGAAAACAATACAATAGATTCAGCAGGAGAAACAATTATAGAAACTATAGAAACTACAAATTCCGAAACAAAGGAAGAAGCGGAATCTGTAGTTGAAACAGTAACAACAGAAGAATAAGTTTTTAAAAGCCAAGTTAAAAAGCCTTCCTTTTTTGGAAGGCTTTTTGGCAATAAATATAAATTTATCGGACTGATTAAAACCGTGGGACTCTGTCCCACAAC
>CAKQPE010000051.1 GCA_934256695.1 uncultured Eubacteriales bacterium
GCGGTCTTAAAGAGATTTTTGAAGGTGCAGGGAACTTTTTTAAAAAAGTTCCTGCAAATCCCACTTTTCCATTTGGGAAAAATTAAATTTAATCCGTTTGATTAAAACTTTGATTAAAGGATTTATCCCTCATCCGCTTCGACTACGTCTCAGCATCTTCTCCACAAGGGAGAAGGCTTTAAAACCCTTCCGTCACAGCAAACTGTGCCACCTTCCCTTTCAGGGACGGCTTTCAAGTTGGGAAGGCTCCCATGAAAGGTGAGTTGTCACGAAGTGACTGAGGGGTTTGCCTTCTCCTTGTGGGAGAATGTCCCAATATAATTTAAAGTACATTTTTATTAAAATCCCCTATTCTTTTTTTACTCCATATACATATAATGGTTATATATTCAATAAATTATTTTTCAGTGGTCTGACTGCCTGATAACCGATTTAAAAACGGAGGAATTTTATGAAACGGATACTGCTTACCTGTGACTTAAACGGATACAACGAAAAAGCAAAAGAATATATTTATAAAAATTTTATTCCAGAAAATACCCTTCTTTTTATAGCCGCTATATCAGATAAAAATTCAAACCAAACCAACGACTCTATCCTCAAAATTAAGCAAAACTTTTCCAATTTCAACGTAAAACACAATGTTTTTTCTGTAAGAAAAGCCGATGAAGAAATTCTTAACTATATATTTCAAAATAAAATTTCATGCCTTATTGTTCCAAAACCCAAAAAACACAGTATAAATCCAATCACTTATTCAGCTTCTTTATATGCAGCAAAATATTCAGACAGCACAGTAATAATTGTTTGAATCCAAAACATATATAAATACATCGTTTTATAACGGCATTTAGTTTTTATATAAGAACAAATTAAATTTTTTTAATAAAATTTAATTTATATATTGACATAATATGCGCCCTAATTTATAATAAATACATCAGATGTATTGTTGAAAGCAGATGTATTATCAAAACGATAAATATTATCACTATGTTTTATAATCTTGGGAGGCGTGTATTATGAAAAAGATATTAATGCCTATAGACGGAACACAGCGCAGCATGGAAACGGCGGAATTTATAGCAAAAAATTATAAACCTGATGAAGTTGAAATCGAAGCAGTTACTGTACGTGAGGACTATTATGCTTATGCAATGACACAGGTTGACAGAAACAAAGTAGTAACCGAAACAATGCCTATATTTGACAAAATAGACGATATTCTCAAGGGTTATAAAGTAAATAAGACTGTTCTTGTAGGTAAAAGTGCCGGTGAAGAAATCGTATATTTTGCAAATGATAACAACATCGACTTTATTATTATGACAAAATCAACAAAACGTGGTATTAAAAATATAATCGGCTCTGTTGCATCTTATGTTGTAAGAAATTCCGGTCATACTGTAATTTCAATACCGGAAAAAGAAGAAGTTGCTTAAAAAACAAAAACCTTGGGGTTTCACCCCAAACCCTGACAATTTTTTGAAAAAAATTGAGTAAAACTTTTAATACAACTCCCATGATGTAATCATGGGAGTTTTGTTAAAATTATATATTTTTAAAATATTCTTTTACAAAAAACCACTCAAAATAAAATTTTGAGTGGTTTTTATTAAAATTTAGGTCAAGCCTTTTTAAAGGCTTGTGGGTGTGGGCAAAGCCCACGGTTTTACAGGTCTTATTCTTCTTCCGTTTCTTCTTCGCTTTCTATCTGGTCTGCGGCAATCTTTGCAATGCCGGCAACCTTTACGCCTTCGTCAAGATTTATAAGTTTAACACCCTGACTTGTTCTGCCGATACAGGAAATATCATTTACCCTAAGTCTTATTATAATACCCTCAGATGTAATAATCATTATTTCCTCGTCCTCGCCTACCATAAGCGTTCCGTTTATTTTACCTGTCTTGTCGGTTATGTTGTGTATCTTTACACCCATACCGCCACGCTTCTGGAGATTAAACTCCGATATGTCTGTACGTTTTCCAAATCCGTTTTCGGTTACGTTAAGAACCTTTAAGCTTTCATCAACAACACCTGCTGAAACAACATAGTCATTTTCCCTCAGCTTAATTGCCCTTACGCCTGTTGCGGTTCTTCCCATAGGACGAACATCGTTCTCATCAAACTTAATGCCCATTCCGTCATGGGTAGCAACAAATATTTCTTTGTTTCCGTCTGTTACCATTACGGATATAAGCTGGTCGTCATCTCTGAGGTTAACGGCATTAAGACCGCCTTTTCTTATGTTTGAATAGCTCATCATATCCGTCTTTTTGATAACGCCTTCTTTTGTTATCATAACAAGATACGTGTCCGGAGAAAACTCTCTTACAGGAATTATGGCGTTTATCTTTTCTTCCGGCTGAATTTCAAGAAGGTTTACAATAGCCGTACCTCTCGCCGTTCTTCCCGCCTCAGGTATCTCGTAGCCTTTGAGCTTATACACTCTGCCCATATTGGTAAAGAAAAGCATTGTATCGTGGGTTGAGCTTACAAACAGGTCTTTTATAAAGTCCTCGTCTCTTGTCTGCATACCGATTATGCCTTTTCCGCCTCTGTTCTGGCTCTTGTATGTATCAAGAGGAGTTCTCTTTACATAGTTTCTGTGAGTAAGTGTAATAACATTTACTTCGTCCTCTATAAGGTCCTCTATGTCAATATCTCCCGGATTGTTTACAATCTTTGTTCTTCTCGGATCGGCATACTTTGACTTTGTAGCTAAAATTTCGTCTTTTATTACGCCTAAAAGTTTATTCTCGTCTGCAAGAATTGTCTTGAAGTATGCAATCTTTTCCATAAGAGCCTTGTGTTCTTCTTCAATCTTTTCTCTTTCAAGACCCTGTAAACGTCTGAGCTGCATTTCAAGTATGGACTGTGCCTGAAGCTCCGAAAGACCGAATTTATCCATAAGTCTTTCCTTGGCATCATCATAGCTTTCACGGATAGTCTTTATAACCTCGTCAATGTTATCAATGGCTATCATAAGACCTTCCAGTATATGGGCTCTCTTTTCGGCCTTATCCAAATCGAACTGTGTTCTTCTTGTAACTACGTTTTCCTGATGTCTTAAATAAAGACTAAGCATTTCTTTAAGATTAAGTATTTCAGGCTTTCCGTCTACAAGAGCAAGCATAATAACGCCGAAACTTTCCTGCATCTGTGTATATTTAAAAAGCTGGTTTAATATAACATTTGCGTTATAGTCTTTTTTGATGTCTATTGTTATTTTAATATCGTCACCGGCTGATTCATCAAGAATATCGCTTATGCCTTCTATTTTTTTATCTTTTACAAGGTCGGCTATTTTTTCAACAAGACGCGCCTTGTTTACCTGATAAGGTATTTCGGTAACGACTATTCTTTCCCTGCCGTTAGGAAGGCTTTCTATCTCAGCTTCGGAACGGATAATTATTTTGCCTCTGCCTGTTTTGTAAGCTGCTCTTATGCCGCTTCTTCCCAGTATATTTGCACCTGTAGGGAAATCCGGACCTTTTACAACCTCCATAAGTTCCTCAACGTCCGTATCTCTGCCGCTTACTTTGTTGTCTATTATTTTCACAACACCGTCAACGGCTTCTCCAAGGTTATGCGGAGGAATGTTTGTTGCCATACCTACGGCAATACCGGAAGAACCGTTTACAAGAAGGTTAGGTATTCTTGACGGAAGTACAACAGGCTCTTTTTCGTTTCCGTCATAGTTCGGCTCAAAATCAACTGTGTCTTTTTCTATGTCGGCAAGCATTTCTGCTGTTATACGGCTCATTCTTGCCTCTGTATAACGGCTTGCGGCTGCACCGTCACCGTCTATCGAACCGAAGTTTCCGTGACCGTCTACAAGCATATAACGCATTGAAAAGTTCTGTGCCATACGAACCATTGCGTCATAAATGGAGCTGTCACCGTGAGGATGATACTTACCCATTGTATCACCCACGATACGTGCAGACTTTCTGTAGCCCTTTGACGGATCAAGGTTCATCTCGTTCATTGAGTAAAGTATTCTTCTCTGAACAGGTTTAAGACCGTCCCTTACATCCGGCAAGGCTCTGGCTATAATAACACTCATGGCATACTCGATATAATCCTTTTTCATTTCTTTGTTTATATCGACGGTGACCATCTTATCTATCTGGTTTTCACTCATTTTTAACTTCCTTTCAGACTGATTTTCGTAATTTTAGAAATCGAGATTTTCCACATACTTGGCGTTTTCGTTTATAAACTCTCGTCTCGGTTCAACCTCATCGCCCATAAGCATACTGAATATCTCATCAGCCTCTACTGCGTCCGTAAGCTCAACTTTTTTAAGTATTCTGTGCTTAACGTCCATTGTTGTATCTCTTAACTGGTCAAAATCCATTTCTCCCAGACCTTTGTAACGCTGAATATCTTTAATGCCCGTTCTGCCTATCTCCTGATAGAGAGCTTCAAGCTGGTCATCATTATATACATAATAGTGCTGTTTGTTCTTCTCTACCCTGTAAAGAGGCGGCTGGGCAATATATACCTTTCCGTCCTCAATAAGCGGTCTCATGTAGCGGTAGAAGAAGGTAAGCAGAAGTGTTCTTATGTGAGCACCGTCAACATCGGCATCGGTCATAATAACTATCTTGTGGTAACGGAGCTTATCTATATCAAAATCTTCGGAAATACCTGTTCCGAAAGCCGTAATCATGGAACGTATTGTGTCGCTTCCCAGAATTCTGTCAAGACGTGCTTTTTCTACGTTAAGTATTTTACCTCTTAACGGAAGGACAGCCTGTGTCTTAGGGTCACGTGCCTTTTTGGCACTGCCGCCGGCGGAATCACCCTCTACGATGTAAATTTCGCAGTTTTCAGGGTTTCTGTCGGAACAGTCCGTAAGCTTTCCGGGAAGTCTTGTTGTATCAAGACCTGTTTTTCTTCTTACAAGCTCTCTTGCCTTCTTTGCGGCATCTCTTGCACGGGAAGCCATAAGAGCCTTGTCGAATATAATCTTACCCACAGAAGGATGTTCCTCAAGGAAATATGTGAGCTGTTCGGAGAATACGCCTATTACAGCCCCCTTAGCCTCGCTGTTTCCCAGTTTCGTCTTTGTCTGACCCTCAAACTGAGGATCTGATATTTTTACGCTTACAACGGCTGTTATGCCCTCTCTTACGTCATCACCGGTAAGGTTTTTGTCGTTTTCTTTTAATATTCCGCTTTTTCTGCCGAAGTCGTTAATTGTCTTTGTAAGAGTTGTTTTAAAGCCCTCAAGATGTGTTCCGCCTTCGGTTGTGTTTATGTTGTTTGCAAATGTGTGGATACTTTCGTTGTATCCGTCATTGTGCTGGAAAGCAACCTCAACATAAATGCCGTCCTTTGTGCCTTCGGCATAGAAAACTTCTTCGTATATAGGGGTTTTGTTTTTGTTTATGAACTGAACAAATTCTTTAATTCCGCCCTCATAGTGGAACGATTTTTTCTGTTCCTTTCCTTCTCTCTTGTCCTCAAGATTTATTTTAAGACCCTTTGTAAGGAATGCTGTTTCACGAAGTCTTGTTGCAAGAACATCAAAATCAAATTCCGTTGTTTCTTCAAATATTTCGGCATCAGGTTTAAATCTGACTATAGTACCGTGAAGGTTGCTTTCTCCACCGTCTGTAAGAGGTGTAACAACATCGCCTCTGCAATATTCCTGTCTGTGTATTCTGCCGTCACGGTGAATTTCCACCTTAAGCCATTCGCTGAGGGCATTAACAACAGAAGCACCTACACCGTGGAGACCGCCGGAAACCTTGTATCCGCCGCCGCCGAATTTACCGCCTGCATGAAGAACGGTAAATACCATTTCCACGGCAGGTATTTTTTCCACAGGGTGAATACCCGTAGGTATTCCTCGTCCGTTATCCTTAACGGTAATTGTTCCGTCTGCTTCTATAACAACATCTATTTCCGTACAGTATCCTGCAAGAGCCTCGTCAACGGAGTTGTCGACTATCTCATAAACCAAATGGTGCAGTCCCCTTGCACTTGTAGAACCGATATACATACCGGGTCTTTTACGCACAGCCTCAAGTCCTTTAAGAACCTGAATCTGGCTTTCATTATATTCCTGAGCCATTTTTTTCTCTCCTTGAAACATACAATTTTAATCGTTTAAATATCTTATTTATTATAGCATTAATTAAGGATTTTAACAACGGAAAACAGTCATTTTTTTCGGCATATATAAGAAGAAATTTTTATTGCCTGTTTAGTTTTTTCTTTAATTTATATATTTTCTTTATCACTTTAAAGTTTAATCAATAAAAAGTGTTAAATTTTTAAAAACCTATTGACATACTGAATTTTTGGTGTATAATCAAGCCATAAATTAAGTTAAACCATTGAAGCGGAGATAAAAACAAAATACGCCTTCACAGAGAGTCGGACTTAGGCTGGAATCCGACAGGAAACGATTTGTTAAATGGACCGCTGAGGGCATACGGAAAAGTCTTTTGACTTAGTATTGTATGACGTGGTAGGCACACGTTATAATGCCGGGAATATGTCAGTATTCTGCTAAGTGTGGGTTTTGTTATACCCGAATTAAGGTGGCACCGCGGATTATCCGTCCTTGAAGTATAAGTTTTATATTTCATGGGCGGTTTTTTTATTGCCTAAACCGCAAAAGACACCTGCACTTACCGGAAATATTTTTTAAGGGGGAAAACAAATGCTCAGACCGAATTTTGAAGAAGCAGTAAAATTTACAAAGGATTATAAATCAATACCCATAAGCGACGAAATTTTTTCGGACATAATAACACCTATCGAAGCACTTAAAATATTAAAAACCGTAAGCAGTCATGTTTATATGCTCGAAAGCATTGAAAGCACAAAGCACTACGGCAGATACACTTTCTTGGGCTTTGACCCTAAGAGTGAAATAACCGCCAAAAATTTTGAAATAACAATAAAACATATGGGTGACGAAGCACTTAAATTTAAAAGCACTCACCCTGAAAAATACATAAACTCCATTATAGAACAGAACAAAAGCCCGAAATTCAGCTACCTTCCTTCTTTCACAGGCGGTCTTGTAGGCTACTTTTCATACGATTATATAAAATACGGCGAACCTACACTCAATCTTGATGCTCAGGACGAAGAAGGCTTTAACGACTGCGATTTGATGTTCTTCGACAAAGTAATCGCTTTCGATAACTTCCGCCAGAAGATAATAATAATCGCCAATGCAAAATCCGATAACTTTGAAGAAAACTACAAAAAAGCCGTTTCCGAAATAGAAAAAATAAAATCACTTCTTACGGGAAAAAGATGTGAAAATGAATTTAAAGGCAGAATGTTGTCTCCTTTCAAACCGCTTTTTACCAAAGAACAGTTCTGCAAAATGATTGAAAAATCAAAACAGCATATTGTAGACGGCGATATTTTTCAGGTCGTTTTGTCAAACCGACTCAGTGCCGAATACGAGGGCAGTCTCTTTAATGCATACAGATATTTAAGAACAATCAATCCTTCGCCTTATATGTTCTATTTTTCAAGCAGTGATATTGAACTGGCAGGTTCTTCACCGGAAACACTTGTTAAATTGCAGGACGGCGTTCTCCACACCTTCCCTCTTGCAGGCACAAGACCGAGAGGAAAAGATGACGAGGAGGACAAAGCCCTTGAACAGGATTTGTTAAACGACAAAAAAGAGCTTGCCGAACACAATATGCTTGTTGACCTCGGACGAAACGATTTGGGAAAAATAAGCAAGTTCGGTACGGTAAAGGTTGAAAAATACCATGAGATAGAGCTTTTCTCCCATGTAATGCACATAGGCTCAACAGTACGTGGAGAAATAAAAGACGAATTTTCGGCAACAGACGCCATAAGAGTCGTTCTTCCGGCCGGTACTCTTTCGGGAGCACCTAAAATAAGAGCCTGCCAGATAATAAATAATCTCGAAAACAACAAGCGTGGCATTTACGGCGGTGCAATAGGATATATCGACCTTACGGGAAATATGGACACCTGTATCGGCATAAGACTTGCATTTAAGAAAAACGGAAAAGTTTTTGTCCGCTCCGGTGCGGGAATTGTTTATGACAGTGTTCCGGAAAACGAATATCAGGAATGTATAAACAAGGCAATGGCAGTTGTTAAGGCTATAGAGCTTTCAGAGGAGGAATAAGACAATGCTACTTTTAATTGATAATTACGACAGCTTTTCCTACAATCTCTATCAGCTTGTAGGTGAAATAAATCCAGATATAAAGGTTATAAGAAACGATGAAATGACAGTTGAAGAAATAGAAAATCTTTCACCGGAAAAAATAATCATTTCTCCAGGACCGGGAAAACCGGAGGACGCAGGCATATGCATAGACGTAATAAAACACTTTGCAGGGAAAGTTCCTATTCTCGGTGTTTGCCTTGGTCATCAGGCAATCTGCAAAGCCTTCGGTGCGGCAGTAAGCCATGCCAAAAGCATAATGCACGGCAAAGAGTCCGTTATAAAAACAGATACCTCAAGTCTTATATTTAAAGGACTTCCGAAAAATATAACCGTTGCCAGATACCATTCCCTTGCGGCAGTGGACAGCACAATGCCAGATTGTCTTAAAATAACAGCCACAAGCGATGACGGCGAAATAATGGCAGTTGAACACAGACATTTTCCCGTTTACGGATTACAGTTTCACCCCGAATCAATTATGACACCTGACGGAATGACAATGCTTAGAAATTTTATGAAGGAGTGATTTAAAATGATTAAAGAAGCTACAGCAAAACTTATAAATTCAACAGACCTTTCCTATGAAGAAGCAAAAGAGGTTATGACCGAAATAATGAGTGGCAACGCAACACCTTCCCAGATTTCGGCTTTCCTCACTTCTCTCAGAATAAAAGGCGAAAACATCGACGAAATAACAGCCTGTGCCGAAGTAATGCGAAACAAGGCGGCAAGAATAAACGCTCCTTTCGATGTTCTTGATATTGTGGGAACGGGCGGAGACAATTCGGGAACATTCAACATTTCAACCACTTCCTCTTTTGTTATTGCCGCCGCAGGCATACCTGTTGCAAAACACGGCAACAGAAGTGCCTCCAGCAAATCCGGTGCGGCAGACGTATTGGAAAGCCTTGGAGTAAACATAACCATAACGCCCGAACAGAATGAAAAAATACTTAAAGAACATAAGATTTGTTTCATGTTTGCAAACCTTTATCATTCATCAATGAAATATGCCGCTCCCGTAAGAAAAGAAATCGGCATAAGAACCGTTTTCAATGTTCTCGGTCCCCTTACCAATCCGGCATTTGCTTCAACAAACATAATCGGTGTTTATGATAAAAAGCTGGTTGAACCCCTTGCAAAGGTTCTTTCTAACCTGGGTACAAAGAGAGGCTTTACTCTCTACGGTTACGGTCTTGACGAAGCTACCGTATGTGGAAAAACAACTCTCTGCGAAATAAGCAACGGCACATTTAAATCATTCGAAATTTTACCGGAAGATGTAGGACTTAAAACATATCCTTTTGACGATATAAAAGGCGGTACACCGGAAGAAAACGCAAAAATAACACTTGATATTTTAAGCGGAAAAGAAACGGGAGCAAAGCTTGATATAGTTCTTTTAAATTCTGCCCTTGCCATATATGCCGCAGGCAAAGCCGACTCAATAAAAGACGGTGTCGAAAAAGCACGCAATATTATATCAGACGGTCTTGCACTTAAAAAACTGGAAGAATTTAAATCTGCCACAAACAACATTTAAGGCGGTGAAAAAATGATTTTAGACGAAATAGCCGAAAAGACAAAAATAAGATACGAGGAAATTAAAAAATCCGTTCCGCTTTATGTTATAAAAGAAAAAGCTCTCCAAATGAATTTAAACACAGGTTTTCCATTTAAAAAAGCAATGGCAAAAAGCGGACTTTCATTTATATGCGAAGTGAAAAAAGCCTCCCCTTCCAAAGGAATTATTTCAGAGGAATTTGACTACCTTAATATAGCGAAAGATTACGAAAAAGCAGGAGCCTATGCCATATCCGTTCTTACAGAGCCTTACTATTTCAAAGGAAGCGATAAATTTCTTTCCGAAATAAAAAATAAAGTAACTATTCCTGTTTTGAGAAAGGATTTCACCGTAGACGAATATCAGATATACGAGGCAAAGACTATCGGTGCAGACTGCATACTTCTTATCTGTGCTTTGCTTGATACGGATACTTTGAAAAAATATCTCAACACGGCACACTCTCTCGGACTTGACGCAATAGTGGAAACACATAATAAAAAAGAAATGGAAAGTGCCATAGCCGCAGGAGCAGACATTATAGGAATAAACAACAGAAACCTTAAAACATTTAATGTTGATTTAAACACAACAAAAGACCTTGCAAGTCTTGTCCCGAAAGATAAAATACTTATTTCCGAAAGCGGAATAAAAACAAAGGAAGATATACGTTTTGTAAAAGAAAACGGAGCAAAGGCAGTGCTTATAGGCGAAACCTTTATGCGAAGCAAAGACAAAAAAGCCATGTTTGAGGAGCTGAACTCATAATGACAAAAATAAAAATCTGCGGTCTTAAAAGAGAACTGGATATTGAATACGTAAACGAATTTCTCCCCGAATTTGCAGGCTTTGTATTTTATCCCAAAAGCAAAAGATATGTTGATTTTGAAAAAGCAAAATCACTTAAATCAAAACTTGACAAAAATATAAAAGCCGTAGGAGTATTCGTAAACGAAGATATTGAAAAAATCCTTTTCCTTTGCGAAAATGACATTATAGATATTATTCAGCTCCACGGAAACGAAGATAAAGAATATATCAAAAAACTTAAAGAAAAAACAGAAAAGCCAGTTATAAAGGCTGTCCGCATAGACGAAAACAAAGAGGATTATTCTTCCCTTTTTGATACATCTGCCGACTATATTCTTTTGGACAGTACGGCAGGCTCCGGAAAAACATTTGACTGGGAAAAGGTTTTACTTCCCAAAAAACCGTTTTTTGCCGCAGGCGGAATTAACATAAAAAATGCAGAAAAAGCAATAAAAATATTCACTCCTTTTGCCCTTGATATTTCATCAGGTGTAGAAACAGACGGATTTAAAGACAGAGAAAAAATAAAAGATATTATTAACCTTATAAGGAGGATATAAAATGAGCAAAGGAAGATTTGGTGTTCACGGAGGACAGTACATACCCGAAACACTTATGAACGAGATTATAAATCTTGAAAAACAGTACAACCACTATAAAAACGACCCTGAATTTATTAATGAGCTTGACACACTTCTCAAAGAATATGCAGGCCGTCCTTCCCTTCTTTACTATGCGGAGAAAATGACAAAAGACCTTGGCGGAGCTAAAATCTATCTAAAAAGAGAGGACTTAAACCATACAGGTTCCCACAAAATAAACAATGCCCTCGGTCAGTGCCTTCTTGCCAAAAAAATGGGCAAAACAAGAGTCATCGCAGAAACAGGTGCAGGTCAGCACGGTGTTGCCACAGCTACAGCGGCGGCTTTCCTCGGTCTTGAGTGTGAAATATTTATGGGTAAAGAGGACACTGTAAGACAGGCTCTTAACTGCTACAGAATGGAACTTCTCGGAGCAAAGGTTCACCCTGTTGAAACAGGCACAATGACACTTAAAGATGCCGTAAATGAAGCAATGCGTGAATGGGTAAGCCGTGTAGACGACACCCTTTACGTTCTCGGTTCGGTAATGGGCCCTCACCCGTTCCCTACTATAGTAAGAGATTTCCAGAGTGTTATAAGCAAAGAAGCAAAGGCACAGATACTTGAAAAAGAAGGAAAACTTCCCGATGCAGTTGTTGCCTGTGTAGGCGGCGGAAGCAATGCAATGGGAATGTTCTACAACTTTATTGACGATAAAGACGTTAAACTTATCGGCTGTGAGGCTGCCGGTCTCGGTGTGGATACAGACAAGCACGCCGCAACAATAGCCAAAGGACGTCTCGGTGTGTTCCACGGCATGAAAAGCTATTTCTGTCAGGATGAAAACGGTCAGATTGCACCTGTTTATTCCATCTCCGCAGGTCTTGACTATCCGGGCATAGGCCCTGAACACGCATACCTTCACGACACAAACAGAGCCGAATATGTACCTGTTACAGACGAAGAAGCAGTTTCCGCATTTGAATATTTAGCTAAAACAGAAGGTATTATATGTGCCATAGAAAGTGCCCATGCCATTGCACACGTAATGAAAATAGCACCTAAAATGCCGAAAGACAGTGTAATTATAGTTTGCCTCTCAGGCAGAGGAGATAAAGACGTTGCAGCCATAGCCAGATACAGAGGAGTTGAGATCTTTGAGTAATATATCAAAAGCATTTAAAAACACAAAAGCATTTATACCGTTCCTTACAGGCGGAGACCCTACAATAGACAAAACCGAAGAATACATATACAAAATGGTGGAAGCGGGAGCAGACATTATCGAAATCGGCATACCTTTCTCCGACCCTATAGCAGAAGGCCCTGTTATTCAGGAGGCCAATATACGAGCCTTAAAAAACGGTGCCACACCTGAGAGAATATTCGAAATGGTAGAACGTGTACGCACCAAAACACAAGTGCCTATTGTTTTCCTTACTTATCTCAACCCTGTTTTCAACTACGGCTATGACAAGTTTTTCGCAAGATGCAAAAAAACCGGTGTTGACGGAATTATAATACCGGATATGCCTTTTGAAGAAAAAGGCGAGCTTGCCGAGGAAGCAAAGAAAAACGGTGTGGATATTATTTCACTTATTGCACCTACATCAACCGACAGAATACAGATGATAGCAAAAGAAGCACAGGGATATGTATATGTTGTTTCCTCCCTCGGTGTTACAGGTATGAGAAGTGAAATAAAAACCGACCTTAAATCAATAATTGATCTTGTTAAACAGGCAACAGACGTACCTGCCGCAGTGGGCTTCGGTATAAACAAGCCCGAACAGGCAGCGGAAATCTCCAAAATTTCAGACGGCGTAATAGTAGGCAGTGCAATAGTAAAGATAATAGAAAAATACGGCGAAAATGCCGCAGACGAAGTTTACAAATACGTAAAAGAAATGAAAGACGCCGTAAGGTAAAACCTTGGGGTAAAACTTTTAATAAAAATACCGTGACAAAAGTCACGGTATTTTTAGGTTAAATATAAATTTATCGGACTAATTAAAACTGTGGGACTCTGTCCCACAACCCTGCGATTTTTTGAAAAAAATCGAGTAAAACTTTTATCAAAACGCAATTACAT
>CAKQPE010000052.1 GCA_934256695.1 uncultured Eubacteriales bacterium
GTACAGAACTTGCAACAATGTCATTCGGACAGTCATTTAATACAAATACATTGCAGATTTTAGATGCAGTTGCGGCAGTTGTAAACGGCGGAAACCTTATGAGACCATATGTTGTATCACAGGTGGTTGACCCTAACGGTAAGGTTGTTAAGGAGACAAAGCCAAAGGTAATAAGAAAAGTTCTTTCCCAGTCGACTTCCGATACTATGAGAAAAGACATGATAGCTACCGTTGAATACGGTACAGGTAAAAAAGCCAAAATAGAGGGATATACATTCGGCGGAAAGACAGGTACGGCACAGCAGGTACCGAGAAGTGAAGGAAAGTATACCGTATCTTTTGTAGGCTTTATACCTGCCGAAAACCCACAGTACATAGCAATTATACTTATCCACAAGCCTGAGTCCTATGCAGACGGTGTTACAACAGTTGCACCTATGATGAAAGGACTTATGGAAAACATAATCAAGTATGCAGGCATTGAGCCAAGCTATACTGTAGAAGGAACAAGCAGTGACAAGGCGGAAGAAAATATAACGGTTTCCGATTATACGGGCAGTACACTGTTTGATGTACTTGCAGACCTTGATGCAAATGGACTGACATATGAGGTTGTGGGCAACGGAAATTCTGTTGTAAATCAGGCACCTCACGGCGGAACACAGGTAAACACAGGTTCCAAAGTGCTTATATATGTTGAAAAAGGTTCCGACGAAATCAGTACGGCAAACATAGTTGTGCCTGATGTTAAGGGGAAAACTTTTGAAGAAGCAAAGAAGGCCCTTGAGGCAGAGGGACTGACGGCAAAAGCCGAAGGAGACGAAGGCGGAGTTGTGCAGAAAACAAGCCCAAGCTACGGTGTTTCGGTAGAAAGCGGAAGCGAAGTAACCCTTACACTTGTAAAATCCGATGATACGGCAGAGGACGAAAACCAAAACGGTGAACAGGTGGATGAAAACACTCAATAAAGTGGATAATCGCGAAAAATAAAATTACAAATGTGAATAAAACATAAAAAACAAACCGCTCCAATAAAATTTACAAAAGACTTTTTGGGGCGGATTTGTATATGGAAAAGATTTCCGTAAGGATAAAGAAAAAGCTTGCGTTTTGTCTTGTTTTATCAATAATTATAGGAATATTTCTTACAGCAAGGGTTGCATACATAGAAATTTTTAAATCTGAATTTTTACAGCCTAAGGCATATGAGCAACAGTCCAGAGACAGGCTTATTTCGCCTGTAAGAGGAAGCATACTTGACCGAAACAACGTAGGCATTGCTGTAAGCAAGAGTGTATATTCTGTAAGTGCAGTGCCTATACAGGTTAAGGAAAAGGAAAAGACGGCACAGTATCTGTCGGAGGTTCTTGATATTGAGTATGAAGAAATATTTGAAAAAATTTCAAAAAAAGTCGCACTTGTAAGGCTTAAGTCAAAAATTGACGAAGAAACGGCACAGGAAATAAGAAACAGTGATTTGGAAGGCATAAACGTAGACGAGGACGTAAAGAGAATATACCCTTTTAAAAATCTTGCCGCACAGGTAATCGGGTTTTCCGGTAAGGATAATCAGGGTGTGACGGGGCTGGAAGCAAAGTATGATTCATATCTTGCGGGAAAGGCAGGAAAAATACTTACCGTAACAGACTCTATGGGAAGAATAATAAGTGATGAGCAAAAAAGGATTGCACCCGAAAACGGTTATAATATAGTTACCACAATAGACGCCGCAGTGCAGAGATATGCACAGCAGACAATACAAAAGGCAGTTGAAGGCAAAGAAGCCAAAAGAGGCATAATAACAGTCATTAATCCGCAAAATGGCGAAATTTATGCCATGGCGGAATATCCCACATTTGATTTAAATGAGCCTTTCAAAATAAACGATTCCTCGCTTGAAGCAATATGGGATACATTAAACAGCAAAGAAAAAAACGATGCTTTAAACAAGATGTGGAGAAACACGGCAATAAACGATACCTATGAGCCGGGAAGCACATTTAAAATAATTACTTCATCGGCAGGACTGGAGGAAAAGGCAGTAAAAACAGACGATACATTTGTATGCAACGGGTATTATATTGCCGGAGACAGAAAAATAAAATGTTGGCGGTATCCAAGAACTCATGGACATGAAACTTTTGTACAGGGAGTACAAAACAGCTGCAACCCTGTGTTTATGGCAGTTGCCCAAAGACTGGGAGCAGAAAAGTTTTATGAATATATGGTAAAATTCGGTTTTAAATCAAAAACAGGTGTTGACCTTCCCGGTGAAGCAGTGGGAATTATACACAAGCTGGAAAACATAGGCCCTGTAGAGCTTGCCACAATGTCCTTCGGGCAGTCATTTCAGATAACACCTTTGCAGCTTCTTCGTGCCGCATCTGCCATAGTAAACGGCGGAAGGCTTGTTACTCCTCATTTCGCAAAATATGTTACAGATGAAAAAGGAACAGTTATAAAAGAGTTTGAATATAATTTATCCCAACAGGTAATCTCAAAGGAAACTTCGGATACAATGAGAGTTATACTTGAAAGCGTTGTATCGGAAGGAACCGGAAACAAAGCATATATCCCCGGCTACAGAATAGGCGGAAAAACGGCAACAAGCGAAAAACTTCCGAGAAGAAGCGGAAAATATATTGCGTCTTTTATGAGCTTTGCTCCTGCCGATAATCCGCAGGTAATGGCAATAGTACTTATAGATGAACCGAAAGGCGTTTATTACGGAGGAACGGTTGCCGGCCCTGTAATGAAGGAACTTATGGGAAACATTCTGCCTTATTTCGGTATAGAGCCTGTGTATAACGAAAAAGAACAGGAAATGGAAGAAACAAAAAAGGTTGTTGTTCCCGATTTAATAGGTCTTGAAACGGAAGAAGCAAAAAAGATACTTAAAGAAAACGAACTTGAATACCTTATAAGCGGTGAAGGGAAAATTATTAGAGAACAGTTTCCGTCAAAGGGTATGAAAGTTAATATAAAAAGCAGTATAATAATAACAACGGAATAAAAATTAAAAAATTTGGCATAAGATGTTGTATTGTGCCGAATATTGATGTACTATTTGTTGTTGGAAAAATTTATCCGATTTTAAGGAGGCAGAATTGATGAAGCTTAATGAATTGCTTAAAAATGAAAAGTATGAGGTTTTATCAGGAAACGAAGATATTGAAATAACATCGGTTGAGTATGATTCAAGAAAGGTTAAGGAAGGGTCTGTTTTTGTATGCATAACAGGCTTTAAAACCGATGGACATAAATTTATAGACTCTGCGGTTAAAAACGGAGCAAAAGCCGTTGTTGTTCAGAAAGAATGTGAAGTGCCGGAAGGCATTGTTTGTGTAAAGACGGAAAACACAAGACATACCCTTGCACATATGGCGGCACAGTATTACGGAAATCCTGCAAAAAAAATGCGTATTATAGGCGTAACGGGAACAAACGGAAAAACAACAACAACATATCTTATAAAAAGCATACTTGAAACAGTTGGAAGAAAAACAGGTATTATAGGTACAATACAAAACTGCATAGGTGACAGAGTTATCCATGCAGACAGAACAACACCCGAAAGTCTTGAACTCCACGAACTTTTTAAGGAAATGTACGATGAAAAAGTAGACGATGTAATAATGGAGGTTTCATCTCATTCCCTTGACCTTCACAGAGTTGATGAGTGCAATTTTGAGATAGGAATGTTTACTAACCTTACGGAAGACCATCTTGATTATCACAAGACAATGGAAAACTACCGTGATGCAAAGGCAATACTTTTTACAATGTGCAAAAAAGCCGTTATAAACATAGATGATCCTTACGGTGATTACATGGTATCAAAGGCTGTTGGAGAGGTTATTAAAACAGGCATAGAAAACAAAAATGCCGATATGAATGCCGTAAACCTTGTTATGCACCCTAACGGAGTTGAGTTCGATATTGAATACAAAGGCGAAAAGCACCATGTGGAATATCATGTGCCGGGAAAATTCAGTGTATACAATGCCCTTGGTGCAATAGCGGCAGGTGTTCTTCTCGGTGTGCCTATGGATAACATATTACAGGGAATAAAGACTGTAAAAGGCGTTAAAGGACGTTTTGAGCCTATTAAGACATATAACGGCATAACTGCCATAGTTGACTATTCACACACGCCTGACAGCCTTGAGAATATGTTAAACACAGCAAGAGAGTTTGTTAAGGGAAGAATAATAACCGTTTTCGGCTGCGGCGGTGACAGGGATAAACTTAAAAGACCTATTATGGGTGAAATAGCCGGCAGACTTTCCGATTACTGCATAATAACAAGCGATAACCCGAGAACGGAAGACCCACAGACAATTCTTGACGAGATTGAACCGGGAACGGCACAGACAGGCTGCAAATATGAAAAAATACCGGACAGACGAGAGGCTATTTTCAGAGCAATAAAGATTGCAGAGCCAAACGATTTTGTTGCCGTAGCGGGAAAGGGCCACGAGGACTACCAGATATTTGCAGACAGAACAATACATTTTGACGATGCAGAGGTTATTTTAGACGCCTTTAAGGAGATAGAAAAATGAAAGCCATGAACATAGGAGAAGTATGTACTGCCGTAGGAGGAAGTATTTTAGGCGGCAGTAAAGAAGAAGTTATAACTTCAATTACAACAGACTCAAGAAAAATAGAAAAAGGCTGTCTTTTTATTCCGCTGGCAGGAGAAAGATTTGACGGACACGATTTTATAAATCAGGCATTTGAAAAAGGTGCCGTATGCTGTCTTTCACACAAGGATATTGAAACAAAGGGAACAATAATAAAAATTAAAGACACAAGAAAGGCACTTTTGGATTTGGCTTACTATTACAGAGGACTTTTTGACATAAAGGTATGTGCCATAACAGGTTCTGTGGGAAAGACAACAACAAAGGATATGATTTATTCCGTTTTAAGCCGGAAATACAATACACTTAAAACACAGGGAAATTTCAACAACGACATAGGTCTGCCCCTTACAATATTCAATCTTGAAGAAAGCCATGAGGCCGCTGTTTTTGAAATGGGAATGAATAATTTCGGAGAGCTTAGCAGACTTACGGCAGTAGGCAGACCTGATGTTGCCGTAATAACAAACGTAGGTGTATCCCACATAGAAAACCTCGGAAGCAGAGAAGGAATACTGAAGGCAAAGTGCGAAATATTTGAAGGTCTTAAAAAAGACGGAACGGCAGTGCTTAATGCCGACAACGATATGCTTTCAACATTAAAAGGCAAAGAAAAATTTAATACAATATGGTTCGGGATAGAGGACAAAAGCGGCTTTTATGCCGAAAATATCGAAGAAAACGGTATTGAAGGCGTAAAATGCACTATCCATGCGGGAGAAGACGTTTTTGACGTAAATATCTCAATGCCGGGCGGTCATATGGTGCTTAATGCCCTTGCGGCAGCGGCAGTAGGAAAAACTTTCGGTCTAAACAAAGACGAAATTAAAAAAGGCATAGAAAGTTTTTTGCCTACGGGAATGAGAATGGAAATATCAAAGATTCCTTTCGGACTTACACTTATAAATGATGCATACAATGCAAACCCTGTTTCCACAAAGGCGGCAATAGACGTACTGGCAAAGTGCCAAGGAACAACAACAGCTGTTTTGGGAGATATGTTTGAGCTGGGAGAATACGGCCCGTCACTTCATTACGAGGTTGGAGAATATGCGGTACAAAAGGGCATAGACAACATTGTCTGCATAGGCGGAATTTCCGAAAATATGTTTAAAGGTGCTTCAAAAAATAAAAAAGACGGTGTTTATTATTATAAATCCCTTGATGATTTTTTTGAAAACGGAATTAAAAACATACTTATAAAGGACAGCACTGTGCTTATAAAAGCTTCGCACAGTATGCAGTTTGAAAAAATTGCCGAAAAATTACAAGGGGTGAAATAAAAAATGGAACTTATGAAATGTTCTGTATATGCGGTAATAATAGCATTTATAGCGGGGATTATTATGTGTCCGGCACTTATACCGGTTCTGCACAGACTTAAATACGGTCAGACGGAAAGAGATGACGGGCCACAGAGTCATTTGAAAAAAAGCGGTACACCTACAATGGGTGGTATAGCCATACTTGCGGCACTGCTTGTTTCAAGTCTGTTTTTCATAAGGGAAAACAATGACGGTCTTGTAGTGCTTGTTGTTACGGTGGCTTTTGGTATAATAGGTTTTATAGACGACTATATAAAGGTTGTAAAGAAACGTTCGTTGGGGCTTAGGGCATACCAGAAAATAGTTTTACAGTTTATTGTATTCGTTTTCTTTGCGTTATATATCCATAAAACGGGAGTAGGCACAAAAATATATATTCCTTTTATGAACGGGTATATGATTGATTTAAAGGTTATTTACTGGCCGTTTATGTTTTTTGTGCTTCTTGGTACGGTAAACGGAGTAAACCTTACAGACGGTCTTGACGGACTGGCAGGGGGAGTAACAATGATAGTTGCCGCATTCTTCCTTGTGGAAGCATGGGCAATGAAAAACGGAATCTCAATGATTTCCGGTGCCGTAATAGGTGCATTATTTGCGTTCCTTATATTTAATGCATATCCTGCAAAGGTATTCATGGGTGATACAGGTTCTCTTGCACTGGGCGGATTTGTTGCGGCAGCGGCACTGCTTTTGAAAATGCCTATATTTATTGTTATAGTAGGTCTTATTTATCTTTGCGAGTCAATATCGGTAATAATACAGGTGCTTTACTTTAAAGCAACAGGCGGAAAGAGATTTTTCAAAATGGCTCCTATACATCACCATTTTGAGCTTTGCGGCTGGAGTGAGACAAAGATAGTTTTTGTATTTTATATAATAACGGCACTTATGTGTCTTATAGGATTTTTGGGAAGCACATTTATATTTGTATAATAAAAAACTGTTTCAGATTAACGGAAGGAAGTTTTAAAAATGGAATTTAAAGGCAAAAAGGCACTTGTCTGCGGTATGGCAAAAAGCGGAATATCCGCAGCGGAACTTTTAAATAAGCTTGGAAGCAAAGTTGTTCTTCAGGATTTGAAAAAGAGAGAAGAACTGGGGGACATAGAATATATAGAAAAACAGGGGATAGAGCTTTATCTTGGCAAAAATCCCGACGAAACAGTTGAGAACTTTGATTTTGTTGTTTTAAGTCCGGGAATACCGTGTGACCTTCCTTTTATAGAAAAGGCAAGGGAAAAGAATATTCCCGTAATAAGTGAGGTTGAGCTTTCCTACAGACTTACTCCTTGCCCTATAGCGGCTATAACGGGAACAAACGGAAAGACAACAACAACAACTCTTGCGGGGAAAATGTTCAAGGAAAAATATCCGAATACTGCCGTAGTCGGAAATATCGGTGTGCCATACTCCGGAGAGGTTATGAGGCTTAAAAAAGATGATTATGTTGTTGCGGAAATAAGCAGTTTCCAGATGGAGACGGCAGTTGATTTTCACCCTCATATAAGTGCTGTATTGAATATTACTCCCGACCACTTGAACAGGCATAAAACACTTGAAAACTACATAAGTATGAAGGAAAGGGTTTTTGCAAAACAGGACGAAAACGATTTCTGCATACTTAACTATGAGGACGAGTGCACAAGAAAAATGGCAGACAAGACAAAGGCAGAGGTTTTCTTCTTCTCAAGCGGAAGAAAGCTTGACAAAGGCATTTATCTTGACGGAAAAGATATAATAATAAAGTGGCACGGTATAGACGAAAAACTTATATCAACAGACGAGCTTAAAATTTTGGGTGTTCATAACTACGAGAACGTAATGGCGGCTTCCGCAATAGCAATCTGCGGCGGAGTTGAAACAAAAGACATAGTAAAGGTTCTTAAAAGCTTTACAGGTGTTGAACACAGAATTGAGTTTGTTAAAACAGTTGACGGTGTGGATTACTACAACGACTCAAAGGGAACAAACACAGATGCTGCAATAAGAGGCATAATGGCTATGGTTAAGCCTTGTGTACTTATAGGCGGCGGATACGATAAAGGCTCTGAATATGATGACTGGGTTGAAAAATTCGACGGCAGGGTAAAGAAACTTGTCCTTATAGGCGTTACGGCAAAGAAAATAGCTCAGTGCTGTGACAAGCATAATTTCAAGGACTATTGTTTTGCCGAAACTTTTGAAGAAGCGGTTGATATATGCAGAAAAACAGCCGAAAGCGGTGACTGTGTCCTTCTTTCACCTGCCTGTGCAAGCTGGGATATGTTCAAAAGCTATGAACAGAGGGGCGAAATATTCAAAGACATTGTAAGAAGTTTTTGATAAGTTTTTTGATTAATAAATTAACGGGGGAAGTGCAGATTTGCGTACAAGAAGAATTAGAAATGCAAATTCAATAAAAAAGCATAATGAATACGGCTTGAAAAAAAGAAGAAACGGACAAGGGTGCGATTATACGCTCCTGTCTGTAATTATACTGCTTCTCCTTTTTGGTCTTGTAATGATTTTCAGTTCAAGCTACTACTATACTCTTACAAGAGCGAAGTTTGGCAATGATATGTATTATTTTCTCAAGCGTCAGGCTGTATGGGCTGTTTTGGGATTGGGTGCTATGATATTTTTTATGAATTTTTCGTATAAGCACCTGAGAAAGCTTGCACTTTTGGGATACATAGGCTCAAACTTTCTGCTTGTACTGGTTCTTATAGTAGGTCAGAGCATGAACGGTTCAAAAAGGTGGCTTGGAGTGGGAAGTCTTGGTTTCCAGCCGTCTGAAATAGCAAAATATGCCGTTATACTGTATCTTTCCCATTACATAGCATCACACAAGGGAGTACTGAAGGATATAAAGGGATTTTTTAGGTGCTGTGTTATACTGGTTATACCTGTTGCACTTATAGGTGTTGCGAACATGAGTACAGCCATAGTTGTAGCTTTTATAGGTGCGGTAATACTGTTTATTGCCAGTCCGAGGATATGGTACTTTGTGGCAGGCGGTATAGGCGGATCGGTACTTTGTGCAGTTGCACTTGCTTTGCCGCAGTTTGCATACAGAATGGACAGAATACATTACTGGCTTGATCCGTTTTCCGATCCGGGAGGAAAAGGTTTCCAGATAGTACAGTCTCTTTATGCCGTTGCTTCCGGCGGAATATTCGGTCTTGGTCTGGGACAGAGCAGACAGAAAACATATGTGCCTGAGCCCTACAACGATATTATATTTGCCATAATATGCGAGGAGCTGGGAATGGTAGGTGCGGCGATAGTAATACTGCTGTTTATTGTACTTGTATGGAGAGGAATAAAAATTGCGATTAATTCAGACGACTTATACGGCTGCCTGGTTGCCTCCGGAATAACATCCCTTATATTTATACAGGTAATAATAAACATAGCCGTTGCGACCAATACAATGCCAAATACAGGTATGGCACTGCCTTTTATAAGCTATGGAGGTACGGCACTGATATTTACAATGGCCGGTATGGGAATTCTTCTTAATATATCAAAATTTCAGAGAAACAGAAGGTAAAAAGACCTTGACAAAAACTAAAAATTTTATTAGTATTATATAAATTCATGTAAAAAAGATAAAGGCTTTGAGTAAGAGGAGTAAGCAGAAGACGCTTTAAGAGAGAAAAACCCGTGGCTGTAAGGTTTTTTATGATTAATCTGCTGAAGGTAGCTTATGAGCTCCCAAGGAGAAAAGGAAAAAGTAACTTTGGGCGGTAAAGTGCCGTTAATACTAAGAGTGTCTGTTTGAAAAAACAGGAAATTAAGGTGGTACCGCGGGTTTTCGTCCTTTGAAGCAGTTTGGCTGCAAAGGAGAAAGCCCTTTTTTATTTTTTGTAATATGTTTTATTTAAAAATCCCTCATCCGTCACAGCAAGCTATGACACCTTCTACCAAGGAGAAGGCAAACCCTTCCGTCAAACCTGCGGTTTGACACCTTCCCTTTCAGGGACGGCTTAAAAGATCGGAGCGGCTACCCTGAAAGGGGAGCTGTCACGAAGTGACTGAGGGGTTATGATTTCAGAAAGATAAAATTATATTTTTACTTATCAGGAGGTAAAATAATTTATGATTAAGGAACTTGCGAAGGTTTATGATCCTTCAGTAGTTGAAGAAAGACTATACACAAAGTGGTGTGAAAAGAAATATTTCCATGCGGAAGTTGATAAATCAAAGAAACCGTTTTCTATTGTTATGCCGCCGCCAAACATAACAGGTCAGCTCCATATGGGCCATGCCCTTGACAATACTATACAGGATATTCTTATAAGATGGAAAAGAATGTCCGGCTACAACACTCTCTGGGTACCGGGAATTGACCATGCAAGTATATCCACAGAGGTTAAGGTTGTTGCACAGATTGCAAAAGAAGGTCTTAAAAAAGAGGATCTTGGCAGAGAAGGATTCCTTAAAAGATGCTGGCAGTGGAAGGAACAGTATGGCGGAATAATACTTAACCAGCTCAGAAAGCTTGGCTCAAGCTGTGACTGGGACAGGGTACGTTTTACAATGGACGAGGGCTGTTCGGAAGCCGTACTTGAAACATTTATGCGTCTTTACAACAAGGGATACATCTACAAAGGCGAAAAGCTTATTAACTGGTGCCCTAAGTGTATGACAACTATTTCCGATGCAGAAGTAAACCATGAGGACAAAGACGGTCATTTCTGGCATATAAAATATCCTATTGCCGGAGAAGACGGCAGATTTGTTGAGCTTGCCACAACAAGACCGGAGACAATGCTCGGAGATACGGCAATAGCAGTTCACCCTGATGACGAAAGATACAAGGATTTAGTAGGAAAGAACGCAATACTTCCTATAGTAAACAAGGAAATACCTATTATAGCCGACAGCTATGTTGACCGTGAGTTCGGTACAGGTGTTGTTAAAATTACTCCTGCCCATGACCCTAACGACTTTGAAGTAGGTGTAAGACATAATCTGCCTAAGATAAACGTAATGAACGATGACGGCACAATGAATGAAAAAGCCGGAAAATATGCAGGTCTTGACAGATACGAAGCAAGAAAGCAGATTGTGGAAGAACTTAAAAATGAAGGTCTCCTTGTAAGGGTAGAGGATATTAAACATTCCGTAGGTGTACACGAAAGATGCGGAACTGTAGTTGAACCGCTTATAAAGAAACAGTGGTTTGTAAAAATGGACGAGCTTGCAAAGCCTGCCATTGAATGTTTTGAAAAGAACGAGTTAAGATTTATTCCTGACAGATTCGGAAAGATATATCTCCACTGGCTCAACAATATCCATGACTGGTGTATTTCCCGTCAGCTTTGGTGGGGACACAGAATACCGGCTTACTACTGCAACGAATGCGGCAATGTGGTTGTTGCAAAGAGTATGCCTGAAAAATGCCCTAAGTGCGGCTGCACACACTTTACACAGGACGAGGATACACTTGATACATGGTTCTCATCGGCTTTATGGCCATTCTCAACTCTCGGCTGGCCGGAAAAGACACCTGAGCTTGAACAGTTCTACCCTACAAGCACAATGGTAACAGGCTACGATATTATATTCTTCTGGGTAATAAGAATGGTATTCTCCGGCATGGAGCAGATGGGAGAAGTGCCTTTCAAGGACGTATATATCCATGGCCTTATAAGAGACGAACAGGGAAGAAAATTCTCCAAATCACTCGGAAACGGTATTGACCCACTTGAGGTAATAGACAAATACGGTGCAGACCCATTAAGACTTATGCTTATAACAGGAAACTCAGCCGGAAACGATATGCGTTTCTTCTATGAGAGACTTGAAAACAGCAGAAACTTCCTTAACAAGCTTTGGAACGCATCAAGATTTATACTTATGAATCTTGACGAAGAAGAAATTTCAGATTCACTTATAATGCTTACACCTGCCGACAAGTGGATTATATCCAAGGTAAACACACTTGCAAAAGAAGTACAGGAGAATCTTGAAAACTACGACCTCGGTCTTGCGGCAACAAAGATTCAGGACTTCCTTTGGGACGAATACTGTGACTGGTACATTGAAATGGTTAAACCTCGTCTTTACAACAAAGAGGACAAGACAAGAAAGGCTGCTTTATGGACACTTAAAGAAGTGCTTATAAACGCATTAAAGCTTCTTCACCCATTTATGCCTTTCATTACAGAGGAGCTTTTCACAAGCCTTCAGAGCAAGGAAGAAACAATTATGCTTTCAAAGTGGCCTGAATACCGTGAGGAATGGAACTTTAAAGCAGAAGAAAATGAAATAGATACAATTAAAGATGCAGTAAGAGGCATAAGAAACGTACGTGCCGAAATGAATGTTGTACCTTCAAAGAAGTCTAAAGTATACGTTGTTTCCGATGATGAATACGTAAGAAGCGTATTTACAAGAAGTGAGGTATTCTTCAAGACTCTTGCATATGCAAGTGATGTATATGTTCAGGAGGACAAGACAGGCATAGGCGAGGACGCTGTATCATGCGTAATTCACCATGCAACAATTTATATGCCTTTTGCAGAGCTTGTAGACATAGAAAAAGAGCTTGAAAGATTAAACGGCGAAAAAGCCAAAATGCTCAAGGAAATAGAAAGAGTAGAAAAGAAACTTTCAAATGAAAGCTTTGTTGCCAAAGCACCTCAGAAGGTAGTTGACGAGGAAAAGGCAAAGGGTGAAAAGTACAAGGCTATGCTTGCACAGATAGAAGAAAGAATAGCACAGATGAAGTAAGATATATAATGTTGTTGGGGCTTAACACTATACAAAGATAAGTTTTAAAGGTTAAAAAAACACTTCAAAACATTTTGTTTTGGAGTGTTTTTTAAGTTATTTATATTTATGGAACTGAAAGACCTTGAGGCTTCACCCCAAACCCTGAAAATTTTTTGAAAAAAATTTAGTAAAACTTTTAGTAAAATGCAATTTCATTGCATTTTTTGTAAATCCATTTGTGATATTTTTAAAGTCTTACCCTTGGTGGGAAAGATGTCACGTAAGTGACAGATGAGGTGAAAGCAACGTAAAACCAAGTAAGATTTATCTCTCATCCGCTTCGACTTTGCTTAGCACCTTCTCCACAATGGAGAAGGCAAACCCTTCCGTCAA
>CAKQPE010000053.1 GCA_934256695.1 uncultured Eubacteriales bacterium
GCTTTAAAACCCTTCCGTCAAGCTACGCTTGACACCTTCCCTTTCAGGGACGGCTTTCGAATTGGGAAGGCTCCCATGAAAGGGGAGCTGTCACGCAGTGACTGAGGGGTTATGATTTCAGTCCGATAAATTTATAATGAAATGCATTAAAAAGCCCATGACAAATGCCATGGACTTTAATATATCATACTTCCATTATTATAGGCAGTATCATAGGACTTCTCTTTGTCTCCTGCCATACATAATCTTTAAGTGCATCTTTTATAATATTTTTAATATATGACCAACCGGAATATCCCTTGTAATCACAGTCATAAAGTGCTTCACTTACAGCTTTTCTTGCACCTTCCATTAAATTCTCAGACTCTCTTACATAAACAAAGCCTCTTGATATAATGTCAGGTCCCGCAAGTATCGCTCCGCTTTCTTTTTCCATTGTTACAACAACAACCATAAGTCCGTCTTCAGAAAGATGGCGTCTGTCTCTAAGAACAATATTTCCTACGTCACCTACGCCAAGACCGTCAATAATCACCTGTCCCGAAGGTACTGTTCCGTTTACTTTCGCATCATTTTTGGAAATCTCAAGAACATCACCTATTCTCATAAGGAATATGTTTTCTTTTGGTATTCCCATACTTATTGCAAGTTCCTTGTGGCTTGAAAGATGCATAAACTCGCCATGGACAGGCATAAAATATTTCGGCTTTGTAAGTGCCATCATCAGTTTAAGTTCTTCCTGACAGGCGTGACCGGAAACATGAACGTCTGCAATACCTTCATATACAACATCTGCACCTCTTTTAAGAAGCTCGTTTATTACCTTGGAAATCATCTTTTCGTTTCCCGGTATGCTTGAAGCACTTATTATAATCTTGTCATCAGGCTTAACTGCAACCTGTTTATGCTCAGATGATGCAATTCTCGACAAAGCACTCATAGGCTCGCCCTGTGTACCTGTTGTTATAATTGCAAGCTCGTGGTCACTGTAATTTTTTATTTCGGATATATCAATAATAGTATTATCAGGAATATCAAGATATTCAAGTTCTATTGATGTTTTTACGGCATTAAGCATACTTCTGCCTATAATGGCAACTTTGCGGTTATATTTAACTGCCGAGTCTATTATCTGCTGTATTCTGTGAATATTTGACGAGAAAGTTGCAATCATAATTCTGTTGTCAGGTGTTTCTTCAAATATTCTGTCAAAAACAAGTCCTACTGATTTTTCAGACATTGTAAAACCTTTTCTTGCAGCATTTGTGCTGTCGCTCATAAGAAGGAGAACCCCTTCTTTTCCAAGCTGTGCAAACCTCTGAAGATCCGCTACTTCTCCCCCTATAGGTGTATAGTCAATTTTAAAATCACCTGTGTGTATAATTACACCCAGAGGTGTAGTTATTGCCAGTGCAACAGCATCGGCTATAGAATGGTTTGTGTGTATAAACTCAACCTTGAGCTGCCCAAGCTTAATGCTTTCTCCGGGAACAACAACGTGTCTTACAGAAGTATCAAGTATTCCGTGTTCCTTTAGCTTGTTGTCCAAAAGGCCTATAGTCAAAAGTGTACCGAAAACAGGCACATTAAGCTCTTTTAAAATATACGGCAAAGCACCTATATGATCCTCATGTCCGTGAGTAAGCACAATTCCTCTGACCTTATCGGCATTTTTTTGCAGATAGGTAATATCCGGTATTACCATATCTATACCAAGCATATCCTCCTCCGGAAATGCAAGCCCACAGTCAATAATTATTATGTCCTGGTTATACTCTATCAAAGTCATATTTTTTCCGATCTCATGAAGTCCGCCCAGAGATATAACCTTCAGTTTTGGTTTTTTTGAAGCCAAAAATAACCCTCCTTTTTTAAATTTTCTTTTCCGAACAACTACAGTAATATTTTATTTAACAAATTAAGCTTAAATTACTTTATTTCGGCAAACAAACACAAAAATAAAGGCAGAAGGATATGCTTTTAAATCGCTCGGCAAATCCCTCCGCACTATCTAAGCATTATTTTAAAATATTAGTATTCTTCCGTCTCAACATCATAATCTTCACTTGATGTAAGCTGGAAAATATCTGCGATTTTATTGAATTCATCGTCATCTTCTATTAATTCATAAACATCGCCGTCATCTGTTTTAACTTTTTTGAACAAATTGGCTTCTGCTTCCTCGTCCTCAATCTGGCTTGCCTCAACTGCAAGTACATATGTGTTTCCGTTATCCTCTATAGAGTCAAGAATAACAAATTCAATTTCTTCTCCGTTATCAACAAGTGTAACTGTTTCAAACTCATCCATTATTTCATCATCTGCTGCCATTATTTTTCCTCCTTAATTCTGATAGAGTCAAGATAACCCTGTAAAATAAATACTGCTGCCATCTTGTCTATTACACTTTTGCTTTTTTTAATATCATAGTCAGCCTCATGCAGAAATCTCTGTGCTGCAACTGTACTTAATCTTTCATCCCACAGCTCGACAGGAATATTTCTGAATCTGTTTTCTATGCGTTTTTTATATTCAAGGGTTTTTTCACATCTGGCACCTTCACTGCCGTCCATATTTTTAGGAAACCCAAGCACTATCTTTTCTACATTATATTCTTCTATCAGCTGAGCAAGCCTTCCCAAGGATTGTTTGTATTCCATAGGATTGTTTCTTCTTATTATTTCCACTCCCTGTGCTGTCCAGCCGAATATATCACTTACGGCAACTCCGACTGTTTTGTCGCCGTAATCAAGACCGAGTATTCTCAAAAAATCACCTTTAAACCTTTATGCATTATTTTTAATATAGTTATCAACAAGCTCCTCCAAAAGTTCGTCTCTTTCAAGCTTTCTTATAAGGACTCTGGCATTGTTGTGGCTTGTAATATAAGTAGGGTCACCCGAAAGTATGTATCCCACTATCTGATTTACAGGATTGTATCCTTTTTCCGAAAGAGCTGTGTAAACGGAAACAAGTATTTTTCTTGCCTCTGACTCATTTTCTTTTTCTACTGCACTGAATTTCATAGTTTCGTTCATATTTTTATTCATGTCCGTCACTCTCCCTGCTCTATAAATTAATGATAATATAAAAATCAATAATATGCAAACAATATTTGTCTGCAATTAAATACTGTTAAATACAAATTTCGCCAAAAGCTTTTTTGTTTTTCTCCCCCGTTATTTTAACAGGAATTATTTTGTTTTTAATATCTTTGTCAGTTTCAACTTCCACCTGAATATAGTTTGAAGTATGTCCCTCAAAAACGCCTTCTCTTGTCTGTTCAAAAAGTACGTCCATAGTAGAACCGATATAGTTCTTTATAAAATTATCTTCCATTTCGTCGCTTATGGCAATAAGCCTTGAAGAACGCTCATTTTTGACCGATACGGGAATTTGTCCTTCCATTTTTGCCGCCGGTGTACCGTTCTTAGGCGAAAACGGAAATACATGAATTTTGGCAAAACCGATTTCCTTTGCAAATCTACAGCTTTCTTCAAAATCTTCTTCGCTTTCATTAGGGAATCCAACTATTATATCGGTAGTCAAAGCCGTATCCGGCATATATTTTCTTAATAAATCAACGGCTTCTTTATATTTCTGTGCCGTATAATGTCTGTTCATGGCTTTAAGCGTCTTGTCGCAGCCGCTCTGGAGAGATAAATGAAAATGATGACATACCTTAGGCATAAGACTAAGCTCTTTTGCAAATTCATCTGTAACTATGTTTGGTTCTACCGAACTTAATCTTATTCTTTCTATTCCGTCAACAGCATCAACTCTCTTAATTAATCCAAGAAGGTTCGTTGTATGCTTATCCTTTCCGTAAGATGCAACATGTATTCCCGCAAGAACAACCTCCTTAAAACCGTTATGTGCAAGTTTTTCAACTTCTCTCATAATATCTTCTTCGTCACGGCTTCTTATAGGGCCTCTTGCATAAGGAATTATGCAGTAAGAACAAAACTGACTGCAACCATCCTGAATTTTAATATATGCTCTTGTTCTTCCTGCCAGTTTTCTTACGGATATAGGTTCAAATTCGTGTTCCTTCATTATATCGCCTACAAGACACATTTTCTGTCTGTCCGAAAGGAACTTTTCAACATCGTTTACTATTTTATCTCTGCCCTTTGTTCCTACTACAATATCAACCTCAGATATTTCACTTACGGTTTTGCTGTTTACCTGTGCATAACAGCCTGCCGCCACAACAACTGCTTCAGGGTTAAGTCTTTTTACTTTTCTCAAAAGCTGTCTTGACTTTTTGTCTCCGAAATTAGTAACCGAACAGGTATTTACAACATATATATCTGCTTTTTCATCAATATTTTTTATTTCATATCCCCTGTCTGCAAAAGCCTCCGCTATTGCTTCGCTTTCTGCCTGATTGACCTTGCAGCCAAGAGCAAAACTTGCAACACTTTTCATCTTTTATTTTAACCTCTTTTTTCCGATAACCTCTTTTATTTTTAAATATATTTTTATAATCAGTTTATTTTCATTATGAGCGGAAGTATAAGCATTGCTATATTGACTTCCTTTCCCGATGCCCATACAATATACGGTCTTAAAGCATACCATTTGTTTTTCTTGGTTGTTACGGAAGAAACTATAGATTCTATGTCATCTATTTTCATTATTATTTCTTCACGCTCGTTAGGAGAAATATCCGACATATGATTTATAATATCTCTTGTTTCGTTAAAGGAAAGGTCATATATATGTCCCTGAACACCCTCTGTAACATAATGTTTTACTAATTCGTCATTGTTATAACCACAGTCTTTGAATGCTTCAAGACGCACTATAACCTTGTGTACGTTATTCTTATATACTTGTGTTCTCTGTTCCTTGTTATCAAAGCCCGAAACAACCTCCAGTCCGTCAGCTATGCCGTCTACAATATCCTTATATCGCATTATAAGCATATCAAAAAGTCCGCTCATTCTCTTTTCATCGTTTCCGTACTGGTTCCATAGCTGTCTGCTGTGAACAAGGTCTTCGTCAAGAACCATTTTTGTAATTTCGTCCATAAAATATCACCCGATTCAATATATAGTATTTTTATTTTATCATAAAATTATATTTTTAACAACATTGTATAAACAACTATAATAAAACGGCGTGACCATTTTTCGGTACACGCCGTAATTTTATATTTATGCCGCTTTGATATTTTTTTCTTTAATACTCTGGAAAACATATATTGCAACAATTATAACTATTCCCGCAATGTCTGTAACTGTTCCCGGCTGTATAAGAAGAAGTCCCGCAGCTATACAGAGAATTCTTTCCCATATCTGAAGCTTTATTTTCATAAATCCTTCCATACCGGTTGAAATACCAATCATACCTATAAATGAAGTAATTGTAATCATTACAGCTTCAATTATGCTTCCGCCCTGACCGAGAAGCATTTGAGGACTAAAGGCAAATATATAAGGAATAATAAATGCCGTTATAGCTATTCTTGTTGCTGTAAATCCGGCCTTCAGCGGATTACACTTGGCTATTGCAGAACCGGCATATGCCGCCAGAGCAACAGGCGGTGTAATATCGGCAACAATACCAAAATAGAAAACAAACATATGTGCCGCAAGCATAGGCACACCAAGCTTAATAACTATAGGTGCTGTTATTGTAGCCATAATTACGTAGTTTGCTGTTGTAGGTACACCCATACCGAGTATAATACAAGCAATCATAGTAAAGAAAAGTGCAAGTATTGTAATACCGCCCGAAAGTGTGAGCAATCCTGTTGCAAGTTTAAGTCCAAGACCTGTAAGGGATACAACACCTACAATCATACCTGCCATAGAGCAGGCAATGGCAACACCGATAGTGTTTTTTGCACCGTTTTCGAAAGCTTCAAGGAATGATGTAAGACTCATTCTTGTATCTTTTCTGAACATACTTACTATTATTGATGCAATTATAGCATAGCAGGCAGACATTGAAGATGTATAACCTGTCATCATGCAGTAAACAAGAACTACAAGAGGAAGAAGAAGGTATCCTCTTGAGAACATGAGTTTGAAAAATCCCGGTATTTCGTCCTTGCTAAGACCTTTAAGACCAAGCTTCTTAGCTTCATAATGAACCATAAGGAAAATACCCGTAAAGTAAAGGAAAGCAGGAAGTATTGCGGCTACTACTATTTCCGAGTAGGCAACACCTGTCATTTCCGCCATAAGGAATGCTGCCGCACCCATAATCGGCGGCATTATCTGTCCGCCTGTAGAAGCTGCTGCCTCTACTGCTGCGGCAAATTCGGGAGCATATCCCGTTTTCTTCATCATAGGTATTGTGAAACTTCCCGAACCTACTGTGTTGGCAACGGAGCTTCCCGAAATCATACCCTGTAAAGCACTTGAAATAACGGCAACCTTTGCAGGGCCGCCTGTGGCAGAGCCGGCAATGGAGTTTGCTATTTCAATAAAGAATCGACCTACACCTGTCTTATCCAGAAATGCACCGAAAAGTATGAACAGAACTATAAATGTTGAGCATACTCCAAGCGGTGTACCAATAACACCTTCTGTTGTATAAAAAAGATGTGCCGTTATTCTCTTTAATGAAAATCCTGCATAGAATGCATATATTATAAAGCAGGCTACTACTACCAATATAGGTACACCTACTACCCTTCGGCATATCTCAAAAAGTATAAGTATACCTACAATACCTACAGCCATATCTACAGGAGTTATTCTTCCGGCTTTGTCTACCAATGCCTGGAAATTTAACACAAAGTAGAAAAAGCATCCTCCGCCTATTAAGCCTAAAATTATATCATACCACGGTATGTAGTTTACTTTTGCCGCACCTTTTTTTCTGGCAGGATAAAGTATAAATGCCAAAAATACAACTATTCCTATAAATGATGCACGTCTTACCTGTTCCGGAAGCGTACTGAATACGTTCATCCACAGAGCATATAACGAAAATGCAACAAGCATATATTTAATAATACTTCTCGGTACACCATCAAAAAGTCTTGTATTTGATTCCTTATCAAATTCCTTTAAAACTGCATCTATCTGAGCGGCTTCTTCTGTAAAAATCTCGTCAGCCGACATATGTCTGACTTTTTTAACTTCTTTTGTTTCTTTCATTTCTTCTTTTACTTCTTCCTTAATGTTTTTATCTGAATAATTACTCATAAGCATTCCTCCAAATAAAAAATCTGCTAACTTTAGTTACATTAAACTCCACAGGACTGTTTCTTCCGCAAAGCGTTCTCAAACTTATTTCTTTTCCATCAATATAGAGTATGTGGTCTGAAACTGTACCGACTATATAAGATAATCCTTCAATAGGCCTGTGGATATTGCTTATAAGCATCCTTCCGTCCTCTGTATACGAAAGCTCCTGTCCGTTCTCTATCTCGGTTGCAACACCTGCACCGAAATCGGAATATAAGCACTTTTCCAAATAAATCATATAATTGCTGACAGAATAATATTCTCTTACTTCACTTTTATTAACAGAATGTATAAATCCCACAGAAAACTCTGTGTCTTCGTCCGCTTTAAAGCAGGCGTAAACTTTTCCTGTATCTTCATTTTTTAATACAAGTGCCGTCTGTCCGGGTATAAACAGCACAAAAACAAGCAAAGCCGCAATGGCAACAGCCGCTGCGGCTAATATTGCTACTTTAAGATTTGACTTTCCCAAAGCAGAATTATTCCATAACTCCTACTTCTTTGAAATACTTTTCTGCACCCGGATGGAAAGGAACCGATACACCGTCAACTGCATACTGAGGGTCAAGTTCGTTGCCTTTTACATGGCCTGCGGCAATTTCTTCCTTGTTTTCAAAAAGTGCTTTTGTAAGGTCATATACAGTATCTTCGGAAAGGTCGTTGCTTACGATTAATGTAGCCTTAACCGCTACTGTTGTTGCATCTTCTTCCATTCCCTTATATGTATCTTTAGAAATAGTATATGTTGTATAGAAAGGATAATCAGCTATAAGCTGTTCAGCCTCTGCACCGTCGATATTAAGAACTTTGATTTTGTTTGTGCTTGCAAGTTCCATAACGGCTGTTGTAGGTGCTCCTGCTGTTAAGAAGAAAGCATCGATTTTATTATCTTTCATTGCATTTGCTGAATCGCCAAATGAAAGATTCTGCTTATCAATATCATCAAAGCTTATGCCGTAAGCCGCAAGAATCTGTTTTGCATTAAATTCAACACCGCTTCCCGCATCGCCTACAGAAACCCTTTTGCCTTTAAGGTCTGCAACTGTTTCTATTCCTGAAGCAGGGTTTGCTATAATCTGGCAAACTTCCGCATAGCAGGCAGCCATTGATGAGAAATTGTCTGTCTTATCTCCGTCAAAAAGGTCTGTTCCGTTATAAGCATAATCCATAACGTCATTCTGAACAATGGCCATGTCAACTTCGCCGTCTGCAACAAGACCGATATTAGCCTTTGAAGCACCTGTTGACTGAACATCGAACTTAGCACCTGTAGCTTCACCGATAACCTGACCGATAACACCGCCGTAAGCATAGTATGTACCTGATGTGCCGCCTGTAGCAAGTCTTATTGTTGCTCCGCTTGCACCGCCTTCAGTTGCTGAACCGGAAGCTGATGAAGATGCTGAAGAACCGCATCCTGCAATTACCATAGATACAACCATGATTCCGGCAAGTAAAACAGAAAAGCTTTTTTTCATTATTTAGTACCTCCCCTAATATTAAATATTCCTTTTAATTATACGTTAATTTTTAATGTATTACAAGCAATAATTATAACAATTAAAATTATTAATGGATTTTTAATTATAATTATACATAAAAAGCCTTATTATATATTAAATCTGCATATAATTCTTTAACAAGCATTTGTGCTTTCTTCCGTATTTAAGCCCAATAAATAAAATGTTGTGTATATTATTCAAAATTTATGCATTATTATTCCCTTCCTCCTGCCATATACATTAACGCATTTATTATTGATGCGGCAACATTTGAACCGCCTTTTCTTCCTCTTGCCACAATAAAAGGAACATCTTTAAGACTTATTATAAGCTCTTTTGCTTCTACAACATTTACAAACCCCACCGGAACACCCACTATTGCCGCAGGCTTTATTTTTTCTTCCTCCATAAGCTCATAAAGTCTTATTAACGCCGTAGGTGCATTTCCCACAACAAAAATATATCTTTCCTTTCTTTCGCAGGCTTTATCTATGCTTGCCACTGCTCTTGTTGTACCGTCTTTTTTTGCTTTTTCGGCAACGTCTTTGTTAGACATGAAACATTCAACATTTATACCGAATTTTTCACAGGCTTTTTTGTTTATTCCTGCCTTTGCCATATTTGTATCGGTTATTATTCCTGTTCCGTTTTTAATTTCTCTTATAAAATCATCAACGGCATTTTCGGAAAAGCAGAGAGTTTCCGCATATGAAAAATCCGCTGTTGTATGAATTACTCTCTTTACAACAGGCTTTATTTTTTCGTCTATAGGGAATTTAAGTTCGCTTTCTATTATTTCAAAGCTTCTTTTTTCTATTTCCATAGGCTTCATTGTGTCAAATTCAATATTCAATATTCAATTCCCTCCCTTGCATATATTCCCCTGTCAAATGGGTGCTTTATTTTCTTTATTTCAGAAACATAGTCGGCTCTTTCAATAAGACATTTATCTGGATTTCTGCCTGTCATAACAACCTCGGTATTTTGTGGAATATTGTTAAGAAATTCCAGAAATTTATCAATATCACAGAAACCGTAATTGAATATATACGTTATTTCATCAAGGACAAGCAGACAATTTTTTAATTCTTTTGCTTTTTTCAACGCACTTTCCAAAAGAGATGTATAAGCATTTTTCGCCTTTTGTTTTGTTTCGTCACTCATTGACGAATAAAAGCCGAAATCCTCATTATGTCTCAAAACACATATGTTTTTTATATCTTTGAGAATTTTTATTTCAGATGTATCTCTGCCCTTCATAAACTGACAGAAAATCACGTTTTTCCCACTGCCTGCCGCACGTATCGAAAGCCCTATTGCCGCCGTTGTCTTTCCTTTCCCGTCACCGCAGTAAATATGAACAAGTCCCATTAAATCAGCCCCATTATTCTATAAATATAGTTCATATCTATGTTTTCTCTTAAATTCTGAGCCATTTTGTCATACTGCATATTCTTGTATTCCTTCCAGGGAATTGACGCTTTGTTCGCCTGCAAGCCTTTTTGGGAAAACAGCATATTGCTTACGGCAGAAGAAATTTCGTCACTGTCAAAAAATCCGTGAAGATAACTTCCGAGAATATTGTTTTTGTATGCACCTATGGCTTTTGTTTCACTCTCTGTTTTTATATTTAGGCTCTTTGTTCCGTTGCTTTCGTCAATAACAGTTCTTCCCATATGAATTTCGTATCCGTCTGCTTTAAGATCAGATAAGAACGAGAAATTGCCTTCCGTCTTTTCAAATATTCCTTCTGTCTGTGTTTGGCTTTTCTCAGGCTCAAACACCGTATCAATATCAAGCAGTCCCATTGCGGATATTTCCCCTCCGCCTTCCGTATTATATGGGTCGCTTATTTTTATACCTAACATCTGGTATCCGCCGCATATTCCCATTACGGCAACACCTTTGGCTGAAAGTTTTTTAATCTGGCTTTCTATTCCGCTTTCCCTAAGCCAAATCATATCTTTTATGGTATTTTTGCTTCCCGGTATAACTATTAAATCAGGCTCTTTTATTTCATTTCTGTTTTGAACATACCTTACGGAAATTCCGTCTATTCTGTTCAATGAATTTAAGTCCGTAAAGTTTGAAATCTTAGGCAGTCTTATTACGGCTATGTCTATAAGTCCCTTTGTTTCCTTTTCTTCCAATCTTTCTGAAAGGCTGTCCTCGTCATCAATATCAACATTTATATAAGGCAAAGCACCTATTACGGGAACATTACACCTATCCTCAAGCATCTTAAATCCCGGCTCAAGTATGCTTTTGTCTCCTCGGAATTTATTTATTATAATACCATTTATCAAGTCACGTTCTTCTTTTTCAAGGAGCATTACCGTACCGTAAAGCTGGGCAAAAACTCCTCCTCTGTCAATATCTCCCGTAAGAAGTACAGGTGCGTTAAGCATTTTTGCCAGTCCCATATTTACGATATCATCACTTTTAAGATTAATTTCCGCTGGAGAGCCTGCACCCTCTATTACTATTATGTCCACCTGTTTTGAAAGTTCGTTGTAGGCATTCATAATATCTGGTATAAGTTTCTTTTTATATTTAAAATATTCCCTTGCAGGCATATTGCCTATGGCTTTTCCGTTTACAATTACCTGTGAGCCTACGTCTGTTGTAGGTTTTAGGAGAATGGGATTCATATATTTTGACGGTTCAATACACGCCGCTTCTGCCTGCATTGCCTGTGCCCTGCCTATTTCAAACCCGTCCTTTGTTATAAACGAATTAAGTGCCATATTCTGGGATTTAAAAGGAGCAACTTTATATCCGTCTTGGACAAAAGCACGGCATAATGCCGCCGCTATAAAACTTTTACCTGCATTTGACATTGTTCCCTGAATCATTATGCAATGTGCCATATTACAAACTCCTTTTTATATCCTTCCATGCTTCAATGAGCTTTTCGTTTTCTTCATGTGTCCTTACGGCTATTCTGTAGAAACTCTCGTCAAGTGAATAATAATTTTTACAGCTTCTTACCATAATCCCTCTTTTGAACATTTCCTCTCCGAAGTTTTTGCTTTCCTTAAAAAATATAAAGTTTGCACTTTTTCCGTATATTTTTTTACAGAGAGAAGTCATATTTTCAATAAGATAATTTTTTTCTTTTTCTATATAATTTAAAGTTTCTTCTTCAATATCTTCTTTCAGTGCGGCTTTTCCCGCCTCCTGTGCAGGGGTTGATACATTCCATGTCTGCAAGAAACCACGTACATTTTCCGCAAATTCTTTTGAAGAAAACAGTCCGTAACCCAGTCTTAACCCCGGCATTGAATAAAACTTGGTAAATGCCTTTAATATAACTATATTTCCTTCATTTATATATTCTTTTGCCGAAAATTCACTGCCGTTTCTTATAAAATCAACAAAACATTCGTCAAGAACAAGATATGTATTCGTCTTAACACATCTGTCGATAATCTTTTTTACATAGCTTTTTGCCATTGCAATCCCCGTAGGATTATTTGGATTTGTAAAAAAAACAATATCCGTATCATTAGTTATGCTTTCAATAAAACCTTCATCAAAAATAAATTCTTTTTCTTCTTTCAGAACATATTTTTCAACCTCACACCCAGATGACAAAAGTGCCTGTTCGTATTCCGCAAAGCATGGTGCGGGAAGAAGTGCCTTTTTCGGCTTTAAATAAAAGCATATGGCAAATATAAGCTCTGCCGCACCGTTAGAGCATATTATACTGTCAAAATCAATATTTTCCTTTTTGCTCAACAGTTTTCTAAGCTCCGTACATTCTGGGTCGGGATAATTTTCGCACATCGAAAAAGCATTCATATAAGCCTTTTTTACTTTTTCGCTCATTCCCAGAGGATTTATGTTTGCCGAAAAATCATAAAGGCATTTTCTTTTATATATGTTTCCACCATGTTCGTG
>CAKQPE010000054.1 GCA_934256695.1 uncultured Eubacteriales bacterium
TAATTGCGTTTTGATAAAAGTTTTACTAAATTTTTTTCAAAAAATTTTCAGGGTTTGGGGTGAAACCCCAAGGTCTTCGATAAATTTATATTATTTAAAGAAAATAACAAAATATCGTAAAAAACCCCCGATACAAAAGTATCGGGGGTTTTGATATAATTTTTTTATTTAAGATTTTTATGTATCTTATCTTTCAGGAGTAATGATAACTATACAGCGAGCGTTTTTAACAACATGAGCTGTAACAGAACCAAGTATTGTCTGGTGACCTGCTTTTGAAGATTTTGTCATAATTATAGCATGAATTTTGTTAAGATTTGCATAATCAAGAATTTCTTCACCGGCGGATTTTCCTACAAGTACAGCTTTGTCAAATACTTTATAGCCTTCCAGCTGTTTTTCAACTTTATCAAGCAAAGGCATATTTTCTTCCGTAACCTTTTTCGGCTCAAATTCTGTACGGATAAAAGATTCATAATCCTCTTTTACTGTAACAATAGCAATTTCAACTTCTTTTGGGTCGTAAAGAGTTCTCACTAAATCTACGGATTTCATACAACGATCGGAACCATCAATAGGCAATAAAATTTTTTTCATAGCTAAAACCTCCCCCTTTATTGGGACAATACCTATAGTATTTATACAGCTACAATAAATTAATATATCTTATGTAATTATTATATATCATAGAAGTTAATTGTCAATGGAGTATGAAAAATAAATGCAATTTTTTTTATTGATTTTATTAAAAATTTTTATTTTCATGCAGAAAATAAATGAATTTAATAGTTCTTTTGTATAAATGTTGAAAAAAACCGCAGTGAATAAAAATATTTTTGCACTGCGGTTAATTTAAACAATATGATTTTTAATATTCGAGGTTAAATGCCATATCCCAGAAAAGAGCTTCGTATCTGCTGCAGTTTAACATTATTTCGCAAAGATATTCAATTTGTGTCTCTGAAAAATCTTTTGTTATACGGTCTATGAAATTTATTATTTCGTCATTGGCATCGCTATATTCTTTTGATGAATATTCATTTATCCAATCAATATATGGGTTGTTTTTAAGGTTTCCGTGTGCCTTTACATATTCACCTATGTATTTGTAGCTCCATGAGCAGGAAAGAACTGCCGTTGCTATTTCCGCAAGACCGTCTTTAAAACCTACGGAAAGCATATAGTTTGTATAAGATTCGTTTACAAAACTCAGCTTTGATTCATCAATCATTTCTCTTGTAATGCCCAGAGTTTTTAAATATTCCTGATGAACGGCATTTTCTGTATCTATAGTAGCCGTAACTAAAGAGGCAAACATACGAAGGTCACTTTCCGTGTGACTTTTTATTATGCCGAGAGCAAAAAGTTTGGCATATTCCATAAGATAAAGGTGATCCTGAATCATGTAAAATCTGAATTTTTCAACAGGCAGTGAACCGTCTGCAATGCCCTTAACAAAAGGATGAGTGTTGTATGAATCCCAAATTTCTTTTACTTCGTCAAAAAGTCTTTCCGATACTTTCATTAGTTATCCTCCCGTAAGTACGCTGTGCTTATAATTATTATTTTGAATTAATATATATTATTTTTGTCTATTAATAAATATATATCAAAAACAAGCATTTGTAAACCATATGTATATTTAAAAACAGGCGATTTATTAAAATAACAGTATATTTAAAAATAAATATTTATGATATACTTATTCTTATTGCAGTATATTTAAAAATACAGATCGGAGGAAAACGATGGAGTCTAATAAAACAGGAACAACTGTAGCAAAAGAAGAAATAGCAAGGGTTAAAGGCCTTGGATTTCTTATTAATAAAGGAACAAATAACTTCAACTGCCGTGTAGTTACAGGCAACGGAAAAATAACATGGGAAAAAGCCGACAGAGTGGCACAGGCATCTAAAATATACGGTTCGGGCGAAATTGCCCTTACAGGCAGACTTTCTATGGAGATTATAGGTGTTCCTTATGAAAATATAGAGCCTTTGATAAAATATCTTGAAGAAGGCGGTTTGGAAACAGGCGGTACAGGCCCGAAAGTAAGACCGGTTGTTTCTTGCAAGGGTACTACTTGCCAATATGGACTTATAGATGTATACAGTCTTTCCGCAAAGGTGCATGAGCTTTTTTATAAGGGATACCATAATGTAAAACTTCCTCATAAGTTTAAAATAGCAACAGGCGGCTGCCCTAACAACTGTGTTAAACCAAGTCTTAATGATGTGGGAATAATAGGTCAGAGAATACCGGACTTTGATAATGAGCTTTGCCGTGGCTGTAAGGTTTGTCAGATAGAAAAGGCTTGTCCTATAGATGTGCCTAAGGTAGTTGACGGAAAAATGTTAAGAGATGATTCAATATGCAATCATTGCGGAAGATGTATAGGCAAATGTCCTTTCGGTGCTGTTCCTTCGGGAAAGACGGGATACAAAGTATGTATAGGCGGAAGATGGGGCAAAAAGATTGCCTATGGTAAGCCTCTTGACAAAATATTTGAAACAGAGGAAGAAGCACTTAAAACAATAGAAAAATGCATACTTTTCTTCAAAGAAAACGGAATTGCGGGAGAAAGATTTTCCGATACAATAAACCGTATCGGTTTTGAAAATGTTCAGAAGGAACTTCTTTCGGGTGAAATATTAAAAAGAAAAGAAGAAATAATAGCAAAATAATATAAATTAAAGCCGTCTTGAAACAGACGGCTTTTTACACATATTGACAAAAATATATATAATAAGTAATATATAAATAAGGCAAGAAGGACGAAAACCGAAGGCGGTTAGCACTTCCTGTGAAAGGAGGTGCCGCTGATGATGACTACCTACGAAACATTATCACTGATAATCTCTTTTGTAACGCTGGTCTTTGCAGTGATGACTTACTTTAAGTCAAAAAAATAACCGTCCTCACGGCAAGAGCTGACGGTTATTTTTTGAATAACTATTTATAGGCTAACCGCTTTAAACGGTTTCCTTCTTGCTTATATTTTAACACAGGATATAAGTAAAATCAAGAAATATTGTTTTTTAGTATTAGCAAATAAAATTGTTAATACTTTTTTGTTTTAATAGAAATAATCTCCTGCTTTTGCGTTTTTTAATGACTCGATACAATCTGTACAAATATACATTCCTTTTTTACATACAAGATTTATAACGCTTTTGCAAAATATACAAGACTTTATTTCAGGAGTATTTTCGTTAATTTTTTCTTTATCGGTTTTTATAATAATATCACCGTGAAGTTCTACAGTAATATTCACCTTATCGCTCATTTATATACACCACCTCACGTATAGTGCCGTATATTTCTTTACATTGCCATGTATAAAATTATATATGATTGCTTTAAAATAATCAATTAGTGTCGTATATAACCATATGTTTATGAATTAATAAGGTGATTGGAGTATGAGAGTTAAATTTACAGTTACGGTCGAAAATGAGACAGCTAATAATTTACGTAAATTATCTGCATTAACAAGAATAAATATAAGCCGACTTATGGACGAGGCAGTTGAAGATCTTATAGATAAATATAATTTGGATTTGCTTATAGAGAAATATAAAGAAAAAGAACTTATGAAAAATGAAAAGAAAAAAAGAACAAGCTTTATTTAAGCTTGTTCTTTTTTAGCATAAATTAAAATTTGTGGTTTTAAAGCCGTCCCTGAAAGGGAAGGTGGCACAGCAAAGCTGTGACGGAAGGGTTTGCCTTCTCCCCAGTGGAGAAGGTGTTGAGCGAAGCGAAACGGATGAGGGGAGTTTTGTTTTATATAAATTTGAAATAAAACGATTTAAATTATAATTTTTCAAAGTTTAACTTTGGGTGAATGTTCTTTTGTAACCAAAAGAACCAAAAGTTCCGCTCTTCCGAGGCGCGGGGCGACGGAAAGGGGTCAAGACCCCTTTACCCCCGACAAGGAGAACTTTATTCGATTGAATTTTTGAAAAAATCAAACTTTTTATTAAATAAATTCATTTTTTCTCCAAAAAATGCAATGTAATTGCATTTTGATAAAAGTTTTACTCAATTTTTTTCAAAAAATTGTGGGGCGTTGGGGCAAAGCCCCAAGGTCTTACATATTCCTTTTAAATATTTTGTTGAGGTATTTCAGACTTTGGCAGTATTCGTCTTTTAAGTCATCGGATTTAAACCGCCATGTCCAGTTTCCGCTGTCTGTTCCCGGTGTGTTCATTCTTCCTTCGCTTGAAAGTGAAAGTATGTCCTGCAAAGGGAATACGGCAGTATCTGCACTTGATGATATGGCAAGACGAATTAAATCCCATGACGGACTGTTTCCGTCAGTGTTCATGTATCGCCTTAAATAATCCTTTTCAAACTCAGTGGCATTTTCGTACCAGCCTCTTGATGTGTCATTGTCGTGAGTGCCTGTATATACAACGCAGTTTTTCTCGTAGTTGTGTGGCAGATAGCTGTTGTTTGGACTGTCATCAAATGCAAATTGAAGTATCTTCATTCCCGGAAGTCCTGCTTTTAAACGTAAGGCAGTTACTTCTTCCGTTATTATGCCTAAGTCCTCGGCAATGAACGGACATATGCCAAGCTCTTTTTTTACTGCGTTAAAGAAATCTATTCCGGGGCCTTTTTTCCATTTTCCCACAGTTGCGTCTTTGCTGTTTATAGGTATGGCATAATATTTTTCAAACCCACGGAAATGATCTATTCTTATGGTGTCTGCCAGTTTAAGGCAGTTTTTAATACGGTTTATCCACCATTTGTATCCCTGTGATTTGTGATTTTTCCAAGTATAAAGAGGGTTGCCCCAAAGCTGTCCCTTTGGACTGAAATAATCCGGCGGAACACCGGCACATTCTTTCGGAAACCCTTTTTCGTTAAGATAAAAAAGCTCTTTGTTCTCCCATACATCGGCACTGTCCCATGCGGCAAAAATAGGTATATCACCTATTATTTCTATATCCTTTTCTTTTGCATATGCTTTTAACTCAGACCACTGCTTGAAAAATTCAAACTGGAGAAACATATAAAAGTTTATTTGATCTTTTAATTTTGTTTTGTATTCTTTAATTGCGGAAGGTTCACGGTTTTTCAGTTCTTCGCTCCATGATGCCCATACACCGCCGTAATAGTAATCTTTCTGCACAGACGGCGAGAGAATATCTTTTGTAAAGTCGCAAAACTCTTTTAAGCCTTCCGATTCAAACTCGTTTTTCCTTTTTTCTATATAAAAATCCTTTATTGCCGCAAAAAGACAGCAGTTTTCAAGCCAGAAATCGTTTTCTTTTTTGAAATTTAAAAACTCGGTATTTGTTTCTTCTTTTTCGGCAAAATTAATATAGGCTTTTTTAAATAAATTTATTTTGAAATCTATTACTTTGTCATATTCAACTTCCGTATCGGAAAATTCGGGAATGTTTTCCAAGTCTTTTTTATCTAAAAGCCTGTCTTTTAAAAGAAGGTCGGGACTGATAAGATAATAATTTCCCGCAAAGGCGGAAAAGCTTTGATAAGGTGAATCTTTAAAGCCTGTGGGACCGAGAGGAAGAACCTGCCATATTTTCTGACCGGATTTTTCCAAAAAATCTATAAAATCATAAGCGGCTTTGCCCATGTCGCCTATACCGTATTTTGACGGAAGTGATGTAGGGTGGAGAAGTATACCGCTTTTTCTTGAAATTTCCATTTTAAAAGCCTCCGTAAATTTTTATTTAGAATTTATTTCTATAAGAACCATTTAAATTACAGTATATACTTATATATTTTACAAAAAATATTAATGCGGGACAATATTTTTATTTTTTTAAGGGAGGTAGTTTTGAATATGAAAAAAGCAGTTTTGATATTTTTTATATCTGCAATAGGTATTTCTTTTACGGGGTGTTCGGCTGAAAATACGGAAAACAATATATCCCGTGCCATTGACGGAGCAGGCAGAGATATAAAAAACGGTGTGGACAAACTGGAAAACGGAATGGAAAATAACGGCTACTACAGCAAAAGAGGCTGGGACAACGGCCTTAACACCAACGGTACTGCAACGGGGTATTACAGTGACAATTATGACGGGTATTACTCCAATCGTACAGGCATAGGCTACTATAACGGCGGATACGGCAGTATATATGATGATTTGGGAGTAAGCGGCACAAAATACGGCGATGACAGCGGTTTTCAGGGATACTACGACAACAATACAAAAAAAGACAATAATAATGTAAGAAAGGATTAAGAATATGAAGGCCGTGAGACTCTGTCTCACACTCTGCAAGCCTTCTTGGTCAGGAATTTTCGCTTTGCGAAAACGGCCTTCGACCGCCGCATTTATCTTTGCGGTTCCCTAAAGGCTTGACCTAAACTTTATTAAAACCACTCCAAAATTATTTTGGAGTGGTTTTATGTTAAAAGTTTTGATCCAACTTTTTCAAAAGTTTGTCAGGGTTTGGGGTGAACCACCAAGGTCTTGTCTTTTTTGATAATTTTGGGTTGATAAAATGAAAAACCTGTGTTAAATATATGATTTTTATATTAAGTTTTTTAAATTTTATTGCGGCTTACCTTGTAATCTGATAAACTATATTGATAATGGATTAGTGTGTTTAAAATTTGCTGCATTTAATATATAAATCTTGAGGTGACATTTAAATGGGTTTGTTAGAAAAAATTTTTGGTAATTACAGCGAGAAAGAGATTAAAAAGATTACTCCTATAGTGGATAAGATTATGTCCTACGAAGATGAGTATGCCGCTCTTTCGGACGAAGCATTAAGAGCAAAGACAGATGAATTTAAGGAAAGATATAAAAACGGCGAAAGCCTTGACGATATTCTTCCGGAAGCATTCGCAACAGTAAGAGAGGCTGCTTACAGAACTCTCGGCTACAGACATTTCCGTGTTCAGCTTATCGGTGGTATCGTTCTTCATCAGGGTCGTATAGCCGAGATGAAAACAGGTGAAGGTAAAACCCTTGTTGCTACACTTCCTTCTTACCTTAATGCACTTACAGGCAGAGGTGTCCATGTAGTAACTGTAAACGATTACCTTGCAAAACGTGACTCCGACTGGATGGGTCAGGTACACAGATTTCTCGGTTTGTCAGTAGGTGTTATACTTAACAACATGAATAACCTTGAAAGACATATGAACTACAACTGTGATATAACATACGGTACAAACAACGAGTTTGGTTTCGATTATCTTAGAGACAACATGGTTGTTAAGAAAGAACATATGGTTCAGAGAGGCCTTGTGTTTGCACTTATAGATGAGGTTGACTCCGTACTTATAGACGAGGCAAGAACACCTCTTATTATTTCCGGCAGCGGAGATGCCAGCACACAGTTATACGAAATAGCAGACCGTTTTGTAAAAACACTTACAAAGGGCCGTATCGTAAACGAAGAAGATGCTCTTAACCCTATGGTTAAAGAGGATCTTATTGAGGAAGGCGATTTTGTTGTAGATGAAAAGATGAAAACCGTAAACCTTACTCAGGACGGTGTTACAAAGGCAGAGAAATTCTTCAGAATAGAAACACTTACAGATCCTGAAAATATGAACATTCTTCATCATATAAACAATGCCCTTAAAGCAAACTACCAGATGGCTAAAGACAAGGATTATGTTGAAAAAGACGGCGAAATTCTTATCGTAGACGAATTTACAGGCCGTATTATGCCGGGCAGAAGATATTCCGACGGTCTTCATCAGGCAATAGAAGCCAAGGAAGGTGTAAAGGTAAACAAAGAAAGCAAGACTCTTGCAACAATTACTTTCCAGAACTTCTTCAATAAATATGAGAAAAAAGCAGGTATGACAGGTACCGCACAGACAGAGGAACAGGAATTCAGAAATATCTATAACATGGACGTTGTTCAGATACCTACAAACCGTCCTGTTATAAGAAAAGACCTTAACGATATTGTTTACAAAACAGAAAGAGCCAAATTCAAAGCAGTTGCAAACGATGTTGAAGCAGCACACGCAAAGGGACAGCCTGTTCTTGTAGGTACAATATCAATAGAAAAATCAGAAGAATTAAGCTCTCTCCTTAAAAAGAGAGGAATACCTCATCAGGTGCTTAATGCAAAATATCACGAAAAAGAAGCCGAAATAGTAGCTCTTGCAGGTCAGATGGGTGCCGTAACAATAGCAACAAACATGGCAGGCCGTGGTACTGACATTAAGCTTGGCGAAGGTGTAAAGGAAATCGGCGGTCTTAAAATAATAGGTACCGAAAGACACGAGTCAAGACGTATCGACAACCAGTTAAGAGGCCGTGCCGGACGACAGGGAGACCCTGGTGAATCAAGATTTTATATTTCTCTTGAAGATGACCTTATGAGACTTTTCGGCGGAGACAGAACAATGAAGATAGTCGATACTCTCGGTCTTGAAGAAGATGACCCTATCGAAAACAAAATGCTCGGAAAGGCTATTGAAAATGCACAGAAGAAGGTTGAAGGCAATAACTTTGCAACACGTAAGCACCTTCTTGAATACGACCAGGTTATGAATGAGCAGAGAGAAACAATCTATGCCGAAAGAAAGAGAGTCCTTTACGGCGAAGACCTTCGTGACAGCATTATAAACATGATGAAAACTATCATTGATTATGCTATTGAAAAAAGCTTTGCACAGGAAAAGCTTCCTGAGGACTGGGATTTAAAGACTCTTAACGAATATCTTCTGCCTATAATACCTGTAGGCCCTATAACAATTTCCGATGAGGAGATAAAAACAATAACAAAAGAAAAGCTTGCAGAAAATATATTTGAAAAAGCAAAGGCACTTTACGCAGCCAAAGAGGAAGAAATCAACGCCGTTGAAGAAGAAGGCGAAGAAAACCGTATGCGTGACCTTGAAAGATATGTTATGCTTCGTGTTATCGACCAGAAATGGATGGATCATATAGATGATATGGACCAGATGAAACAGGGCATCGGTCTTCACTCAATCGGTCAGAAAGACCCTCTTATCGAATATAAGTACACAAGCTTTGATATGTTTGAGGAACTTAACCTTAATATCCAGATAGAAACAGTAAGAGCCCTTATGCACGTAAGAGTTGTTCAGAAGCCTATCGAAATTAAAGAAGAAGAACGCCAGATGTTTACAAACAAAGACGATTCCGTAGCAAAAGAACCTATTAAAAATTCAGAGCCTAAAGTTGGCAGAAACGATCCTTGCCCTTGCGGCAGCGGAAAGAAATATAAAAACTGCTGTGGAAAAGATGAATAAAACAAAAAAGGTATTGACCTTAGCATAAATTTTTATAATAATATATTCATTGCCCTTTTTTCCGTATCGGTTAAGGAAAAGAGGGCAGAATTAAATATGTTTTTAATTGCCGAAACAAATTCGGTTGGTAAATATTGTCTTTTGTATTTTAAAGGAGTTGAAAAAAATGTTTGAGCTTGATCAGATAAGTAATGAGCTTTCAGGCTATAACGAAAAATTAGAGGAAATGGGGAATTTACTTTGACATCGCTAACTCAAAGGAAAAAGTAAGAGAACTTGAGGAAGTAGCGGCTGACCCTGATTTTTGGAATAATATGGAAAAGAGTAAAAAAGTACTCAAACAGACAGCGGCACTTAAAGCGAAAATAGAAGGCTATGAAGGACTTGTTACAAAATACGAGGATATTTATACTCTCATAGAAATGGGAAATGAAGAAGAAGACGAGGAAATAGTAGCCGAGGTCAAAGAATTAAGAGATGAGTTTATTGCAAAATACGATGAACTCAAAATAGGTACACTCCTTGACGGAGAGTATGACAAAGAAAACGCAATCGTTACACTTCATGCAGGCGAGGGCGGAACGGAAGCATGTGACTGGGTTAGTATGCTTTTCAGAATGTATACCAGATGGGCGGAGAAAAAAGGCTTTGAGGTTGAAACACTGGATTATCTTGAAGGCGATGAAGCCGGAATTAAATCCGTAACATTCCAGGTAACAGGCGAAAACGCTTACGGTTATCTTAAAAGCGAAAAAGGCGTACACAGACTTGTTCGTGTATCACCTTTCGATTCTGCCGGAAGAAGACACACTTCTTTTGCATCATGTGATGTTATGCCTGAAATAGATGATGATGTAACAATAGAAGTAAAGCCTGATGATATACGAGTTGACACATATCGCTCAAGCGGTGCCGGCGGTCAGCATATCAATAAAACATCATCTGCTATACGTATTACGCACTATCCTACAGGTATAGTTGTTCAGTGTCAGAACGAAAGAAGTCAGCACAGCAACAAAGATACTGCTATGAAAATGCTTAAAGCAAAGCTTCTTGAACTTAAAATAGAGGAGCAGATGAAAAAGCTTGCCGAAATCAGAGGTGTTCAGCAGGAAATCGGCTGGGGCAGCCAGATACGAAGCTATGTTTTCATGCCTTACACACTTGTTAAAGATAACCGTACAGGCGAGGAGACAGGCAATGTTCAGTCTGTTATGGACGGAAATATTGATAACTTCATTAATGCATACCTTAGCTGGATTCATAACTGATTTTCACGAGGTTAAAACATGAAGGAAATAAAAATAACACAAAAAGAAGAAAACCAGAGACTGGATAAATTTCTTTTTAAATATTTTAATAAAGCACCTAAGTCTTTTGTCTATAAAATGCTGAGGAAAAAACGAATTAAGCTTAACGGTGCCAAAGCACAGGGAAACGAGATTATATCAGACGGAGATATGCTCAGTATGTACCTTGCGGAGGACACAATGGATTCGTTTATGGAGGAAAAGACTGTCCATAAGGCAGAAAGACATTTCGGCATAGTATATGAAGATGAAAATATACTTATAGTTACTAAGCCGGCAGGTCTTTTGACTCATCCCGAAAGTGCTAAAGATAGGGATACACTTATAGACCAGATACTTTTTTATCTTAACGAAAAAGGTGAGTATGTGCCGAATAAAGAAGCGGCATTTACACCTGCTGTTTGCAACAGACTGGACAGAAATACAGGCGGAATGGTAATAGCCGGTAAAAATCTTCAGTCTGTACAGGCTGTAAACAAAGCCATAGCCGAAAAGAAAATACAGAAATTTTATATAACCATGGTAAGAGGCGAAATGCACGAAAACCACGAGTTTTTTGGCTACCATGTAAAAGATGAAAAAACAAATCAGGTTAAGGTGCTTAAAAAAGAAACGCCGGGAGCAAGTAAGATATTTACAAAGGTAAAACCATTGGAAGTAAAAGATGGGTTTTCGCTTCTGGAGGTTGAGCTTATAACAGGAAAGTCACACCAGATAAGAGCACACCTTAAATCAATGGGATATTCCGTTGTAGGCGACAGAAAATACGGTGATGAACGCGTAAATAAGCGTATACGTGAAAAATACGGACTTAACAATCAGTTTTTGTATGCCTGCCGTCTTGTGTTTAATGAAGATGAAGGATACATTTCGTATCTTAAAGGAAAAGAATTCAATTCAAAACTGCCGGATAATCTTGAAAATATAAAGAGAGCATATTTCGGACAGTAACAAAAAGAGAGGGAAACAAATGAAAGCTATACTGCTTGTAGCAGGATATGCCACAAGGCTTTATCCGCTTACGCTTAATACACCTAAAGCACTTTTACCTATTAACGGTAAGGCTATTGCAGATTATATAATAGACCAGATTGAAAAGATAAGTGACGTTGACGAAATATACGTTGTTACAAACCATAAGTTTGCAGATGATTTTGAAAAATGGGCATCTGAGCACAAGTGCAAAAAGCCTATATATGTACTTGATGACGGCACAACAACAGAAGAAACAAGACGTGGTGCCATAGGTGATATACTCTATACAATAGAACAAAAGAAAATTGATGATGATGTTATGATAATTGCAGGCGATAATTTCTTTACATACAGCCTTGAGGATTATTATAATTTCTTCAGAGAAAAGAAAAGTGACTGTGTATGCGTTAAGGAGTTTAACAACAAGGAAATGCTTAAACAGTTCGGCATTGCTCTTTTGGACCAGGAAGGAAAGGTTATTGACATAGAGGAAAAACCTGAAAACCCTAAATCAAACAATGTTGTTTATGCGGCATATATGTACACAAAAGAGACAGTTAAACTTTTCAGACAGTATATTGCGGAAGGTAATAAGCCTGACGCACCTGGCAACTTTGTTGTATGGCTCTATACAAGAAAGCCTGTATATGCATATAAGTTTGCCGAGGAGTGCTATGATATAGGTACACCGGAAAGCTACAAAACAGTCTGCGAACTGTTTGAAAAATAAAGATTAGAAAGACTGTGGGCGTTGCCCATACCCTATGAGCCTTCATGGTCAGGAATTTTCGCTTTGCGAAAACGAGCTATGCTCGCCGCATATATCTTTGCGGTTCCCTAAAGGCTCAACCTAAACTTTTAATAAAATACCCATGACTGTGGTCATGGGTATTTTTGGGTTTTATGTATTTGCAAATAAAAATATCTCCATCATTTCAAAAGAGAATGATAGAGATATTTCGTCCTGCTTATTCTTATAGTAACCAATCGG
>CAKQPE010000055.1 GCA_934256695.1 uncultured Eubacteriales bacterium
GTTATAAACAGTATTTCCAAATGTTTCATTTTTTATTTTTTTACAGCTGCTTAAATTATCCAGCTGTTCCATTGTAAGCATACATTCTTCGTTTGAAGCAATAATTCCCTTGTCTTGCAATGAAATGATAATATGTCCGCTATAGTAACAGAGCATATCCTGAAATATTTCCTTCAGAGTAATATCATTTACACCGTCTTTTACAGTATCCTGCAATGTATAAGAAATAACAGCACCCTTCTTATCTGTACGTGGTACAACTGCTATGTCAAAACTTCCGTCATCTGTTTCCGTTCTTGTCATGTAAACCTTCTTTGATGACGAAATTATCTGTTGTATACATTCTTCCTGCAAAATATCTTTCCATACAGGTATAATTTCGTTTGGCAAAACAATCTGTAAATCTGTATCCATTTTTTCATCAAGAACTATGATTCCTGTAATATTCTGTTCTGATATATAATCACTTAAAGCCTCTCTGCTGCCTTTCTCCTTAACTGCTAAATTACGAGATGCTTCTATTGTTTTATCCACCAATCGCATAAGACTTTTTGTTCTGTCGTTAATTTGATAATTTTCATATGCTATAATCTTACCCTGTGCATATTTTTCTGTTTTTTCAAATGTTTTTTCTGCATTTTTAAGACCCCTCTGGGCAAAAATTAAGTATGTGCCTGCAATACTCAATATAAGTAATACTATACAAAGGGTAAACAGGAGTATTCTTTTGTACTTCCTGTCTAATCTCTCCATTTTTATTCCTCCAGTACCTGTTTAGGATCTAAATCATACTTTTTTATGATTTCAGACAATGTTCCGTCATTTTTCATTTCCAATAGTGTTTCATTGAGTTTTTTTACAAATTCCGTATCATAATTATTTGAAAACGCCACTCCGAGTTTTGAAATAAAAATGCTTTCATCTATTATTCTGTATTCTTCCGGTGCTGTATTCACAAGTGCCTTTAACGCACTTTCATGTCCAGCTATAGCATCTACATAGTTTTTACGCAAAGCCGCACAAACCTCATCCATACTTGAAAAAGCATATACTGTTTTTACATCGGGAACTTCTTTATCATCGCTGTTAAGAAAATATTCCTCAGCCTTTCCCGTTTCCTGTACTGCAATCTTTTTTCCGCTTAAATCACTTATACTGTTAATTTTGCTTCCGTTTCGTACACAAACCATCTGACGGCTATACATATACGGGCCTGCCCATTGGTATTCGTTTTCTCTGTCATTCATGCTAAAACAGCCCCAAAGGCAGTCTATTTCTTTTTTATCAAGGTAATCTTTTTTATTTTCCCATGCAATAAATTTAAATTTAGGCTGATAGCCCATTCGTTTAAAAGCCTCTTTCGCTATATCAACATCAATTCCTACAGGCTTTCCTTCCGAATCACGATAAACATATGGTTCGAATAAATCACTGCCAACAACTATTTTGGGATATGTTGATTCATCATCTGTTTTGCCGCTTGACTTATCAAAACAGCCTGTCATTGCCAAAGCCGAAATAACTGCCATAATCAATAATAAAACTCTTTTTGCTGTTTTAATCATATATAAAAGTTCCTTTACAATATATTTGCTTATTTATCTATATATCAAAGCTGCCGCATAAAAAAATAAGCCCTCGGAAAGTCTCATTTTTTCAAAAAAACCGCTATTTAATATAATTTTATTACTTTTATTATATGTCAGTCAACCTTTTTTGACAAATTTTTATATAATTCATTTTTTAAACTTATATATTTTTGCAAAAAACAACACCCGCCTTTTTGGCAGGTGTTGAAAAATCAAGTTTTTATTTTTTTGTTACAGTAACTGTTTTTGTTTCATCGTTCCACTGAACCTCTGCACCGAGTTCATCAGCTACAAATCTGATTGGTACATATGTACGGTCATTAATGATTGCAGGAGCAACACCGTATTTTTCAAGTATTACGCCTATTGTCATCTTAATTTCTTTTCCGTCAATGTTAAGTGTTACTGTCTTTGTTGCATCGTCCCAATCTACTGTTCCGCCGAGAGTTTCTGTTATAACTCTGATTGGTACTAAAGTTCTGTTGTTTCTTATAACAGGAGCAACATCGTTTGTAATTGTCTTTTCGTTTACAGATACGTCTTTGCTGCCAATCTGCATTGTAATTACAGTAGGTTCTTTTTCAGCATCATTGCCTGCTGTTTCTTTAAAATCGGCATTTACATCAACGCCTGTTGACGGCATAGTAAATGTATATGTGCCATTGCCATTATCTTTTACTTCAATTTCTTTGCCGTTCTTGTCTGTTACAGTAACCTTTTCTGTTTCATATCCTTCATTAGGAGTAACTGTTATTGTAACTTTGCTTCCCTTTGAAGCTGAATCCTTATCAAGCTTGATTGAACCGTTTTCTGTTTCCTTATCAGCTGTTATTTCGTTCTTGCTTGATAATGAAGAACTGCTGCCTGATGAAGATGAACCGCCTGTGTATGAAGGGTCTCCGCCGTCAGATGATTTCTTCTTCCAGCCTGCATAAACTGTTGTATCTTCTTCTATAGCCTGTGAGAAATCAAACTTTGTTGTAAGGTTTTCATCTGCAAACCAGCCAAGGAATCTGAAACCTGTTCTTCCCGGATCGGCAGGTTTTTCTGCTGTCTTGCCATGTTTTATTGTCTGTACAGAAGCTTCTGAACCGTCTTTTAAGTCAAATGCTACATTGTGTTCATCTAAATCATAGTAAACTTTGAGTGTAAGTATATTAACTTTTGCGTTTTCGCCTTCACCTTCAACTTTAGGCTTTATTACTGTACCGCTTAATTTTGATTTTTCTTTATTTAATACATAGTGGTCATAGTCTTTTTCTTCTGCTGTTACTTCTGAACCAAGCTCTGCTGATTTTCTTGTGCAGTCAGCGTCAACTTTTTCGTATGTTCCGTCAAGATTTTCTTTGTAGTATTCTACATCATAAACAGCATTTATTGTAGGCTTTGTAATTTTTATAGAAGACCATGTAACTGTTGCTGTTACTGTGTCATATCCGAATGATACAGGTATTGAAGCTGTATATGTTGTTACATCTCTGTCACTTGTGTCTTTGCTTGTTGATGTATCTACTGTAACATCTCCTACCTCTAATTCAGTATATGCTGCTTTTAATTCAGTAAGAATATTTTCAGCCATTGTTTTTATAACTATCGGATATTCATCTGCTGTTTTGCCTTTAACAATTTTTGCAACATAATTTTCTTCTGATGCAACTTTTGTATCAATAGCATTTTTAGCTGTTGTTGCAGGGCTTACTGCACCGTATTTTGCTGATAAATCAGTTACTTTGTATGGATCTGTCTTAGCTGCTTTATAGGAATCTTTAACAATATTTACATATTCTGTTGGGAGTTTGCCTATTCTTGTATCATGTGAATAAATATCACTAATATTTGTCTCTTTTGAAATATTAGCATCTGTATCACCACTATACATATAATCTGTTATTTTTTCTCCCATTGTATAGCCTACAAGGAAACGTCCAAGGACAGCACTCATATGTGTTCCATCTCTCTGTAATCCATCATCTGTATCATTTGTATACAATGACGAAACATTCTTGCCGTCAATATTGTTTGTACCGTCAATAAGATTTACCTTTGCATAACCGTCACTTGTAGTTCCGATTTTATCAGTAGTGTAATTATATTTAATCTTATCTAAATATGTAGTTCTTGCATTTTCTACAGCAGTTCCGACATGAATTATAAAATCAACATTTTTATTCTTTTCTACTGTATTTCTCATTGTTTCCCAGTACTTGGCAAGTCTGTCATTTACAGTTTCGAAATTTCTTCTCCATGTCATGTAATATCCTATTTCGACAGTAGGATCTAAATCCTTAATATAGTTTGTAAGATATGTAAGGTTTGAACCGAAGTTTTTATTGTATGTACTGCCATACATCTGTTCAACATCGTGTCCCTGAATAATAACCATATCCCAATCTTCATCGGACATTGCATCTAATATCTTCTTTTCGCCATATCCTGTCCAAAGGACCTTGTCATCTACACTCTTGTTGTAATACAGTTTATTATCTCCGATTTCCTCCTCAGTAGCTCTCTCACTTTCAGTGTCTAAGGTGCTATTACCATATTTAGTTGAATAATTAGATTCTTGTCTTGCACAGTTAGCATAATAAGCAACTGTTTTTCCACCACTGTAAAGATGTCCGAGTTTTACTGAATCTTCAGGATAGTTATACTGGTCAAATACATATCTTATATATTCTCTTGCATCTTCTGTATAACTGTTTCCGATAAAGAGTACATTTGCTGTAACCATTTCTTCAAATGGATTACCGTTTGCCTTAGCAAAATTTTTAGCCTCTGAATTTCTCTTGGCTATGATTTTTACAGTTTTTGGCATTGCATTAGATGCTATTTTTTCAACACTTCTCGCAATAGTTATTGTTTTAAGGTTTCTCAAACCGTCAAATGACTTTGCACCTATTCCTGTTACACCTTTCTCGATTTCAACATTTTCAATATCCATATCTTTCCAAGGTGCCGGCATTTCATCTGTAAAATCTCCTATTTCGCCTTTTCCGCTTATAGTAAGGGTTTTATTTTCATCATCATATGACCATTCTAATCCATTAAGCAAACTTGCATAAGCATCCAAATCTACAAATTTAATTTCAACATTTCCATCTATAGATTTTATAAACTTATTATTAAATTCTATAAATCTATATAACTTTGTTGTTTCTTTCTTTGTTTCATCTGTATACTTATATCCGTATACTGTAAGATTGTGTGGTATACGACTTAAAGGAGAACTGTCTGGGCTTGAGCACCAATAATCTTCAGGAACATTTATATTTCTGTTCTTTACTGTAAGTGTTTTCAAATTCATACAACCGCTGAATGAAACTGCATTCATAGTTGTTACATTTTCTCCTAATGTAACATTTGTGAGTGCTGTATTTGCAAAACAACCGCCACCTAATGTTGTAAAGCTGTCAGGTATAACGACTTCTTTAAGATTTGGAAGTTCTCCAAGTATCTTAGAAGGCGAGCCACTTCCTGTTATTCCTTCAGAAATAACCATTTTAGTTATATCTTTTTGATGTTTTTCGAGCCAAGGAATATTTTCAATCGTAAGTGTACTTTCAACTGTTCCTTTTCCTGTAAGTGTAAGAACTCCTTCATTATAGTTCCAGTATATTTCACTGCCTTCAAGATTTCCGTTATTTTCGTCTCCTAAATCAACAAATTTAATATTTGCACCTAAAGTAGTATTATTATACTGAATAAATTTGTATAATTTAGTCTCAGTTGTATTTTTGTCATCTGTATATCTGTAACCATATACTGTAAGATCTCCAGGTATACGAGCCAAAGGATTTTTGTCTGGATCTGAACACCAAGGACCTTGTTCATTAACATTTAAATTTCTGTTCTTTACTACAAGTCTATTTAAGCTCATACAGCCGCTGAAGGAAACCGAATCCATAGACGTTACATTCTCTCCTAATGTAACATCAGTAAGAGCTGTATTTGCAAAACAACCACTACCTAATGTTGTAAAGCTGTCAGGTATAACAACTTCTTTAAGTTTAGGAAGGTCTCCAAGTATTTTTGCAACACCTGCTGTTCCTGTTATTCCTTCATTTATTACTATCTTAGTTATATTGTTTGTATAGTCTTTCCATGGCTTTTCTTCACCGGAATTAATTGTTATCTTTCCAGTACCTGTTAATGTAAGCACACCGTCATCGTATTTCCAATATACACCAGAAGTGCCTACCTGACTTCCTGTATCATCATATGCGGCAAATGTTATACCATTTTTTGTTACATAATCATAAAGTGCTGTTGTTTCTTTCTTTGTATCGTCTTTATATTTATATCCGTAAACAATAAGATTGCTCTGTGTTGTATTTACACCGCTTTCCCATTTTCCAGTATTTGGATCAGGTACTTCAATATTCCTGTTTTCAAAATATAAACTTTTAAGATTTTTACATCTTGTAAAAGCAACATCACTTAATTTTGTTACTGTTAAAGGTATTGTAAGTGTTTCAAATCCACAGCCGGCAAAAGCTCCGCTTCCTATTGTTGTAAAACTGCTCGGGAAACTTACTTCTTTTAAATTAGATATATCTGCAAACGATTTAACTGCTTCTGTAGATGTAATTCCTTCATCTATTACAAGTTTCTTTATGTCATTTATATGGTTTTGCCACGGTGCTACACCAGATTTTCCATCAGGTCCGATCTGATTACTTAAAGAAGGCACCTGACCCTCTCCAAAAACAGTAAGTGTTTTTGATGAATCATCATAACTCCAATATGTATCTGATTCACCTATTCTTCCTGAATTCTCTCCGTCATATGCAATAAAATTTATTTTATTTATACTGTTTTCATTATCATTGTTGTATTTTACATATTTATAAAAATCTGTTTCAGTTGTTTTACTGTCATCTGTATACTGATAACCGTATACTGTAAGATTTTCCGGAAGCTTAAATGTAGCATCGGCTGAAGTACTCCACTTATCATTAACAGGTGATGACATTGTTCTGTTCTTAATATATAACTTTTCAAGTCCTGTGCAATTACTGAATACAACACTTGACATAGTTGTTACACTTTCAGGTATTGTAACTGATTTTAATTTTGGACAGGTTGCAAATGATCCTGTACCTATGTATTCAAGAGTATCAGGGAGTTCAAGTTCTGTTAAATTAGGAAGGTCTGAAAAACATTTTAAATTTTCAATTCTTGTTATTCCATCTTTAATTACTATTTTTGTGATATTTTGTCTGTCATTATACCAAGGTCTACTTGTATTATCACCATTAGGTGTTGCTATTTCACCACTGCCTTTTACTGTAAAGACACCATCTTCTAATTTCCATTTTACAGTTTCACTGTCAAAAAGCGGTTGGAATCCCTCTGCATCAACAGTAGTATTAGTAGTATCTAACACACTTACTTCTGTTGTTGCATTAATCATTTCCGCAACAGACTCTGTAATGATTCCGTCTGCCACTGCCTTTTCTGTTAAAGCCTTTACAGCTTCGCTGTCTTCTGCCGCTTCTATTTCGGCAAGTAAAGATGAAATTTCTTCCGGTTCTTCGCTTTCTTCTGTTTCTTCGCAATCTGCACAGCTTCTTACGAAGTTTCCGCTTTCTTCGTCATAGTCCCATGCTCCGAAATTATGTTCAACAGCCGCATTTTTGTCTGTTACTTCTGCTACAGGTTCTTTCTTTGTAGGTTTTTCCGCAACTGCTTCTTTTTCTTCTTTAACAGGTTCTTTTTCGTCCTTTTCTTCAACCTGTTCTTCTTCCACGGCAGGTTCTTCTTTAACCTCTTTATTTACTTCTTCCTCTACTTCATCAACTACAGGTGCTTCTTCTGTTTTGCCCTCTGCTGTATCTCCGTTCGGAACTTCGCCTTGGACAATTTGTTTATCGGAAACATTTTCAGCCATAACAGGTACAACCATACTGGCTGCTAATGTAAGAGCTATTGCCTTTGCATAAAACTGTTTTTTCATACCTTTTCCTCCCTGATAAATTTATCTTTTTGTCATTTCCCACGATGTCTTTATATACATACCGTTATATTTCACATCTGTTTTGTTCTCAACACCTCCCTTAATTAATGTTAAGTTTTTACGGAAATATAACCGGCATACATCAAAATAAATTTTATTACCTTTATATATAATAAAAAAAGCATTGCCTTTTTACAGCAATGCTATAATACATAACAAACGTGCAGCTGGCTATCATTTCAAAGACCCTATAGCTTTGCGTCATTGCCTTTCGACAATTTTGCCGTAAAATAAAATTTATATGAACATTTTAATACTGCACAATATATTTGTCAATCTGTTGCATCGATTTACCTTTTCATAAAATTATTAAAATTCACCTTAATTATTTTTGTATCTTATATCTAATTTTTTATATATTTAGATGTATTTTTTATATCTATGTTGCCTGTAAAAATATATATATTTTGGTTAAATAGCCCAAACCAACTTAGTGTCCGTATTATTTATTTTATATGACATCCGAAATTATAATCTCAGCATAAATTACAGCTTAATATTTTCTCTGTAAACACCGAATATAATACACCATATATCTTCAAATACTTATAAAACGGGGCAAAGGAGACAGCGTTTTGTACTGTCTCCTTTGTAAGGTAGGATTACGATGTATGGTTTATGGTTTTGGTGCTGTATAATAACCTGTTTGCACAGGGTATTATCTAAAGTAATTTTACTGTTGCCTTTTAAGCCTTCCCTTGGGGGAAGGTGTCACGCAGTGACAGATGAGGGACTGTTGTTCTACCCCTCAACCGTAATTTTCATCAGTTCTTTGGGAATCTGATTGCAGCCTGTGCTGCGGCAAGTCTTGCAATAGGTACTCTGAAAGGTGAACATGATACATAATCAAGTCCTATCATTTCGCAGAACTCTATTGAAGATGGATCTCCGCCGTGTTCACCGCAGATTCCAAGATGAAGGTCAGGTCTTGTCTTTCTGCCTTTTTCTACGGCAATCTTCATAAGCTCGCCTACGCCTTCTCTGTCAAGCTTAGCTGTAGGGTCGCCTTCGTAAATCTTGTTGTCTATATAATCGGAAAGTATTCTTCCGGCGTCATCTCTTGAAAGACCGAATGTCATCTGTGTAAGGTCGTTTGTGCCGAATGAGAAGAACTCTGCCTCTGTAGCTATCTGGTCTGCTGTAAGAGCGGCTCTCGGAATTTCAATCATAGTACCTACAAGATACTTCATTTCCATTCCGCTTTCTTTTATAAGCTTATCTGCTTCTTCTACTATAAGTTCTTTTACGAACTTCATTTCTTTTACGTGGCCTACAAGAGGAATCATTATTTCAGGAACAATGTTGTAGCCTTTATTCTTCTTTACTTCAAGAGCGGCTTCTATTATAGCTGATGCCTGCATTCTTGCTATTTCAGGATAGCTTACTGCAAGACGGCAGCCTCTGTGACCCATCATAGGGTTAAGCTCATGAAGACCTCTTGCTTTTATTTTAAGTTCTTCTACAGATTTGCCCATAACTTTTGCAATCTGTTCAAATTCTTCGTCTGTATTAGGAAGGAACTCGTGAAGCGGCGGGTCAAGGAGACGTATTGTAACCGGTCTTTCCTGCATAGCTTCGTATATTCCTATAAAGTCTTTTTTCTGGAAAGGTTTAATTGCCTCAAGAGCGGCTTTTCTTTCTTCTTCAGAGTCGGAAAGAATCATTACACGGAATTTAAGTATACGGTTTTCTTCAAAGAACATATGCTCTGTTCTTGTAAGACCGATACCTTCTGCACCGAACTCAACAGCCTTTGCAGCATCGCTTGGTGTATCTGCGTTTGTTCTTACTTTAAGACGTCTTGTATTGTCTGCCCAGCTCATAAACTCGGCAAAGTCGCCTGAAATTGCAGGATCTGTTGTCGGAATATCTTCTCCGTAAATATTGCCTGTAGATCCATCAAGAGAAATATAATCTCCCTCTTTGAATACTCTGCCGCCAAGTTCAAATGTCTTTTCGGCTTCATTCATCTTAATTGCTTCACAGCCGGATACACAGCATCTGCCCATACCTCTTGCAACTACTGCCGCATGGCTTGTCATACCGCCTCTTACTGTAAGTATACCCTGTGCTGCTGCCATACCTTCAATATCTTCAGGGCTTGTTTCAAGACGAACAAGAACAACTCTTTCGCCTGTCTTTGCAGCTTCTTTTGCATCTTCTGCCGTAAAGTAAACTTTACCTGCACCGGCTCCCGGTGAAGCAGGAAGACCTTTTCCGATAGGTGTTGCGGCTTTAAGTGCCTTCTGGTCAAATGTAGGGTGAAGAATCTGGTCAAGCTGTTTAGGTTCTACTTTAAGAAGTGCTTCTTCCTTTGTAATAAGACCTTCTCTAACCATATCAACAGCTATTTTAAGAGCAGCTGCTGCTGTTCTCTTACCGTTTCTTGTCTGGAGGAAATAGAGTTTTCCGTTTTCTATTGTAAACTCCATATCCTGCATATCTTTGTAATGCTGTTCAAGTCTTGTTGAAAGCTCTATAAATTCTTTGTAAACTTCCGGCATATCTTCTGCAAGTGTTGCAATAGGCTTTGGTGTTCTTACGCCTGCAACAACGTCTTCGCCCTGTGCATTGATAAGGTATTCACCGAAAATTTTCTTTTCGCCTGTTGCGGCATTTCTTGTAAATGCAACACCTGTACCTGATGTATTGCCCATGTTGCCGAATACCATTGACTGAACATTAACTGCTGTACCCCAGCTGTAAGGTATATCGTTCATTCTTCTGTATACAAAAGCTCTTGGGTTGTCCCATGAGTGGAAAACGGCCTTTACTGCCGCAAAAAGCTGTTCGTGCGGATCCTGTGGGAATTCAACTTTCTGATCTTCGAAATAGATCTGTTTAAATTCTTCCGTTACTTTTTTAAGATCGTCTGCTGTAAGCTCTGTATCATATTTAGCACCGACTGATTCTTTGTATTCATCAAGACGTCTTTCGAATTTTGATTTGTTTACGCCAATAACAACATCGGCAAACATCATAATAAATCTTCTGTATGAATCATAAGCAAATCTTTCGTTATTTGTTTCTTTTGCAAGTCCTTTTACGGATACATCGTTAAGACCGAGGTTAAGAACCGTGTCCATCATGCCGGGCATAGATGCTCTTGCACCGGAACGTACGGATACAAGCAACGGATTTTTATCATCACCAAGTTTTTTGCCGGCTTTTTCTTCAAGCACAACAAGAGCATTGTCAATCTGTTCTTTTATTTCAGGTGAAAGTTCTTTTCCGTTTTCATTATAGTATGTACAAGCCTCTGTAGTAACTGTAAATCCCTGCGGTATAGGAAGCCCCATATTTGTCATTTCCGCAAGGTTTGCACCTTTGCCTCCAAGAAGCTCTCTCATTGAGGCGGCTCCTTCGTTAAACATATAAACATATTTCTTACTCATAATCCCCACTCCGTTTCACAGATATTTAGGTAAAAATATTTCTATTTTCATCATTTCAAAAAGTAATAAAACTGCGTTTTTGATTACGTGTTTTAGTATAGCATTATATTTTGATATTGGCAATACAAAATTCAATAAAATTTCAAATATTTTTTACATATCCAAATTCATGCTATCATCGTCAAAATCGCCTAAAATACGTATATTCGATATTTCATGCGACATTACAGCATAAAATTTATAAACTTTTTTATTTTTTATTTATATTTTAAATACAGTATTTTTATTACTATTTTCAAAATATATAGGTAGTATTTTTTTGACTATGATATTTCTTTTAATAACTTACCTTTACAGTTTATTCAACAACAATAATAATTATTATAAAAATCGTAACTGTGCTGCTGTTTTTTATACCTTAATTATTTATTAAATCAATAAAAAAACAGACTTTGACTGTAATAAATCAAAGTCTGTAAATAAAACATTTTCTGTTTATTTTCTTATAATTGCCTTTCTTATCATATCAATAGGAATAACCATAAATGCAAGTATGATACATATAAGCCAGGACTTTACACTTAAACTTTCAACACTTAAAACCTCTCCGCCGAAAGTTACAAACAAGAACTGCATAACAAATATCGAAATCATTAC
>CAKQPE010000056.1 GCA_934256695.1 uncultured Eubacteriales bacterium
TGTCCCGAAACAATTTCATAATTCCCGTTTTCCACAGGTCTTACAATAATCGGCACAAGCACACCATATTCCTTTATACTTTCCACCATATCGGTCATTTTATCATCATCAATTACCTTAAATGGGTGATTCGGAAAGGGCTGCAATTTTTCGGGAGACAGCATTTGAATACGCTCCTGCGTATCTGCAAGTCTTTCCTCGTCATTCTTAAATAAATCATCATAACTGGTGAGCTGTATCTTTCTGGCACTGCTTTTCATTCTCCAAAACCTCCTTTGTAAACTGTTCATAGGCTTTCGCTGTTTTCCCTTTGCCATCAAACGCATAGATACTCTTGCCTTCCGCACTGGTTTCTGCCACCTTAATTCCTCTCGGTATCTCTGTTGTATAAACCTTGATTTTATTGCCGTAGCTTTCTCTCAAAAGTCGTCCGATGTCTTTTGAAAAATTGCTTCTGCCTTCCACCATTGTCAGCAGGATACCGCCGATTTGAAGTTTTGGATTTAGCTGGCGTTTCACTTTGTTTACCGTTTTCAAAAGCTGTTCCAATCCCTTTACGGGAAGAAAATGTGCCTGCACAGGAATAATCACCTTATCTGCCGCCGTCAATGCGTTCAGCGTAATCATCCCAAGAGAAGGCGAGCAGTCAATCAAAATGTAGTCATACTGCCGCTTGATTTCATTCAGATACGTCCGCAGCACTGTTTCTCTGCTCATCGTGTTTACCAGAACAACCTCCATCCCCGAAAGCTCAATATTAGACGGTATCAAGTCCACACCTTCCTCGTGGTGTAAAATTCCCTCCTCCATATTTAACGGTTCATCACAGATTACCTTCTCCAATAGGTATGCAAGCGTGTGTTCCAGCTTGTCCGGCTGCTGCCAACCAAGCATTTCCGTCAGATTTCCTTGGCTGTCGGCATCCACAAGCAAAACCTTCTTGCCATGCCTTGCAAGACCTATCCCAAGGTTGACTGCCGTTGTGCTTTTGCCAACACCGCCTTTTTGATTTACCAATGCTATCGTCTGCATTACAAAACCTCCTTAAAATAAGCATAAAAAAAAGAAACAGAATAAATTCCGTTCCTTTTTAGTAAGAAAATATTTATTTTTCCAACAATCTTCTTGCTCTTTCTCTCACCTGTTTTTCGATTAAAGCCAAATGTTTCGGAGGAAGATTATATCTTGAATGACGTTTAAATCTGAAATTCAAAAGTTTTCTTAGCCCTTCTTTATGTTCCGCAGTAAGCACTGCCTTTGCCGTTCCTATAAAATCATCATATACACATGGCAGCAATGTATCTGCATAGACCGACAACGCTTTCTCTGACACAAAATCATCTCCGCCTGCATAATTAAACAATGAATTTCCATGGTCAAACAAAGGTGCCGGAGCAATAATTTTATTAGTTTTGCTGTCTATAAAAAATCCAAAATTACCGAAATGCCTGTCCGTATTACAAATAACCACATCTAATACAAACATATCATATAAAGCCTTTTCGTATTCACTGCCTAAAGATTTATAATATTCCGTTACAGCTTTTATACCACTGGAGGTTACTAATCTTCCTACCGGCAAAAATGATTTTCCCTTGCTTGTAAACAATGCACAAGTTGAACATAATTCGCCTTCCCATTTTGACAAATTATATTCTATTGCATTGATTCCTAAAATCTTTGCAATCTGAGCCGCATAATACTCGGAATAAGGCTCTCGTCCTGTATTTGAAGCTCCTTTTGTTCCTCCTTTATATAATCTGATAACATTCCCACTTCTGCGCCAACACTTTGGCAACATACCATTTGTTGTAAATTCCGGGCAAGATGCCAACGAACTTCGTATACTGCTGCCGTATCCGGTAAAAGCACTCAATGCCAATACTCTGCTAAAACGATTATCATAAAGGTTATACTTATCAAACGTGCCTTCAAAACCTTCTTCTACAACCCAATAACAGTCATTCAAAGATAATCCTTTTGATACTTTAATAATATTCATCGGGCGATTGATATTTAATCCACACTTACTCAAAAAATTATGTGCGTACGCTCGATTTTTAGGTATTATTCTACGCTTCAGCCATTTTGCCAATCCTTCTTCGGAACAATCCAAATCAAGCGGTAATAAATACTTTTTACTTTCATTCAATGATAAAATCTTAATTTCCGGAGTATTGCTGTCCTCGGTTGCAGAAAAACGAAGCAATATCGTATCAAAATGTTTTAATTCATAATTCACATTTTCTGCCTTCTCTTTATATTCATATAAAGCTGTTTTAAATTTAATTTGTTTCTATTATACCATATCGGTTCAATTTTTTATAATACCGTAATTAAGAAATTTCATCTGTCCCATAAAATTCAGAAAATAAAAATTTGCACTTATAACCTGCCACATGAGTACCGTGACCGTTATCGTCATAGGGTGTGTCTATATGGTTTACAAAATCCTTGAACCCGATTATTCTGTTTTGTGGCAGAACAAAATCATCCATAGGACATATGCCTGTATCCAAAACGGCTATGCCAATACCTTTGCCGGTTATATCTTTCGGAGGATAACAGTGTATTTTCTTTTTAACGGAATACATATGTCTGCTCCATATCTTTTTTATAATATCTTATGGAGCAGTTAATATTTGGTGAAGGGCTGTACAAGAAAATTTATTTACATATAAAAAGGCATATACAGCAAGCCACAGCATAAAACTATTTTTACAATCCTATATAATTTTTATCTGTATTTATTTTATATGATGATATTAATCTTTCCTGCGGAACATATTTTATATCTTTTCCGAAATTTCCGCTTTTGCAGCTGCAGCACATACTGTATCCGTTTATTTCATCAAAATATCTGTAGGCATATGTCATATTTTTATAGAAAATATTGTTGTTTTCATACTCAAAGGAATTAATATCCATTCTAAGTCCTTCGCCGAGAAATTTTACAAAACTTTCCTTTAATGTCCAGTTTTTGTAAAACTCATCATGCACTAAAGAGCTTTCCGTTATATTTTTCCACTGTAAGTCAGTAAAACATGATTTAAGTATATTTATATCCGAAACTTCTTTTTTCTCTATATCAATTCCGCTTTCTTCGTCACCAAATGACAGTGCTATGTATTTTCCGCTGTGAGATATATTAAACCAAAATCCACCGTTTTTAATATACGGCTTTCCGTATTTTCCGTAAACAAAAATCGGTTTTTCGGTCATTCTTTTTTTCAGAACATAATTTAAAAGCAAAGCGGAATAAAGACATCTCAGTCTGTCACTTTTCATTCTGAAACTAAGACATTTTTCTCTTCTTTGCGGTGAAAGAAATTTCAATAAATTTTTATATACGTTTTCATCTGCATTTAATATTTTTGTAAAAAAAATCTCAACCATTTTTTCTGTCCCACATATTTCTTATTTTGTCCCAAAACTCAAACTTATGACCGCTGTTGTCTATCATCTTTCCAAAAACATTATCCATATATAATATTTCATTCATACATTTTTTGGAATGTTCTGTTATCATTATGTCTCCGAGAGAAGTATTAAATATTATTTTTCCGAAAATTTTAAGCAGAAACTTATATTTTTGAACAACTGTTTTATATATTTTCGGATTTATTTTAAAACCGTTTCTCTCCAAAATATCAAAGCCTTCTTCCATAGACATAACCAGCTCGTCCATAATATTTCTGTCTGCCGATATATTTTTTAGCTTTCCTTTAAAAGCATAGCATAAATAGCTTAAAGGCAATACGAATGCACCGTGGGTTTTGAGAAAACCTGTCATATCTTTTTCAAAAACAGGCTTTATTGATGTTGAATTAAAAATCTCTTTTATACTTTCGTTATTTCCCATATCGGTAATATGTATACCTGCTTTATAAGAAGAAAAATACAGATCAGTCTCTCCATTAATGCTTGCCATAATATTTATAAACCCGAACATAACTTTTTTGTTGTTTCCGAATTTATTTTTAAATTTTTTCTCCGTCAGCTCCGGCTGAACATTGTTTCCTATGAAAACTATATTTTTAAAATCCATTTCTTGTGGAATATCATCAATAACACTGTGTACTTTATCGTTAGGCACAACAATAAATATAAAGTCATAGGCTTTTGATAAATCGTATTTTTCGTATGTATCTATTTTTACACTGTCTGCTTTGCCGGTTATTCGGTTTTTAACCTTCAGTCCATGTTTTTTTATTTCTTCAAGCCTTTTACCCCTTGATATAAGTTCAACTTCTTTATCTGATTTTTTAAAACTGTATGCAATAAAACTTCCTATTGCCCCTGCACCGCATACCAATATCATTTTTATTACTCCCTGTTTTTAATAACTTCCGTAAGCGGAATTTTATCAATCTTTCTTACCAATAAATACATTGCCGCATTGTAGCTGACTATTATAACAGCAAAAGCCGTTAAAGCCGACAGCAAATAAATATGAGGCAAAAAATACTGCTGCAAGTTATCCATTACTCCGTCATAAACAGCCTTTGTTGTGTAATATCCCATAGGCAGGGCTAATATTCCGCCTATTATAAGTACAATTACATTGCCGTTTAAATAAAGAGCTTTTATTTCTTTTTTTCTGTAGCCGAATATTTTTACCATTGAAATATTGTTCTTGTCTTTTTCAATATTCATCTGCAAGAGCATTACGGTTATGCATATAAGTATGGCACTGCCTATCCAAAGCATTATTCCCGAAAGTACATTTATCATTTCCAACGTACCGGAAATGGAATTTATAAGCTCATCTTTATGAAACGAAGCCGCAATCTTATCTATATCAATATCCAACTTACGCTGTGTAAGAAGTGAATTTCTGCTGTCTCCGTGCAGACCGAGAATTTTGTTGTACCCGTTTTCGGTTGTATATAGATACTGTCCGTAATCATATTTTGAAATTCCCGCAACTGTTACAAAATAAGTCTTATCTTGTGTATCGTCATACAACTTTATTTTGTCTCCCGCTTTAAAACCGTATTTTTTGTAAGAAGAAAGCGAAACTATTACCTCTCCGTCTTTAAGGTCATAAATCTCCGGCATATGAAAAAGAGTTGTGTTGTCGGCTATTGCCTGAATATAAATATTACGCATTTTTTTGCCGTCACTGAAACGGACTTCCTTAATGCTTGTTTTTTCGCCGTAAGCAGAATATTTGTTAAGGTCGCTTTTATCCACAAAAGTATACATACTTTCGTAAGGCATTGAATTTTCAAGAGTATTTACAAAATTATCTGCGGAATCCTTCAAATACATTGCCGTAAAAAGTACATATACCGAAAGAGTTATACCGAAAAGCAAAGCAAATATACTTCCTTTTTCCCTTATTATTGATTTAAGCCTGAATCTCAAAATAAAAGGAATATTCATTTTTCCCACAAATTTTTCGGCTTTTGACGGCATTTTTACACTGTCATCACCTCTTAAAAGTGACAACGGTGTAAATTTAAGTTTCTTGTAAACCGAAAAATATGATATTAAAAACGTAAGTACTATAGGCAATACAATTCCGAGAACAATAAGCATCGGTGAACTCTGCATTACAACCTTAGGTGTTGTATATTCCGATTCCACTGCAAGAAGCGGTTCGGATATAACCATACCTATTGCCGCTCCAACAAATGTTGCCAAAGACGATATTACACAAGGCAAAAGCATATAGTATTTCAAAAGTTCACTTCTTTTAAATCCCTGTGCATAAAATATGCCTATGGTTTTGCTTTCGTTTGCGATTGTGTTGCTTACGGATATTGAAATAACAAATGTGACAACACATACCAACAGCAGACCTATTACAAGAGATACCTGTTTAGGTGCATTTATGTCATCAAAAACCTGTATTATTCTCGGATTATTTTCTCTTAAAGTAAATGTCGAAAGAGAAAAATCCTTTTGAAGCTCTTTTCTCAAGCCTTCATATTCTCCGCCCTTTCCTGTGAAGCAATAAAATTTTTCAAAGTCAGAGGAATCGGAAATACTTTTAAAATCTTTGTCACTTATATATGCAACACCGAAGGTTGCCGGTGAGGCTGTCATATCGGTCATACTTTTAAGTATATTTATATAATCCGGCGTAATGCCAAAGCCCGTTATTGTAAATGTTTTGCTGTTAAAAACAATCCTGTCTCCTATTTTAAAATCATGGCTTTCGGCAAACTTAGGGTCTATGGCTGTTTCACCGTTATTTTTCGGCATATTTCCTTCAAGTAGATAAAATGTATTTATACTTCTTTCATAAGAAAATACTCTGACCGTTATATTTTCATCTCTTGATATTGAGTTTCCTTTGGCATCTTTAAGCAAATCCGAATCATATGATTTTACTTCTTCTATATCTATGCCGTACTTTTCTTCAAGATTTAAAATTCTTCTCTTTGAAAGCTCTCCATAAACCGAAAACTGTCCGTCCTCGGCATTATTTGTTTCAAAAAACTTTTCAACGGTTTTCACATAACTGTCCATTGAGCGGTTAAAACCTATAATTACCGTTACGCTTAATACTATCAACAGAAAAAAGCTTATGTATTTAATTTTGTTTTTTTCAAAATCTCTTAAAGTACGTTTAATATACAATAGACTCTCTTCCTTTACCAATTAATGTCCGCCACTTTTTTTCTGTCTTTGTTTTCGGTATTTAAAACAGCTTTGCCGTCTTTAATGCGTATTATTCTGTGTGCCATTTTTTCTATTGCGTCATTATGGGTTATCATTATTATTGTTGTACCGTAATTTTGGTTTACAGACTCAAATAACGCCAGTATTTCCTTTGATGTTTTATAGTCCAATGCTCCCGTAGGTTCGTCACAAAGGAGAAGTTTCGGATTTTTTACCAATGCCCTTGCTATGGCAACTCTCTGCTGCTGTCCGCCGGAAAGCTGTGCCGGGAACTTATCCTGCTGTTCCTTCAAGCCCACTTTTTCTATAAGAACATCTATATCAAGGCAGTCATTGCTTAAATTTTTGCATATCTCTATATTTTCACGCACAGTAAGATTTTGTATAAGATTATAAAACTGGAACACAAAACCTATATAACTTCGTCTGAACTCAATAAGAGCTTTGCTTTTAAGCTTTGTTATATCTATTCCGTCTATAAACAAACTTCCGCTTGTTACGGTTTCCAAAGCTCCTATTATGTTCATAAGGGTGGATTTTCCGGAACCGGAAGGGCCGAGTATTACACATATATCACCTTCCTTAACCGAAAACGATATGTCATCAACGGCACGCATTACAGTTTCTCCGTTTTGATATTCTTTTACAAGTTTATCTGCTTCAACAAACATTTTTGATTTCTCCCAAATATAATTTCTTAAAATTCAACTTTAAGCAAATTAAATATCTTAGCACTTATACAGCCTACTGTACGGAAAAACAATCTTTGGGCAAAAATAAATTTTGGCAGATATGCCTGTTCTTTATATTTATATCCCATTGCCGCAACCATAAAAACATTAGGCAGATCCTTGCTGTTGGTTTTTCCCATGTTTGAAAGGCGTGTAAGGGAATATATATATTCCCCCATTGTATAAGCAGGCTCAACTGTGCATAAAACCACAGTCTCTGTTTTTCCGTTATTATAGCCCGTATGCGGTGTTCCTCTTTTTATATTTACTTTCTCGCCTTTTTTGTATATTCTTCGCACACCGTTCATTTCTATTGTTACTTCTCCCTCAAGCACAACAAACTTTTCGTCCGAAAGCGGGTGAACATGAAGCGGTGATATAACTTTATCCGTAGGTGACATAACGCATTTATATACAAGTCTTTTGCCGCCGTTTTCATTGCCTGTTTCTTCAAATATATATTTTTCCTTTATTACATGGTCAGTCATTTCAAGACCTTTATAAATCAATTTTTTCACCCCGTTAATTTATATTTCTTCCTTCAAAAAAGCCTTCGTCTATACTGAATTTCAAAAGTTTTTCAAGTCTTTCCTTTGTAGGCGAACTCCATTGAAAGCCGCATTTTTTAAGTACGTTTTGAGTCTTTAAACATATAATTTTAAATCTTGAAAGCTTTACGTTTTCTTCAAAATGCATATGAAGAAGAATTGTTTCAATATCATCGGCATATTCCGGATTATTATGGTTATCAAATATAAATTTAAGATAATCTCCGTATTCTTTGAGTTTTATGTTTAATCCCATTTGAGAAAAATATTCCGCCATGGTATGTATGCTTATGTTATTTGTATTTTGAACATGGTATGTTCCGTTTTCCGTTCCCTGTGAAAAAGCAAGACGGACAACAGCTTCCGCCGCATTGTCAATGTATGTAAAATCTATTGTTTCTTCCTTAACATCAGGCATAATGCCCATTGTTATCATGGACCTCATAATTTTATAAAATCCGTTTTCGCCCATATTTTTCTGGAAATGACCGTCACTTGCCCTTCCCGTAAGATTTCCCATTCGATAAATATTTGCCGTTATTCCATTTTTTCTTGCCTCGTAAATAATTTTTTCACCAAGGAATTTTGTATCTGCATAAACATTATCTATGCTCTGGTTTACGTCAAAATCGTCCTCTGTAAATATTAAGTCTTTTCTTCCTTCAACATATCCTGCGGCAATACCTACAGTTGAGGTATGGTGAATATCTTTTTTCCTTCCTATTGAAGCAAAATCAACAAGTTTTGACACAAGCTCGGTATTTATGCCGTAAAATTCGCTGTAATCTCCATAGTGATGAACATTTGCGGCAGAATTTATAACGGCATCTGTTGTATCTGCAAGATTTATATATTCTTCTTCCGAAAGACCGAAATAAGGCTTTGTTATTTCTCCTGTCAAAATGCGGATTCTTGATAATTCAGCTTCGTTTATATCACCAAAATAATAATTTATTGTACGGTAAAGTCTTTCAACCGAGTCTTTATTGTTTTTTCCTCTCAAAATAACCGTTATATCGGCTTTTGTATTTTTAATAAGCTCACAAAGTACATGAACACCCAAAAATCCCGTTGCACCGAGAAGAAGAACATTTTTGTATTTATCGGGGTTATACAAAACTTCTTTATTTTCTTCTATTGACGAAACATAATTTTTATATTTTTCTTCTATTATTTTTTTGTCATTTTCGTTTATTCCCGTTGTCTGGTCTTTTATTACCTCATCACGTATTTTCTTAAAATGGCCTTCTGCATATTCCACATTTTCGGCAAGAGCTTTAACCGTTGTATAATTAAAAATCTGGTTTATGTCCACTTTGAAATTTTCGCTCATTGCGGAAACAACCTTTATTCCCTTTATTGAATTTCCGCCTATTTTAAAGAAATCGTCCTCTGTTCCTATATCATCTGTACCGAGAACATTTTTCCATATATTAAGTATTTCGGCTTCTTTTTTATTTTCCGGTTTTGTATGCTCTTTTCCGTCACTTGCTTTTTTCGGGTCGGGAAGGTCACGTCGGAGAACCTTTCCGTTAATTGTATAAGGAATTTTCTCAAGGCGTACAAAATATGCCGGTATCATATAATAAGGAAGATTTTGTGAAAGGAAAGCCGAAAAATCATCTGCCGTAAATTCTTTTGGTGCAACATAATAGCAGCACATATATTTGTTTCCTTCTTTATCGGCATAGTCAATTACAACAGCTTCTTTTATAAACTCAAGATCAAGAATGTGCTTTTCTATTTCTCCTACTTCTATTCTGAAACCGTTTATTTTAAGCTGTTTATCCCTTCTGCCGAAGAAAAGTATATTCCCGTCACTGCCGTAATAAGCATAATCACCTGTTTTATAAACCCTCCTGCCTTTATATTCACTAAAGCGTTCCTTTGTCATTTCAGGCTTATTTATATATCCTTTTCCTACACCGTCACCGCTTATATATATTTCTCCTCTTGCACCCAACGGCTGTATTCTTTCCATGCTGTCAACTATATAGCATTTTACCGTAGGGAACGGTTTACCTATAGGTATGTTTTCCATGTCCTCCTCAACAATATAGTTTGTTGCAACTACAGTGGTTTCTGTTGGGCCGTAAACATTCATCATTTTGTATGGGCTGTTAGGATAAAATCTTCTAAGCTTTTCTCCTCCTGCAATAAGGTATCTGAGAGAAGTGTTTTTGAGTTTCATAAACTGTTCCGCAACCTGTGTGGTAAAGAAAGCTATTGTTATTTTGTTATCCTCAAAAAATTTGTTTACTGCCGAAAGATTAAGTTTTATTGAAGGGTCTACAATATATACAGACGCACCTTTTAAAAGAAACGGAAATGTTTCCCACAATGAGGCGTCAAATGAAAAAGTTGCGTTTTTCGCCCTTCTGTCATTTTCCGTTATTTCGAAAACTTCTTCGCTGTAGAAGCAGAGATTAAGTATTGATTTGCAGGAAAGCTCTACTCCCTTTGGATTTCCCGTTGTTCCCGATGTATATATAACAACAGCCGTATCGTCCAAAGAATGTTTCTGTGGCAGAATATCACTGCTGTTTTCAAACTCCTTGGTATCTTTAAGGCAGTCAAGGAATTTATACTGTATGCCTTTTTTGTTTTCTGCCCTTTTATCTACCGTTATAAAAACATCATATCTGTAAAGAGTAAGTTCGTTAGGTATGGTATATATTTTAGGAGAGAATTCAACCGCCGTTACACCATCTATAATAAAAGGAAGATTTTCAAAAAAGTCTTTTCCGAGGAACAGTTCTTCGCTTAAATCCGTCTTTGTATTGGCAGTAGGATTTGCTTTTTTATAATCCTTCAATGATTTTTCAAATTCGGCTTTTGTGTCAAGGTTCATAATATCGCCTATAAATATTTTTCCCTTGTCATTCATCATTGAAACGGCGTCCCTTATTACGTTTTTAAGATAATTATGTCCGTTAAAACACTGTACAACGCTGTTCATTATTACCAGATCAAAACCGTTTTCATTTATTTTTTTTACATCATGTGCGGCATAACATTCTATTTTTATATTGTTAAGACCTTCTTTTTCAGCCTTGTCTATATCCTTTTTTACCGTACTTTCGGAAAGGTCAACGGCACAATACTCCTTTGCATGGACAGAAAGTGGAAACATGGTAAGACCAGAACCACAGCCTATTTCAAGGACTTTTTCTTTTCCCGAAAGAATTGAAGAAAGTTTTTTATAAGCGTTTTGGCTGTATTCGTCCATTTCTTCAACAGAAAAATTTTCGCCTGTGTAACTGCTTGACCAGCCGCCAAGGGCAATATCGTCCTGAGCATTGTCGCCTACATATTCCCAAAGGCTTTTATCCATATATGTATTTGTTTCTTCTTCCTTTTCGTTTTCGGCACAAAAGCTGTCGGCACAAAATGCCCTTTTTATGCTTTCACACTCCCAAAGAATATCCTGTGCCAGTTTTATTTTGTTTTTAGGGAAAATAATAACTTTTGCTTTGGAATTGTTTACTATATATTTAATTCTTTCTTTAGGGAGATCTGTATCAAGCGGAATAAACGCCGCACCTGTTTTTACAACTGCCATTGTAACAATAATCTGGTCTATTGAATTGGGAAAAAGTATTGCCGCATAGTCACTTGGTTTTAAATCGGCTTTTTTTATCAAATATTCGCTTATTTGCGACGCTTTTTTGTCAAGTTCTCTGTAAAGATTTTCGCTCCAAACGGTAGAAATAAAATTGGAAATAGCCATAATAATATTT
>CAKQPE010000057.1 GCA_934256695.1 uncultured Eubacteriales bacterium
GAATTAAACATAAATATCCTCTGCAAAAAGAGTTTAAGGATTGATAAAACAAAGGGGCTGTTTAAAAAGTCAATTGACTTTTTAAACAGCCTTAACTTTTTTAGCATCCCCTTTTTTTCGGATTAAAATTTTTCTCTCTTTACATATGTTGTATGAAGAAGCTTATGAGCCTTTTCCTTTCCGGGGGCTTCAAAATACTCATCATAAAGCATCTTTACAACAGGACTTAAATGTGATTTTCTGTATTCGAGCTTTTCATCGGCATCATACAGAGCCTTTGCGCGTACAGCCTTTAAATCAACGCTGTTGCGTACCGAATCGCTCTGTACAGGCTGTCCGCCGCCGTTGATGCATCCGCCGGGACATGCCATGATTTCAACAAACTGATAGTTCTTTTCGCCTGATTTAATCGAATCCAGCAGCGCTCTTGCGTTTGCAAGTCCCGAAGCTACGGCAATGTTAAGAGTTTTGCCTGCCAATGTGTATGTAGCTTCTTTTATACCCTGCGTTCCGCGAACCTCCGTAAATTCAATCTTATCCGAGCCGCCCTCAAGAACATCGGCAGCAGTTCTTAATGCTGCCTCCATAACACCGCCGGTTGCACCGAAAATTGCGCCTGCGCCGGTGGCAATTTCAAACGGATCGTCAAAGCGTTCGTTTTCAAGGTCGGTAAAACGTATACCGGCTCTCTTTATCATTTCTCCAAGCTCACGTGTTGTCAGTGAAACATCAACATCTGAGAAATCGTATGCATTTTCCTCCGAGCGCGTGCACTCAAACTTCTTTGCGGTACACGGAATTACGCTTATTACAAACAAATCCTCGGGCTTAATGCCGTTTTTCTTTGCATAGTATGTCTTAAGAACCGCACCGAACATCTGCTGCGGAGATTTGCAGGTTGAAAGATTGGGTATAAATTCGGGATAGTAATGCTCCACAAATTTAACCCAGCCGGGGCAGCAGCTTGTAAACATCGGAAGAACCTCGTCGCCGTTTATTCTTTCAAGAAGCTCCGTAGCCTCCTCCATGATTGTAAGGTCGGCTGTTACGTCCATGTTGAATACTTCGTCAACACCGAGTTTTTCGGCTGCATAGCTTGAGAAAGTAAGGGTTGAATTGCCTGCTGAATAATCAAAGTAAATTTCATTTGTCATTGATGTAAAAAATTTATATGTTATTTTTTCTCTGTCTATATAATCCGCAAGTCTCGATGGTATTGCAGGGTCGGAAAATTTAAATATAAAATCCGCAAGACGGCGTATTTTATGTTTTCCGTTATCTGTAAGAAAACTTGCACGTATGCTTGTCTGAAGTATATCGGAAATATCACGCAGAGCTTTTAAAAGAATAGGATTAAAGCAGCCGCATTTATTGCTGCAAATCATGTCTATTGCTTCAGAATGCGGCAAAGGTGCTTTATAAACAAGTTCCGATGTAAGAGATGCATACACATCGGCAATGGCAACAACCTGTGCCGATATTGGAGTTTCGTCACCAACAAGACCGTCGGGATAACCTTTTCCGTCATAGCGTTCGTGATGCCATCGGCATATTTCTTTAGCTGTTTTTATAAGAGGCTCGTTTTGAAAAAATACAAGCTCATCAAGAAGTTTTACGCCTTCGATAGTATGGCTTTTTACAGTTTCAAATTCCTTATCGGTAAGCCTTTCCGGCTTTGTAAGGATATTGTCCGGAATACGTATTTTGCCTATATCGTGCAGTACGGAGGCAGCTGTTATAGTGGATATTGTTTCCGGTGTAAGGTTATATTTATCGGTGATTTTAGCTGTCTGGCAGAGAAGTTTTTCGGTAATAATATTTATTCTAAGGACATGGTTACTGCTTTCGCCGTTTCGAAATTCTATTATATGACTTAATATTGAAATCATTAAATCGTTGTTTTTTTCATTTTCATATATTTTTTCGGATACCATAAATGAAAACTTTTTCTGCTTTTTGGATATAGTAAGAACATTGTGTACTCTTTTAAGCAATGCCGAAGGGATAAACGGAGGTGCAATAGAATCAACGGCCCCCAGACTGAAGGCAGTCTTTATTGTATCATCGGAATCTGATATTGCTATTACGGGAATATCCCTTAAAAATGGGTGATCATTTATTATTGAAAGTATTTTAAAACTTTCGGCTTTGTCTGACATAAACGAAAGAAAAACAATGTCTATATCGGCACCGAAATGTTTAAATAAATACAGTGCCTGAATTTTATTTGAAGCAGTTAATACATTGTATCTTTGTGACAAAAAGGAGTTTAAAAGACTTATATTTTCTTCATTTTTATCAATTATAAGTATTTTTTCGTATTTTTTTAAATCAGACATAATCTCACCTCGCTTATATAATGAAAAATATTATTTTAAATGCAACAAAAACTGCTATTTGCCTAAATATGACATAAAAAACAATAAAAATCAACTGTTTTTGCAAAAATAATTACTTAGTAATAAAAAATATTATTTTGTTTGTAATTGAGACCACAGTGAGACTAAAATGGTGTAAAATAATAAAAAAAGTATATCTGAAATGTAAATACTACAGACGGGAGTGATAGACATAAAAGAAATTATTTACGGAGTAAGGTACAGGGTGTGTTTAGATGAAATAAAAGACAACCAGTACAAAGGAAGAATATATTACTGTTACAGCAAGGATGCTGAGATTTTTGGCACATCTATGGATTTACTGACTACGCTGGAATCTGCAATGGACAGACTGAATTATCCGCAGAAAACAACAGATGACAGAAGTTTTAAGAAAAAAGATATTGAAGAAAAGTCACAAAATAATGAAAATATGGTGGTGAAATATATGGAAGAAAAAGATTTTTCAGAGAAAAAAGGCGAGAAATCAACATTTATTGTTGAAATAAAATACAGGGAAAATGCCACTTGGCAAGGAACTGTAAAATGGGTAGAAGGGGGTAGAGAACAAAATTTCAGAAGTGCTTTGGAACTGATTAAGCTTATTGACAGTGTGGAAAAAAGCTGACGGAAAGAGGTGAGTATAAAGAGAAACCGGAAAATAAAGTCTCACTTAATTCATAAAAATTAAAAAATAAACCGATTTGAGACCAAATTGAGACAATTTTGTGTTATTATATAACTACAGTAAGGGAGAAAAATAATTCCAAATAACATAGAATGAAATAACTTGAAACGGAGGAATTTTTATGAAAAAGAATATAATCGGAACATTAATTACAGCAGGTTTGGCTTTGGCTATGGTAATTACACCTGTATACGCACAAGAAGGCAGCTCAGAATCAACATCGGTTGAAAGCTCAAGTGAAGCAGGCAGCAATTCATCATCGGAAAGCACAGAAACTTCAGCAGATGAATCAAACGAGTCAGCAGACGAAACAACAGAAGAATCTTCAAGCGAAGAATCTTCAACAGAAAATGCAGCAGAAGAAACACCGGAAACTCCTGCCGAAAACACTGAGGCAACTGCTCCTACAGAGGAAGTTGTTCCAGACGAAGAAACAACAGCAGCAGAAACTCAGGAAGCAGAAAAGTCAGAAGAAAAAATTGCCGATGAGATTTATACAATAATTGAAGACAACGAAGTGCCTATAGCAGACGAACTTAAAGTTCTTGATGAAACAGCACTTATTGAAAACACTGTAAGTCCGGAGCCTGTTACACTTAAAATAATTCATAAACTTGTATTAACCGAAGAAGAACTTATATATGAAGAAATTCTTGAAGGATACAAAATCGGCGATATTATCAGCACAGCCGAACATTCAAAAGCAGACGATATGGTATCACTTACAAGTGCAGAGGAAAATGTAGAACTTAAAGACGGCGAAAACACAATCGTTATGGAATATGGCTTTAAAAATTAATATTCGGTTTTAACATAAATAAGTTAATTAGCAGTTCCTGCCCGAAAGGGCGGGGTTTTGCTGATTATAGAGTTTTTAAATTTTAAGAAAGGGGAGATATGCATGAAATTTAAGCGATTTTTTGCAGTATTGGTTGCCCTGATTATGGTAATCTCGCTTGTTCCTGTTTCAGCTTTCGCCGATGAAGATCGTAATTATTATGATAATACTCACGGTGTATTGACAGTCAAATATTTCGACAGCGAAAAGAACAATAATCAGATAGGCACGCAGACTATCGAAATAAAAGATACGTGGAAAAAAATAACCGTAGATAATCTTGATTTCGATAAAACAGCTTATGACGTAAGTACAGAAAAGACATTCGGCAATAACGGAAACAGTATTACATTGACATATTATACCAATTTACTTTGGGAAAAGGTGTATTATTTTGCCAATGAATACAATCAGAAATTAAGTGACAGCGAATACAGTACCAGAAAAACTTATGCTACTGTAAACGTTTATCTTAAATCAAAGGAAACCGCAAGTGCCGACCAGTGGGCAGCCTTCTTTGTAATCAAGCCCGATGTACAGGATATGTCGGTAAGTGCCGGTGCAAACTTCTATTCAGTAGGCTGGGGTAAAATAAACCAGCGTACAGAAAAGAGTACACTTAACGGTGCTACGGAACGGGATATATTAGATTTAATTGATTCCGAACCTTCAATAACAGACAGTTGGTCAAGCAAAATCGACGGCAGTGGTCCTTTGCCAAGCGAATTTAAAGACAGCACAAAGTGGCAGCCTGTTTGGTACAGAGTTGTAAAATCAATAGGTGCAAGCAACCCTAACGGAGGCTGGGGAAATTCATGGCACGTTGACGGATACCTTAAAAACATAGAAGTACAGAATGTAAATATTATCTTCTATGTAAATGGCAGTCTTGAAAAACAGCTTGTCAAGACAAAAGGTTCAACCGTTTCCATAGATGAAATTCCTTCGGTAAGCACACCGTCCGGTCAGGTATTCCTTGGCTGGAGTACTGACGGAACGGAAGCCAATATAGTTACACAGGCCAACATGGCAGCTAAACAGTATTATGAAGATACAAACTACTATGCAGTATTCGGTGACGAAGCAAAGGTAACTGTAAGCTATATTGCAAGTCCGTCAAACGGCGGAACGGTTTCCAGAGGAAGCGACCTTGTATTAAAACAGACAGGAAACATTACAAACGATGTAACTGCAACTGAAAATGAAGGTTTTGAATTTGTAAATTGGACTGTAAACGGAAAGGTTGTTTCTACAAAAAAGGTTCTTACAGCAGGAGATATTAACTCAAACGCAAAGCTTAACGGAGCCTATGTAGAGACTACATTTACAGCAAACTTCAGAGCAAAAACACAGTATACCGTAACAGGTACTATTGATAACGGCGGTACAGTAACAAACGAAAGCCAGACAATCTATTCCGGCGGAAATTCAAAACAGATGAGATTTAATGCCGCCGACGGATACTATATAACAGAAATTACTGTAAACGGCGAAAGCCAGACTGTAGAAAAGTATCAGACAGAATATATCTTTGGCGAGAAATACGGTGTTGATAAAAGTTATGAGGTAGTTGTTAAAACTTCTCCTATCGAAACATTAACAATTAACTTTGTACCTAACAACACTGATATGGGTGCTGTATCAATACCGAGCCAGACTGTAAAAGCTACAGACAGCAGTGTTGCTAAGTCTGTAACGGCAACTCCTGAACCGGGATATAATTTTGTTGAATGGAAACTGGGAGATAAATCCGTATCATCTGACGCTACATTCACACCGAATAAACCGGAAACAGGTTGGGTTGACGGAATGACTTACACAGCAGTGTTTGCTGAGGTAAACAAAGTAACTATCCACTTTGTATCGGAAGATGAAAACAAAGGTACAGTAAGCGGTGAAGCTAACCAGAGCCTTAACCCTGTAAGGGGAAATGCAACAACTGTAACGGCTGTTCCAAAGGACGGTTACGAATTTGCCGGCTGGTATCTTGGAAACGATGAGGTTGGTTCAACAGCTGAATTTAAACCTGACAGACCAAGCATAGGTTGGAGCGAAGTAACTTACACAGCTAAGTTTACAGAAAAGAAAGTTACTATCAGATACGAAGCCACAACAGGCGGTACGGTAACTTCTGCAAGCGAAGAAGTAAATGCGGTAACGGGAGAGCCTAACGGTTCAACAGCACGTCCAAATGAAGGTTATGCTTTTGATAAATGGACAACAGACAGAGAAGGAAACAACACCTTATCTTTATATAATACATTTGTACCTACAAAGGCAGACGGAACTGTATGGACAGACGGAACTACTTACTATGCACAGTTTAAGAAAGTAGCATCTGTAATTAAATACAGAAGTGAAAATGCCGAATATGGTTTGGTAAACGGTCTTGCAATAACACAGGAAACTGTTTATGTTGCAGACAGTGAAGATGTTAAAGGTGCAACTGCCACAGCAAAAGCAGGTTATGAATTTATCGGCTGGTATCTTGATGGCAGTGATACACCATACAGCACAGATATTTCAATAACACCTGATAAACCGGCGGCAGATACAAGCGTAACTTATGTTGCTAAGTTCAGAGAAAAAGCAAACGTAACAATTACAGTTGATGTAAATGACCCTAATATGGGTTCTGTAAATCCAAGTGATGCACAGAAACTTAATCCTGACAACGGTACATTTACAAGCGTAGCCGCAACAGCAAAAGCAGGATACGAATTTGTAAACTGGACAAATGACGCAACGGGCGAAGTAGTGACAACAAACGGCACACTTTCCCTTACAAAACCTGCAAACGGTTGGACAGACGCAAGCTATACAGCAAACTTCAGAGAACTTAAAAAGGTAAATATCTATTTTGAGTCTGACGACACAACAATGGGTACAGTAGATAAGGCAAGTCAGAGCCTTAACCCTGAAACAGGTGTTGCAGAAGCAGTAAAGGCAACGCCTAACAAGGGATACGAATTTGTAGAGTGGAAACTTAAAGACAGCGGTGCAAAAACAGCCGATACAGCAGAGTTTACACCTGCAAAATCAGGAGAAAAGTGGATTGACGGAACAACATACGTAGCAGTATTTGCTAAACTTGATGACGTAACAATCAACTTTAAATCCGATAATGAAACAATGGGTACAGTAAGTACACCAAGCCAGAGCCTCAACCCAGAAACAGGCGTTGCAGCAGCAGTAACAGCAACAGCAAATGCGGGATATGAGTTTGACGGCTGGTATCTTAATAACACCAAGATAGATGGTGCAGAGGCAGAGTTTACACCTGTAAAGGCAGAAAACGAAGTATGGGAAAACGGTACAACATATGTTGCTAAGTTTACAGAAAAAGCTGACGTTACAATAAATTATGTTGCTAACGAAGGCGGAAAAGTAATAAGCAGAGATAATGACACAGTAGCACCTGCAACAGGAACAGTAGCAGAAGGAGTAACAGCAGAGCCTATAAGCAACGAGTACAGATTTGTAAACTGGACAGTTGACGGCGTTGAAGTTTCTAAAAATGCAGAACTTGATGTTGTAACAATTAACTTAAATGCCAAAGAAAACGGTATTTATAAAGCTACAACATTTACGGCTAACTTTGAAAAGAAAGCAAAGTTTAATGTAACAGGTACTATTGACAACGGTGATGTAACAAACGGAAATCAGACAGGTATCATTGACGGAGAGGCTTCTAAGGAAATGGTATTTACAGCTGAAAACGGATACTATATTACAGAAGTAAAGGTAAACGGAACAGCAGTAACAGACCTTGCCGAAGGTGCTGAAAGCTATACATTTAATGCTATTGAAAAGGTAACTGAAAATGTATCAGTAGAAGCAAAGACAGCTGAAAAACAGTCAACAATAAACTATACAGCCGAAAACGGCGGTTCAGTAAGCAATGCAACAGAGAAATTTAATGGCTTAACAGGAACTGTCAAAGGTTCAACAGCAACAGCTGGTAATGGTTATGTATTTGACGGCTGGTATCTTAACGATGTTAAGGTAGAAAACGCAGCAGAAACATTTGTACCGCCAATGCCTACTGCCGGTACAGAAGTAACATATGTAGCTAAGTTTAAAAAGGAACAGGTAACAATCAATTATGTTGCTGTTGCTAATGGCTCTGTAACTCCTGAAAGTGAAACAGTTGAAGCTTTAACTGGATTAAAAGTAGTTAACGGAGACGTAACTGATGAGAGGTTAAGCGGTTCTGTTCCTACAGCAGACAGGGGATATAAGTTTGTAGGCTGGACAACAGAGAGAGACAGCACAGATTACATTGCACACCTTGAAGAAGGAAACAGACTTGTACCGAGACCTATAAACGATTTTTACACAAACGCTACTTATTATGCACACTTTGAACCGCTTGAAGATGTAACTTTAAGCTTTGAAGTAAATGACGGTACAATGGGAAGCATATCACCTGCCGATGATCAGAAACTTAATCCTGAGACAGGTAAATACGAAACAGTAACGGCAGAAGCTAAGTCCGGATACGAATTTGTAAACTGGACAGACAAGGCTACAGGCGAAGAATTAACAACAGATAATAAGCTTAGTCTTATACAGCCTGACGCAGGTTGGAAAGATGCAACTTATGTTGCTAACTTTAAAGAGCTTGACAAAGCACTTCTTACATTTGCACCAAACGATGAAAGATTCGGTTCTGTTTCTGTTGACAGACAGGAACTTAATCCGCAGACAGGAGTATTTGAAGAAGTAACTGCCGAGGCTAAGAAAGGATATAAGTTTGTTGAATGGGTAGAAGAAGTTCCTACAGCTATGGCGGCAGAAAACAATGGCGGCAGAGAAGTAGTTTCAACAGACCCTGTTCTTAAACTTACAAAACCTGAAACAGGTTGGGCAGACGGTCACTACATTGCGGTATTTGAAGAACTTCCTGAAATAAACGTAAAATATGTTGCAACTGAAGGCGGTAAGGTTTCTGTTGAAAATGAAACAGTATCAATAGCAGAAAACAATGCAAAAGGTTCAACAGCAACAGCTGATGATGGTTACAAATTTGTAAACTGGACAGCAGAAAACGGTGCGGTTGTAGGACTTAACTATAACTTTGTACCAAAGAATCTTGAGGCAGATGCAACATTTACAGCTAACTTTGTTCGTAAAGACCATAAGCTGCTTGTAGACCATATATACAGAATAAACGGTGAAAATGCAGAAGACTTAACATATTCAAAAGACCCTAAAGACGTAAAATACGGCGATGCTTTTGAAGAAAGTATGGATAGCAAAGCAAGATATAAATTAAACCGTATTGATGTATATTTTGGAACAGACAAAGCAACAGATGAAGCTCTTGCGGCAGCCAATGTAAATATAGACCTTGAAAAAGGCGTTATAACAGGCAATATACCTAACGCACAGGTTACAGTACGTTTCATCTACGATTTCGTAAAGAATAAGGAAGATGAAAGTGACGATGACAATGGTGGCGGCGGTGGCGGAAACAGCGACCACGACTATTCCGGCGAAGAAGTAGAAATTATTGAAGAACCTGATGTAGCTTTAAGTGATGCCCTCAATGACATAGACCATTATGCATATGTATTTGGCTATGAGGATGACACAGTAAGACCGAACAATGATATTACCCGTGAAGAAGTTGCAACTATCTTCTATCGTCTCCTTACAGACCCTGCAAGGGACGCATATTTCACAGATAAAAACAACTTCCCTGATGTAGAAAGCGGCAGATGGAGCAACAAAGCAATATCTACACTTTCAAACGCAGGCATAATAAGCGGTTATCCTGAGGACGGTACATTCAGACCTGCAAACCCTATAACAAGAGCCGAATTTGCTTCTATAGTTTCAAGATTTGATTCTCTTAACTATAACGGTGACAATAAGTTTAACGACATATCCGGTCACTGGGCAAGCAACTTTATTAATGCGGCAAGTGAAAAGGGCTGGATAAGCGGCTATCCTGACGGTTCATTTAAACCACAGAACAATATAACAAGAGCAGAAGCAATTACTCTTATAAATAATGTTCTTAACAGACATGTAGACAGTGAAGGTCTCCATGAAGATGCTAAGAAGTGGTCAGATATGAAAGAATCCGACTGGTTCTATCATGCAGTAATGGAAGCTACAAATTCACATGACTATAACAGAGAAACAGATTCCCATCCTGAAAATTGGACTGCAATAAACGAAAACAGAACATGGGAAGAAAGATAATTAAATAAAAAATAAATTTTCCCCTCCGAATAATTTCGGAGGGGTTTTATATTTTACGGTTGGCTGTATTTAAGACTGATAATTATGACATCTTATTTTGCTTAAAATTAAATTCGTGGATTTTTTGGTGTTTATATGTTAAAATTTATATCATACAGTATAATTTTTTGAAACAAGGGGAGGTTTTCAAATGGAAACAAGCGACTTTAAGATTACTCTTTTAGGAGGCTTTTCCATAAGCTATAAAGGCAAAGTATATGTTTGTGATACAGGTTCCTCCAAAAAGGTTTTTAATCTTCTTCAGTATCTTATTGTAAACAGAAACAGCATGGTTACTTATGAAAGTCTTATTTATGCAATGAAACTTGACGAGGGCAACAAAAACCCTATGGCTGTGCTGAAAAATCTTATTTACAGGGTAAGGACTCTTTTGAAGGAGTCAGGTTTGCCGGAGGAAAAATATATCCTGCAAACAGGCGGTATGTATAGGTGGAATAATAATATAGATTGTTTTATTGATACGGAAGTATTTGAAGAATATGTAAAAAAATCCGAGGACCAAAGCAGAACAATAGAAGAACAGGGAGAGTACATTACAAAGGCAATAGGTATTTACGGCGGAAAGTTTTTGCCTAAAAGCTCTATAGAACTTTGGATTGTTCCTTTAAGTACATATTATGACAGACTTTTTGAAAAAAGTGTTATGCGTTACTATGATATAGTGAGCCATACGCATGATTATGCATCAATGATAGATATATGCAGAAAGGCAATATCAATAGATCAGTTTAATGAAAACTATTACTCAATACTTATAGAGTGTTACTGTAGTCTGGGAAGATTTAAAGAAGCTCTTGAAGCATATGAAAAAATAACAGATTTTCTTTACGATCAGCTTGGTGTTAAGCCTTCGGATAAGCTTATGGGACTTTACAAAGATATTATGAATGAGCTTAATCAGGTTGAGAAGAACCTTATGGTAATAGACGGAGAGCTGCGGGAGGAAGTTAACGGTCAAAAGAGTGCTTTTTACTGTAATTACGGTATGTTTAAAACAATGGTACAGTTTACCATGCGTATGTTTGAAAGAACAGGGCAGACACTTTGTATGCTGCTTTTTACAGTTACCGGCAGTGACGGAGAAATGCCGGAAGGAAAGAAAAGAAATTCCACTATGGAAAATCTTAAATGTGTTATAAATACATCGCTTAGGCGTGGAGATCTTTTTGCAAGATACAGTGCCACACAGTATATAGTTATGCTTATAAGTGCAAACTATGAAAACGGCGGAAAAGTCGGTCAAAGAATTATGGATAAATATAACAGTCAATTCTTTAGCCGTACAACAAAAATAACTTACAAAGTAAAAGTTATGGATATTAATAACATGAGTGGAATATAAAAATAAAATACTTGTATAAATATAAATTTATCGGACTGATTAAAACCGTGGGACTCTGTCCCACACCCTGTGAGCCTTTGAAAAGGCTCAAGCGAAACTTTTAGTAA
>CAKQPE010000058.1 GCA_934256695.1 uncultured Eubacteriales bacterium
CATCGGCTTAAAAGCCTTGAAACCTGCTGTTTTCCTCGTCGGAAATAAATTCCGACTGCGGATTCCATTCGGGAAACTCGTTCGTTTCCCGAACCCTTCCGCTCTATAAAATAAATTTGTCTACAGTCTGAAACAATACTTTGTATTAAAGTGCATAGTATGGTTTTATTTTTAGAATTATTGTTATTTAATAAGTTCTTTTATTTGAGAAACAGCATTTTTATACATATTTATATACATAATAATATCTATACCATATAAAACGGCATCGAATCCGTCTTTAAGACTTTTGGCTGCCAACTCAGGTGTGCCGGAAAAATTAATTGCCATTTTTTTATTTTTTCGGCAGGCAGAAAGTATTCTCTCTATAGCATTTTTAAGCAAAGGATTGTCAAACTGTCCCGCTATTCCCATATCTATTGATAAATCATAAGGTCCTATAAGTATTGCATCTACACCATCAAGGGCTGTTATTTCTTCTATATGCTCAAGGCAGCCAACTGTTTCACACTGAGGTATAAGGAATGTGTTTTGGTTACAGTAACTCATATATGAGCTTAAACCATTAACGCTTTCATTTGAAAAACCCCATTTTCCGTCTCTTGTCATACAATATCCACGTTCACCTACAGGCATAAATTTTGCATATTTAATTATTTCTTTTACCTGCTCAACTGTTGATATGGAAGGAACAACTATGCCTGTTGCACCGTAATCAAGCATATGGAGTATATGTTCTCTTGTACCACTGCTTACACGTACAAAAGCGGGCAGACCTGCCGCAGATGCAGAGGTTATGTATCTCGATATTTCATCATTGCTTAAAAGATTATGTTCCATATCAAGCATAACAAAATCAATACCCGTTAAACCGAGAACTTCTATGGCAGATGAGCTTTTCATATGTGTAAGAGTTCCTATTATTTTTTCGCCGGAATTGAATTTTTTTATTAAATCAGTCATAACAGCTGCCTCCTGTAAAAACAAATTAGTATAATATCACTACATATCAGAATACCACATAAAAAGCTGTATGTAAAATATTTAATGTTTCGGCATTTATATTTATATGTTATATGTTGAGTTTTTTTAAATTATATAATATAATAAATAGATAAATATACAAAGGACGGTGCGATATGCAACATAAAAATGGAAGTTTCACAGGTTCATTCGGTTTTATACTTGCCTGTGTAGGTTCAGCAGTAGGACTGGGAAACATATGGATGTTCCCTTACAGATTAGGGCAGTACGGAGGAAGTGCTTTCCTTGTGCCTTATCTATTATTTATAGTATTGTTTGGTATAACAGGGCTTTCGGCAGAGTTTGCCATAGGCAGAAGGGCCAAAACAGGTACCTTAGGCTCTTACGAGCTTTGTTGGAAAGAGAAGTGTAAGCCTTTAGGAAAATTAGGCTGGATACCGCTTCTCGGTTCTTTAGGTATAGCTATAGGATATTCAATAATAATAGGTTGGGTATTAAGGTCTCTTTTCGGCTCTTTAAGCGGAGCAATACTTACAACCGATGCAGCAGAATATTTTTCCGCTGCAACAGGTAATTTCGGAAGTTTCCCTTGGCATTTAGCAGTTGTTTGCATAACAACAGTTCTTCTTATTACAGGCTCTGCCGTGATGATAGAAAAAGCAAACAAAGTAATGATGCCGTTGTTTTTTATTCTTTTCGCAGTTATTGCTGTAAGAGTGTTCTTTCTTAACGGCTCTGCAGAAGGATATAAATTTCTTTTTCTGCCTAAGTGGGAAAAGCTTAAAGATGTAAATGCTTGGATAATGGCTATGGGACAGGCGTTTTTCTCTCTTTCGATTACAGGCAGCGGAATGATTGTTTACGGATCATATTTAAACAAAAAAGAAGATATTCTTTCTTCTTCTTTAAGGACAGCCTTTTTTGATACCGTTGCGGCACTTCTTGCGGCACTTGCTATTATGCCGGCAGTATTTGCATTTGGTATTGAGCCAAACAAAGGACCTTCACTTATGTTTATAACAATTCCGCACATATTTAAACAGATGCCTATGGGACGTTTGTTTGCAATTATTTTTTTCCTTTCTGTATGCTTTGCGGGAATAACTTCTCTTATGAATATGTTTGAGGCTGTTATCGAAAGCATACAGCAAAAATTCGGCCTGAACAGAAAAACCGCAGTTATATTGTGTGCGGTAATATGTTTTGGTATAGGTGTATTTATAGAAGGAGAACAGGCAGTAGGAAACTGGATGGACTTTATAACAATTATAATTGTTCCTTTCGGTGCAGTTTTTGGAGCTTTTTCAATTTATTACATATTCGGATTTAAAAATATACTTGCAGAGTTAAATGAAGGCAGTAAGAAGCCGGTTCCAAAATGGTTCAAACCTTTGGCAATGTATATTTATGTTCCGCTTACATTAGTTATATTTATATTGGGAATAATATTTAAAGGAATAGGATAATTACTGCAAATCCTTGGAGTATTGTTTCAAACCATGATTATTTCGGAAATATTAAATCTGAACTTTAGTATATAACCATTTAATACTAAAAGCTCGGCAAACAAATCCTTTCCAAGACTTGTCATGATTTGCAATGAAACTCCAAGGGTTTTTATTAATATTTAATAAAATTTTTAAAAAATAATTGACAAAAATATTTAATTGGCTACAATAAGAAAAAACAGAAATAAATTTTATTTAATTTAAACATATAATGAAAGGTGTGAAACATTATGGCAGATTTAACAAAAGGAATTAAAAATATTGTTTTGGGCGGTATCGGTGCTGCGGCTATAACAGCCGAAAAAGCCGGCGAAGTGGCTGAAGTGCTTGTTGAAAAGGGTACAAAAACCGTTGAACAGGGCAAAGCCGCAAACGAAGAACTTAAAAGAAATGTTCAGGAGAAACTTAAAAACGTAAAGCTTTCTGCAAAGACAAATATTTCTGTCGATGATTTGGCAGAAATGATAGAAAAGCTTTCACCGGAAGAAAAAGAAATTCTTAAAACAAAATTAGAAGAAAAAGAAAATGTTTCGGAGACGCCTGAAGAAGCAGCTGAAACAGAGGATACTTCAAAATAAAAATAAATAACCTTAATAATACCTGCCATATCTATATGGCAGGTATTTAAGAAAGGAGAAGAACGTGGAAGATGTCGGAAAAGGAGACAGACTTCTCCAAATTTTAGCAATACTTAAAAGATATGATCTACTTCATGGGCTTTCACCTCAAAAACTGAGAAACCTTTTCGAAGATCTCGGCCCTACATTTATAAAGTTCGGACAGATTCTTTCCATGCGTCCGGATCTTATACCGAAAGAGTATTGTAAGGAATTAGTTAAACTTAGGTCTGATGTAAAGCCTATGCCTTTTGATGATGTTAAAGAAATAATATGTACCGAATATGGCATAGAAAGCACGGAAGATGAATTTTTTTATATTTCTCCTACTCCTGTAGGTTCTGCATCTATTGCACAGGTGCATAAGGCATATTTAAATGATAAGCGTCCTGTTGTGATAAAAGTTCAGCGTCCCGGAATAAGGCAGAAAATGTATAGCGATGTTGAAATTTTAAGAAAAGCCCTTATTCTTTTAAAGCTTAGACCCTCGCTTGGAAATGTTACGGATTTCAGAACAGTTCTTGATGAGCTTTGGCATGCAACACAGCAGGAGCTTGATTTTATGGTTGAGGCTTCTAACCTTGAAGAATTTGCAATGCTTAATGAAGATATAGCATATATTTCTTCTCCGAGTGTGGAAAAGAATCTAACCACAACTCATGTTCTTGTTATGGAAGACATAGACGGAATACCTATATCGGATTTAAATAAACTTGAACAACAAGGATATGATTTAAAAGAGATAGCCGAAAAGCTTGCGGAAAACTATGTTAAACAGCTTCTTGATGACGGTTTCTTCCATGGTGACCCACACCCGGGAAATATATTTATACGAGACGGAAAAATAGTCTGGATAGACCTCGGCATGGTAGGTCAGCTTACATCAAGGGACAAACAGCTTTTTACAAGAGCCATAATCGCTATAAAAAACCACGATATATACGATTTGAAAAGCGTTGTGCTTGCTATGGGAATACAAAGAGAGAAAATTGACCATGCAGCACTTTACACAGACATAGAACAGATTGTAAATAAATATGCTTCTCTTGATTTTGCAAACATTAATCTCGGCAATGTAATAATGGAACTTAATGACCTTCTTGTAAAATATCACATAGGTGTGCCTTCCGGAATAGCAATGCTTACACGAGGCGTAATTACCATTGAAGGCGTTTTGGAAATGCTTAATCCGAAACTTAATTTTATGGATGTAATTGCCGTTCATCTTATGTCAAAGAAAGAGGATATTGCAAAAGAAATTAAAAATATGCTTTCTGAATCGGCAGGCTCTCTGAAAAAGGGAATAGACATACCTAAATATCTGGCAGATATATTGCAAATGACGGTAAAAGGACAAACAAAGCTTAATCTGGAGCTTACAGGCTCGGAAAAACCGTTAAGGGAAATTGACCGTATGGTTGACAAACTTATCGTATCTATTATATGTGCCGCTCTGCTTATAGGTTCGAGTCTTTTATGTACAACAGATATGTCAGGAAAAATATTCGGTATCCCTGCATTGGGAATAATAGGATATTTTCTTTCAATGGTTTCCGGCTTATGGCTGGTATACGGTATTTTAAAAGATAAAAAATAACAGGAGAATTTAAGTGACATCATCTAATAAACTAAAGAAATACCGATTCTTTTTATGTTTTTGTGCTTTAATTATAATGACAGTAATATTTTTGTTTTCCGCTCAGCCCTCGGCACAAAGCACAAATACCAGTGATTCAACAACAATATTTATTGCTAAAATATTTATTCGAGATTTTAAATCACTTACAGACTACGAGAAATACAACCTTGTGCATACATTAAATATTTTTGTGCGAAAGGGTGCTCATTTTTCAATATATATGTTACTTTCGGTATTTGTAACACTTTTCTTTTTATCATACAAAAAAATTAAATTAAAAAATGTATTTTTATACACAATTCTTTTTTGTGTTGTCTATGCAGCAACAGACGAACTTCACCAATATTTTGTGCCGGGAAGGTCATGTCAGATTACAGACGTAATGATAGACGGCTGCGGTGCCATATTCGGATTTGTTATTTTGATAGGCATAACAAAAATCCTAAAACTGATTCTAAGCCGTCGCAGTTAAGTAGGATTTTGGACAAAGCAATAATGCCTTTTTTTCCAATACTTACCTGTAGTAATATTGTTGTAATAATGTTATTATATTTTTGTAACAAATATGTAATAATATTATAACAATTAAACGGAGGTAATTCTAATGAAAAAAGTTATTATAGGCTTGGTATCAGCTGTTATGGTATCCTCAGTATCAGTTTCTGCATTTGCGGCAGATATAAATTTTACATCGAATAAAAACTGTTATTCCTACAGTTTAAAGCAGAACTGTAAAATTTACTTTGATAAGTTCTGCCAGAACAATACAACAGGCACAAACAACAGTTCATCGGACAATAGCTCAAATAACAGCACAAACGGCAGTGTGTCAAAACCGGAAGGAAACGAAAATAATTCAAATATTTCCGTAAGTGCATATGCACAGGAAGTATTAAAGCTTGTGAACGAAAAAAGAAGTGCCAACGGGCTTTCACCTTTGAGCTTTGACACAAATGTACAGAAGGCAGCTGACACAAGAGCCGAGGAAATAAAAAAGAGTTTTTCACACACAAGACCTGACGGTAAATCATTCAGTACAGCACTTTCAGATGTAGGTGCCGTCTTTTCGGGAGCAGGCGAGAACATAGCCATAGGTCAGAAAACACCGGAGGAAGTTGTTTCTGCATGGATGAACAGCAGCGGACACCGAGCGAATATTCTAAACTCAAAATACAAATATATAGGTATCGGCTGTGTTAAAAGCGGCAGCGGATACGCATGGACACAGCTTTTTACATACTAAAAAATAAAATGATATTTGGTTAAAACCGAAAGGGGTTTATTTAAAAATTTAAAAAGTTTTAACAAGTTCTGTCAAATATAGTATAATTAATGCAGAGATAAATATTTTGTCTCTGCATTTTCAGATTTTTAGGAGGGATTTTTTTGGAAGAAGCAATTAACAGCCAGATGAAAAGAGTTTTGGGAATAGGTCTCGGTTCATTTACCCTTGAAAAACTTGCATCGGCAGTTATAACATTTATTATATGTTATATTGCAATAAAAATAATAATGAAGCTTATTAAGCCAATAATAAACAAACTGCCATTTGACGGAACACTGGAAAGGTTTTCTTTATCCCTGATAAAGACATTGCTTTACTTTATATCTCTTATTATAGTTGCTCAAAGTCTCGGAATAAACACTACATCTCTTGTAGCATTATTCTCTGTAGCGGGCTTAGCTATTTCTCTTGCAGTTCAGGGTTCATTATCGAACATTGCCAGCGGAATAGTTGTACTTATAACAAAACCATTCCTTGCCGGAGACTATATTGATGCGGCAGGTGTAAGCGGTGTTGTAAGAGAGGTTGGATTTATACATACAAAAATAGTTACTGTTGACAACAAGGTTATATATGTTCCTAACAGTGATATTTCCGCAAGTGACATAGTAAACTATTCATCAGAACCTTTAAGAAGGGTTGACCTTAACTTTGAGGCATCATATGATGCACCTATAAACAATGTTAAAGCAGCTCTTTTGAAAGCCGTTAACGACTGTGGTGTATTTATAGATGATCCCGCAGTATTTATAAGTGTTTCACAGTACAAAGAAAGCAGCATTGAATATGTTGTAAGAGCATGGATTAATAATGCCGATTACTGGACAGGCTATTACGGACTTATTGAGAATGTAAAAAAAGAGTTCGATGCTGCCGGAATAGAAATGACATACAACCACATTAATGTACATATGATGAAGGATTAATTTATTAAAATTGCCGATATTTTATAAATAAATTTTACTGTATAATGTTACATATAAATTTAGTAGGTTTTTGTTTATTCAAATAGGGGAATCAATATGAATGATAATGTTATTGGAAAATTTTATTTAATCAAAGAGGGGGCAATTAATATGAATACAAAAACAGTAGTCTTAAATGCAGAGAGAATGAACTTTGACAAAAAGTTTGATTTTTCAATACTTTCCGATGATGTAACCGTTTATGATTCCACGCCGGAAGAACTTATGCTTGAACGTATCGAAGGTGCGGGAATTATAGTTACAAAGGAAATACCCGTAAAAGGCGAAATGATAGAAAAATTTCCAGACAGTGTAAAACTTATATGCGAAGCCGGAACCGGTTACAACAACATAGACCTTGAAGCGGCAAAGAAAAAAGGCATAACCGTCTGCAACATTCCGGCATACAGCACCCAGAGAGTGGCACATACAGCCATTATGTTTATTTTAAATTTAAGCTCAACAATGCAGGTTCAGCAGGCAATGCTTACAAAAGGAAATCACGACAATTTCACAAAATGCCTTCAGGTAAACCATGTTGAGGTAAACGGAAAAACTCTCGGCATAATAGGCGGAGGAAACATAGGTCTTGAGGTGGCAAAAGTAGCCAATGCTCTCGGAATGAAGATACTTATACATACACGCACACCTAAAGAAAATGAGGAAAACTTAGCATATACTTCTCTTGAGGAAGTACTTAAAAACAGTGATTATGTATCTCTCCATTGTCCGCTTAACGAAAAAACAAAGCATATAATAAATGCCGAAACACTTTCACTTATGAAGCCTACAGCATTTCTGATTAATACCGCAAGAGGTGCGTTAATTGATGAACCGGCACTTATAGAAGCACTAAAAAAAGGCACAATAGCCGGTGCGGGACTTGATGTTCAGGAGACAGAACCACCTGTTGAGGACAATCCGCTTTACACAATGGAAAACGTAATACTTACGCCGCATATGGGCTGGAAGGGACTGGAAACAAGACAGAGACTGGTTTCAATACTTGCCGACAATGTGCAGTCTTACATAAAAGGTAATCCTATAAACGTGGTTTGCTAAAATAATTTTGTGCTTTTAATTTAATTTTCAAAAAACTTAATATAGCTTTTAAAAAGTCCATGACATCTGTCATGGGCTTTTGTTAAATTTGGGGTCAAAGTATTTTCTCTTTGCAAAAACAATCTGCGTCAATACAGAGACTTTATGTTTTATTTAATTTTTGTTGACACGATGTCAGAAATAAAATATAATAATAAAAAATATTTGGGATTAAATAGTTTAACTAACGGAGGTTTTGTAATGGAAAAATCAAAAGTATACTGGACAGATATGCACGCAAAAATGGGCAGCAATCTTCTTCAGAAACTTGAAAGACTTGTTAAAGAAGCCGGTATAGGCAATATTGACTTTAAAAATAAATTTGCTGCAATAAAAATAAATTTCGGTGAACCGGGAAATATGTCTTATATAAGACCTAACTATGCTAAGGTAGTAGCAGATGTTGTCCGTTCTCTCGGCGGCGAGCCTTTTCTTACAGACAGCAATACTCTTTATGTAGGAAGAAGAAAACACGCTCTTGAGCATATGACTGCCGCATACGAAAACGGTTTTACTCCTATGACAACAGGCTGTCATATCATAATTGCAGACGGTTTAAAGGGTACAGACGAGGTTAAAGTACCTATAGACGGCGAACTTGTAAAAGAGGCAAAGATCGGTGCTGCCGTAATGAATGCTGATGTTTTTATTTCCCTCAGCCACTTTAAGGGACACGAGCAGGCAGGCTTTGGCGGTGCTATAAAAAATATCGGTATGGGAAGCGGAAGCCGTGCGGGAAAAATGGAAATGCACAGCGACATAAACCCAAGAGTTTCCGAAAGAAAATGTGTCGGCTGTAGAGTTTGTTCAAAAATATGTGCCCATGGTGCTATTTCTTACGAAAACAACAAGGCACACATTCACGAAGATAAATGTCTCGGCTGTGGAAGATGTATAGGCGTTTGTAACTTTGACGCAATTAAGCCTGTCTATGAAATATCAACAGAAGCGTTTAATAAAAAAATGGCAGAATATGCATGGGCTGTTGTTAAAGACAGACCTGCGTTCCATATAAATCTTCTTATGGACGTTTCTCCATTTTGTGATTGTCATGCGGAAAACGATATTCCGCTTATTCCAAGCGTAGGTATGTTTGCATCATTTGATCCTGTTGCACTTGATAAGGCTTGTGCCGATGTTGCAAACAAACAGCCGATTATTCACGGCAGTGCAATAGACAATGCCGAATGTTCACACAAAGAGGACCATTTTGCCGCAATGCACCCTACAACCGATTGGATGGGCTGTCTTAAACATGCAGAGAAAATCGGCATGGGAAGTCTTGAATACGAATTAATCGAAGTAAAATAATAAATATTTTATGTAAAGAAGAAGTGTACCGAAAAATAGGTATGCTTCTTTTTTGTTTAAATTTACAAATATATCCGTCAATTACTTTTAAAAAATTGCATTGTTAAGGTTTCAATCTTTTGTCTTTTTTTGCGGATAAAAATATATTCTCTTTCTTTGTTTCGGCAAATTTTTTGCTCTTTTGAATGTATAATTTTTACAGGTGGTATAAATATGGAACTATATATAGATTTATGCTTTGCTGTAAATTTTGTTATGGATATGATTGTATTTTTTATTGTGTCCGTAATATCAAAAAGCAGAATTAAGAAAAGAAGAATTGTTTTGTTTTCTCTTGTCGAGTCGGCTGTATTTTGTCTTTTTACAATACTGTTCGGTGCTTTAAGCACAGTATGGGCGGTTTCGGAAACAGTGCTTAATTTAGTAATTGTGTATCTGCTTTTTAAGCCTGTTTCGGTAAAAAGGTATTTTGAACTTATACTTATATCACTTATTACGGCATTTACGTTATGCGGTCTTGGAATATGGCTTACATATTTTACAAATATAATACCGGCACTTAATATGTATTTTTCAAAAGGCTATGGTATATATACAGCTGTCGTATTTGTTTTTTCCGCTCTTTTGGCATATGGCTTTATAAAGCTTTTTTCAAAATGGATTGATAAAACTTATACCAAAAGATACGACTACTGCCAAATTAAACTCTATTATAAAGGCGTATGCAATGAAGTAACGGCATTAATTGACAGTGGAAATTTTATATCGGCAGAAGAAGGCAGAGTGCTTGTTATTGCACAAACATGTGCGGTATATAAAATTTTTGCAAAAAGTATAAATATTGAAAGCAAAGGTGATTTTTATTATATGAACTTTTCTTCTCTCGGAAGTGAAAGAGGAAAAATGAAGGTCTTGAAAGCCGATGAGTCGGAATTTATATTTTCAAATGACTTTTCGGCAAAAGCAAAAACCGATATTGCCTTTTACAACGGTATTTTGTCGGCAAAAGGAGGATATGATGCAATTATTTCGCAAAACGATTATATAAAAATAAAGGGGAGCTGACAAATGAATTTAATGTATTTTTATGTACTGCTTAAATACAATCTGGAAATTTTGAAGCTGCGTATTACAGGCAGAGGAAACGAAATATATTACATAGGCGGAAGTGATGTTTTTCCACCGCCACTTGAAGCTCAGGAGGAAGAAGCTGTTGTGAAAATGCTTGGTACGGAAGAAGAGGACAATGCAAAGAACATATTAATAGAAAGAAATTTACGGCTTGTGGTTTACATAGCACGAAAATTTGAAAACACAGGCATTAATGTGGAAGATTTAATATCAATAGGCACTATCGGCTTAATAAAAGCCATAAATACTTTTAAAGCGGAAAAGAAAATAAAGCTGGCAACATATGCAAGCAGATGTATTGAAAATGAAATACTTATGTATCTTAGAAGAACGGCAAAAACTAAAACGGAAGTTTCCATTGATGAGCCACTTAATGTTGACTGGGAAGGAAATGAGCTGTTGTTAAGCGACATTCTCGGGACGGATAATGATGTTATATGCCGAGGAATAGAAGATGAAGTGGATAAGAACCTTCTTGCAAAAGCAATATCCGGACTAAGCAAGCGTGAAAAGAGGATAGTAAGTCTGCGGTTTGGAATGAACCAAAGCGGAGAGGAAAAAACTCAAAAAGAGGTTGCCGATATGCTCGGTATATCCCAGTCATACATATCCCGACTTGAAAAACGCATAATAGGCAGGCTTAAAAAAGAAATAATGAAATTTACGTAAGAAAGACCTTGGGACTCTGTCCCAAACCCTGCAATTTTTTGAAAAAAATTGAGTAAAACTTTTAGTAAAATACCATGACAGCAGTCATGGTATTTAAAGTTATAATTCAATATATGAGTTGTTATCTTAAAATTTTTCTATGTTTATGAAAAATAATTAGGTAAAAATATTAAGCAAATATATTT
>CAKQPE010000059.1 GCA_934256695.1 uncultured Eubacteriales bacterium
ACGCTTACTACTTCTTCATCATATGCATCACAAAGGAAAGCAAATACAATGTAGGCGTTGACTGTGCAATACTTATGAATCCACAGACATGGGTTGCATCAGGTCATGTAGGCGGTTTCAGCGATCCTCTTATGGACTGTAAGGACTGCCACGAAAGATTTCGTGCCGATAAAATTATAGAAGAATACCTTGACACACACGGTCATATGGGTGAGGTTGCCGACGGCTGGTCAAACGAAAAAATGTTGAACTTTATTAAAGACAACAACATTGCATGTCCATCTTGCGGCGGTCATAACTTTACAGACATCAGACAGTTTAACCTTATGTTCAAAACATTCCAGGGTGTTACGGAAGACAGCAAGAATGTTGTTTATTTAAGACCGGAAACAGCACAGGGTATATTCGTAAACTTCAAGAATGTTCAGAGAACAACAAGAAAGAAAATTCCTTTCGGTATAGGTCAGATAGGTAAATCTTTCAGAAACGAAATTACACCTGGTAACTTTACTTTCCGTACAAGAGAATTTGAACAGATGGAACTTGAATTCTTCTGTGAACCGGGAACAGACCTTGAATGGTTCAATTACTGGAGACAGTATGCAGTAGATTTCCTTAATAAGCTTGGCATGACAAAAGAAAATACTCGTGTACGTGACCATGAGCCTGAGGAATTAAGCCATTACAGCAAAGCAACAACAGATATTGAATATCTTTTCCCATTCGGTTGGGGTGAACTTTGGGGCATTGCCGACAGAACAGATTTCGACCTGAAACAGCATCAGGAATTTTCAAGCGAAGATTTGTCATACTTCGATCAGGAAAAGAATGAAAAATATATTCCTTACTGCATAGAACCTTCTCTCGGTGCAGACCGTGTTACACTTGCTTTCCTTTGTGATGCATATGATGAAGAAGTAGTAAGCGTTAAAGACGGAAAGGAAGACATAAGAACTGTACTTCATCTCCATCCGGCACTTGCACCTGTAAAAGCTGCTGTGCTTCCTTTAAGCAAAAAACTCGGTGCAAAAGCAGACGAAGTTTATTCAATGCTTGCTAAGAATTTCAATGTTGAATATGACGATGCAGGCAGTATCGGCAAGAGATACAGAAGACAGGACGAAATCGGTACACCTTTCTGCATAACAGTTGACTTTGATACAGAAACAGACGGTGCTGTAACTGTACGTGACAGAGATTCTATGGAACAGATAAGAATTAAGATAGATGAACTTGAGTCTTATCTCAAAGACAAAATGGAATTTTAATCAGTTTGTTCCGAAACAGTGATTAAACTTTAATAAAACCCCTCAATGGCAAAAACAGTCGTTGAGGGGTTTTGAAATAATATTCTTAATTGTATAAAATTCTTATCTGCAATCGTTCCAGTCCTTTGGCGGTCTTGGGCCATAGAACTGATAGTAATCTGTTTTTATACGTCCGTTAAAAAGCTTTCTCTTTGCATCGGCTTTTTTGTTGAAAAGCTTTTCGAAATACTCCATAGATGTAATAACATATGATGACCATGTGGAATTTGTTTCCATAAGCCTTCCAAGTGTTCTGTAAAGCTCCTCAACTGTTTTAAGCTCACCAAGACGTTCTCCATAAGGCGGATTGGTAATCATACAGCCGTAATCACCCATTAATGCTGCTTTTTCAAGAGGGCATACAGTAAATTCTATACAGTCATCAACACCTGCTTTTTCCGCATTTTCTTTTGCAACGGCTATTGCCTCCGGATCAATATCACTGCCATAAATACGAGGACAGCAATCATAATCTATAGCTTTATATGCCTCCACACGTGCTTGCTTGAAAAGTGCTTTGCCGACTCTTTCCCACTGTTCACAGGCAAATGTACGATTAAGTCCCGGTGCAATGTTTCTCGCTATCATAGCGGCTTCTATAGGTATTGTGCCTGATCCGCACATAGGATCGAAAAGTATCCTGTTCTTTCTCCAGTAGCTTAAATCTATCATTGCCGCTGCAAGAGTCTCTTTCAAAGGAGCGTCCATTGCTTCGGCTCTATAGCCTCTTTTATGAAGACTATAACCTGATGTATCGATAGTAAGTGTGGCTGTGTCATTTAAAAGTGCCACTTGGATTGTATAGTCCGCACCTGTTTCATCAAACCAATCAACCTTGTATTTAAGTTTAAGTTTTTCAACAACAGCTTTCTTAACTATTGCCTGACAATCAGGAACACTGTGGAGTGTGGATTTTACAGATTTTCCGTTTACTGTAAATTTTCCGTCAACAGGTATCCATGCACCCCAGTCAAGGGCTTTTGTGCTTTCAAAAAGGCTGTCAAAGGTAAGAGCCTTAAATTCACCTATTTTTATAAGTATTTTACTTGGGAATCTCATCCAGAGGTTAGCTTTTACAATGTCAGATTCATCACCGTCAAACTCAACTTTTCCATCATAGGCTCTTATGTTTTCAAAGCCGAGTCGCTGTGCTTCTCGTTTAATACATGATTCCAGACCAAAAGTAGATGTAGCTATAAGTCTTATGTTTTTCATTAAATCACCATTTCTATAATATTAAAGTTTAAAAATATATTTTATATCATTTTACCATAAAGACAAGCAGTTTGCGAAATATTCTTGAAAAAATATCAAAAAAACTGTATATTCATATGTAGACTAATAGGATTTAATTATAGAAGGAGAAACAGAATGTATAAGTTATTAAAAACCCAAGGACGTGCAAAAAGAGGCGAGTTTCATACTCCTCACGGAATAATTCAGACTCCTGTGTTTATGAACGTAGGAACATGTGCTGCAATTAAAGGTGCATTGTCAAGCGAGGATTTGGAAAGAATTAAATGTCAGGTTGAGCTTTCAAACACATATCACCTTCATGTAAGACCCGGTGATAAGATAATCAAACAACTGGGAGGACTTCATAAGTTTATGGTTTGGAATAAACCTATACTTACGGATTCCGGCGGATTTCAGGTATTTTCGCTTGCTCAGCTAAGAAAAATTAAAGAAGAAGGCGTTTATTTTTCATCTCATATTGACGGCAAAAAAATATTTATGGGTCCGGAGGAGAGTATGCAGATTCAATCAAATCTTGCCAGCACAATAGCAATGGCTTTTGATGAATGTCCTCCTGCTAAGGCGGAAAGAAGCTATGTTGAAAATTCCGTTGCAAGAACTACAAGATGGCTTGAAAGATGCAAAAAGGAAATGAACAGACTTAATTCCCTCGATGATACAATAAACAAACAGCAAATGCTTTTCGGTATAAATCAGGGTGCAATATATGATGATATTCGTATAGAACACGCAAAAAGAATATCCGAAATGGATTTGGACGGATATGCCGTAGGCGGGCTTGCCGTAGGTGAAAGTCATGCGGAAATGTATCATGTACTTGAAGCAGTTGTTCCGTACCTTCCTCAGAACAAGCCTACATACCTTATGGGCGTAGGCACACCGGAAAACATACTTGAAGCAGTAGAAAGAGGAGTTGATTTCTTCGACTGCGTTCTTCCGGCAAGAAACGGCAGACATGCCAATGTTTATACAAACAAAGGAAAACTTAATCTCTTAAATGCAAGATATGAGCTTGATGACACACCTATTGATGATGAGTGTCATTGTCCAACCTGCCAGAGATATTCAAAGGCATATATAAGACATCTTTTTAAAGCTAAGGAAATGCTTGCCATGAGGTTATGTGTAATGCACAATCTTTATTTCTTCAACAATATGATGGAAGAAATAAGAACCTCCCTTGATAACTCAACATTTGACAGTTATAAAAAAATGCGTCTTGAAGGCTTTAAAATTGCCGAGAATGACAAAATAATTTATAAAAGAAACAGATAAATGAAATAATTTATTAAAAACAGTATATTTTTTGTTGACGATATTTACTAAATTTTATATAATTATATCATGTGTAAAAATGGATATGTATTTAAACTTGCATATTCAATATATTTAAAAGGAGCGAATAAGATATGTATTTACCAAACGTACTCTTAGATGCTGCCAGCACAGTTGTTAACGGTGCAGGTGCATCAGGCAGTTCAACTTCATCATCAGGCGGATTTTTAAGCGGAATGAACCCTATAGTTATGGTTGTTTTATACTGCGTTGTTATTTTAGCTATTTTCTATATTTTCTCAATTAAACCACAGAGAAAGAAAGATAAAGCTCAGCAGGAAATGAGAGAATCAATTAAAGTAGGCGATTCTGTTCTTTTAAGCACAGGTTTCTACGGCAAGGTTGTAGATGTTACAGCTGAATGTTATATAATTGAATTCGGTACAAATAAAGGCATAAGAATACCTGTTGTAAAACAGTCTGTATATGCCGTAAAAGAACCTAACCTTACAAACAAACCGGAAGAAGAACCTGTACCTGAAAAGAAACCACTTTTCGGCGGTTTAAAGAAAAAAGAAAACGAAGAAGAAAATAAATAATTCGTAATTTAAAGATGTGGATTTTAATATCCGCATCTTTTTTATTTTATTGTTCTGTATTTTCTTTCTGTTTCTGCATGGTATTTTCTCCTAATTATATTAAAAATATATGTTTTTTCATTGTATATAAAACTTATTTATAGTATTATTAAATATAAAGCATTTTTTATTTTTATTTTGGAGGTAAGGTTTTTGGCTGCTTACGAGGAATTTGCATCTGTTTATGACATATTCATGGATAACATGGACTACGATATGTGGGTTGAATATATCCACCGTATATGGGATAAAGAAAATATTAAGCCTAAGCTTATAGCTGAACTTGGCTGTGGAACAGGAAATATTACCGGCCGACTCGCTAAAGAAGGCTATGACATGATAGGCATAGATATTTCAGAGGAAATGCTTTCGGTAGCAAAAACCAAAGCCGAGGAGGACGGCAGCAAAAATATTCTCTACCTCTTGCAGGATATGACGGAATTTGAACTTTACGGCACTGTAGATGTTATTTTATGTCTCTGTGACAGTATAAATTATATAACAGAATATGACGATCTTGTTCAGGTATTTAAGCTGGTAAACAACTACCTTGAGCCTAACGGACTTTTTATATTCGATATTAACACAGAGTATAAATTTAAGCATATTTTAGGAGACAACACATTTGCCGATACAGAAGAAAATGCAGCTTATATATGGCAGAATTTTTATGATGAGAACGAAAAAATAAACGAGTATTATGTGAATTTTTTCATCAAAAATAATGATGATACTTACGAAAGAACAGAAGAATATCATTATGAGAGAGCATATACATTAGATGAAATCAAAAACGCCTTATCGGAAGCAGGACTTATTTTTGAAAATTCATACAATGCTTTTTCATTTGATGAACCTAAATATGACAGCCAGCGAGTTTATATCATAGCAAGAGAACACGGTAAAATACAGGAGGCATAATTTTAATGGAAGATTATATAGTACGTGCCACTGCCGCAAATGGCTTTATAAGAGCTTTTGCCGCAATAAGCACAAATACAGTTGAAGAAGCAAGAAAAATTCACGGCACAACACCTGTTGCGTCAGCAGCCTTAGGCAGAATGTTGACAGCCGGAGCAATAATGGGAGCTATGCTCAAATCGGAAAAAGACCTTATTACATTACAGATAACCGGAAGCGGACCTCTTAAAGGCGTTCTTGTTACATCCGACAGTAAATCAAATGTAAAAGGATATGTTGTTAATCCCGATGCTGACCTTCCTTTGAAACCCGACGGAAAGCTTGATGTAGGAAATGCTGTAGGTGTGGGAACATTAAAAATAATTAAAGATGTAGGGCTTAAAGACCCTTATGTAGGTTCAATCGAACTTATTTCAGGCGAAATAGCAGATGACCTTACGTACTATTTTGCTCAGAGCGAACAGGTTCCTTCTTCCGTAGGACTTGGTGTATTGGTAGATACAGACTGCACAATCAAGCACTCCGGCGGCTTTATAGTTCAGCTTATGCCGGGAGCTGACGAGGAAATTATTGATAAGCTCGAAAAAAAGCTTATGACAATACCTTATGTTACGGATATGCTTAATGACGGCTACAGTGCGGAAAAAATGCTTGAGGCGATACTTGGCGATTTAGAACTTGAAATACTTGAAAAATCACCTATGCAGTACAAATGCACCTGCTCAAAAGACAGAGTTGAAAAAGCAATAATAAGTCTTGGAAAAAAAGAAATTTCCCAAATTATAGAAGAAGACAAAAAGGCAGAGCTTACCTGCCAGTTCTGCGGAAAAGTTTATAACTTTAATGAAACAGAGCTTAAAGATATTCTTTTAAAAGCATGCTCAAAGTAAAAGAGGTGCTTAAATGAGGAGAGATTTTGCTCTTACGGTAAAAGCCGTTATTGTAAAAGATGACCGTTTTCTTGTACTCAAAAGATCCGAAAAAGAAATGAGTTCCAGCTACATGAACAAACGTGAATGTTGGGATTTGCCCGGTGGCGGAGTTAAGTTTTTTGAAACTGCCGAACACGGACTTTTCAGAGAAATACACGAGGAAACAGGCATAAAAGTAAGTTTAAAAAAAATACTTAACGTATATGACGCTATACGGCTCAACATACATATGCTCATAATAACATATGTATGCGTATACAAAAGCGGAGATGTCAGATTAAGCAGTGAGCACGAAGATTACTACTGGCTTACCATTGACGAGATGTATGAAAAAAAGCTGCCTAACTGGATGATACGAGATTTTTATGCCGTATACAACGAGTATTGCAAAGATAAATAAACTTAAAATTTATTGAACTGATTAAAACCGTGGGACTCTGTCCCACACCCTGCAAACCTTTGAAAAGGTTTGACCTAAACTTTTAGTAAAATACCGTGACAAAGTCACGGTATTTTGTGACTAAGTATAAAATTGCCAATAATAAGCCTTCTCACAAATGAGAATGCTTAAAACCGACAATCTAAGCAAAACGTTTTTTTAATTTTTTGTTGTTTAATACTTGCATTTGTGTTATTCTAAAGCATGGATATAAAAACAAAAGAAAGGATTTGATTAATTTGGCACAGAACCCAATAGTTACTATGGTAATAAACGGAGACACAGTTAAAATCGAACTTTATCCGGAAATTGCTCCTAACACAGTAAATAACTTTATCTCACTTGTAAAAAAAGGCTTTTACAACGATCTTACATTCCACAGAATAATAAAAGGCTTTATGGTACAGGGCGGTGACCCACAGGGAACAGGTATCGGTGGTCCCGGATACAGCATTAAAGGCGAATTTGCACAGAACGGTTTCAAAAACGACCTTAAACATACAGCCGGTGTTATATCTATGGCAAGAAGCATGATGCCTAACTCAGCAGGCAGCCAGTTCTTTATTATGCATAAAGATGCTCCTCATCTTGACGGTGCATATGCCGCTTTCGGTAAGGTAACAGAAGGCATGGACGTAATTAACAAACTTGCCTGTGTTAAAACAGACAGAATGGATATGCCTGAAGAACCACAGATAATGACAAGCGTAACAGTGGAAACTTTCGGCGAAGATTATCCTGAACCTGTAAAGGCTTGATTTAAATAAAAAATATAAGCGGACTTTTATTAAATACATAATAAAAATCCGCTTTTTTGATGCTTAAATCAATTTTTCAATATCAGCTGAGTTTAAATGACTTGCAGTCTGTACATTCGTCCTTTGTAGGGTTAAGCTCATGTGTGCCAACTGTAATGCAGTCAAGGGAACAGTAGTTTTCACCTTTGCAGTGGTTTTTGCACTGTTCGACAGTACATTTGATACTTGTGTTTTTAGCCATGATAAAAGCCTCCTTTCAAATTTGATAAACATATTATGCTCTGTTTTGAATTTCATATTCTTGTTTTTTGATTTTAGTTAAAGTGAATTTTTTCTTAAAAATTTATGATTTTTATTTTGACTCATTGAATTAAAGACATATATATGATAAACTAATTTAATGAGAATTTTTTCAACCTTTTATTTTGGTTAAAGAAAGGAAATATTAATGGAATTAAACACAGAAAATTCAATATTGGAAACTCAGAACAAGAATATTGAAAAAGTAAAAAAATGGAATGATGACTGTTTCGAAAAAACAGGCAAAAGAAGAAAATTCTACTGTCTTACCATGGGCTGCCAGATGAATGCCCATGATTCGGAAAAAATAACAGCAATCCTTTCCAAAATGGGATATGACAAGACAGATATTGAAAACGAAGCTGATTTTATAATATACAACACCTGCTGTGTCAGAGAAAACGCAGAGGAAAAGGTATTCGGCAAGCTTGGTTTTCTTAAACATCTTAAAAGACAAAATCCGGATTTAATAATAGCTCTCTGTGGCTGTATGATGCAGGAGGACTTTGTAATAGACAAAATCCGTCAGTCATACAGATATACCGACATAATATTCGGAACATTTAATTTCCATAAACTTCCGGAACTTATTCTTTCGAGAATAGAAACCGGTGAGCAGGTAATAGATATATGGAAAGAACATGGAGAAATAGTCGAAGATACGGATTATGACAGAGAGTATTCATATAAAGCATCCGTAAACATAATGTATGGCTGCAACAATTTCTGCACCTACTGCATAGTTCCTTATGTAAGAGGAAGGGAAAGAAGCCGTGAAAAAGAAGATATTTTAAACGAAATAAAACATCTGGTAAAAGACGGTGTTAAAGAAATAACACTTCTCGGTCAGAACGTAAACTCTTACGGAAAGACACTTGCCGAGCCTGTTACATTTGCTCAGCTTTTAAGGGAAGTAAACGAAATAGAAGGTCTTGAAAGAATACGTTTTATGACTTCACACCCTAAGGATTTATCAGATGAGCTTATATATGCCATGAGAGACTGCCACAAGGTATGCAACTACCTTCATCTTCCTTTCCAGGCAGGCAGCAACACAGTGCTTAAAAAGATGAACAGAGGATATACTAAAGAAAAGTACCTTAACCTTGTTGAAAAGATAAGAAAAGAAATCCCGGACATTATGATAAGCACAGATATTATAGTTGCCTTCCCACAGGAAACGGAAGAAGATTTCGAGGATACTCTCGATGTGGTAAAAAAAGCAAACTTCTCAACGGCATTTACTTTTATTTATTCCAAAAGAATAGGTACTCCGGCTGCTAAAATGGAAGGACAAATAGATGAAAAAACGGCTCATGCCCGTTTCGACAGACTTCTGGAAACACTTAACAGCGGAATACATTCCCTTCAGGAAAATAAATTAGACAAAACCTTCGGTGTTCTTGTTGAAAAACCAAGCTCACAGGAAGGCATTATGACAGGCAGAAGTACTGACAACACACTTATTCACTTTAAAGGCGATGAAAGCCTTATAGGAAAAACAGTTGATGTAAAAATATTGGAAAACAAAACATTTTATTTAATAGGAGAGATGATTTAAATGAGTATTTACGATAAGGCAAGAGAACTTGGTAAAGAAATGCTTGAATGTGAAGCAGCTGTAAAACTTAACGAAGCAAGAAAAGTTTTTGACGCAAACAAAGAAGCACAGGAGCTTGTAGAAAAATATACAAACCTTAAACAGCAGTTTAATGACATTATGGCTGATAAAGACAGCGACAAAATTCAGCTTACGGAAATCGGCAACCAGATAACAGCAATGGAAAAAACAATCCGTGAAAACGAAGCTACAGTAAACCTTATGAAAGCAGAAACAGAATACGGTGCTTTTGTTAATTCCGTATTTAACATCATAAGCTCTACTATTCAGGGTGAGGATACATCAAACTGCGGCGGCTGTTGTTCAAGCTGCACAGGCTGCCACTGATAATTAATTTGTAACACAATAATAACGGAGGTCACCAATGGCAAAACTTTCGCCTATGATGGAGCAGTACTTTGAAATAAAAAACAAATACAAATATTGTCTGCTTTTTTTCAGGCTGGGAGACTTCTACGAAATGTTTTATGATGATGCACTTATTGCCAGCAAGGAGCTTGAACTGACCCTTACAGGTAAAAACTGCGGACAGGAGGAAAGGGCACCCATGTGTGGTGTCCCTTTTCACAGTGCGGACAGTTACATAGCTAAGCTCGTTTCAAAGGGTTATAAAGTTGCTATATGTGAACAGATAGAAGATCCTAAGCTTGCAAAGGGAATAGTAAAAAGAGATGTAATAAGAGTTGTTACTCCCGGTACCGTTATAGACAACGCAACTCTTGATGAAGAAAAGAATAACTACATTGTATCTGTATATGCCGATAAAAACGGCTACGGTATGGCAATATGCGATGTTACAACAGGAGAGTTCTCTGCTACGGAATTTACGGGAATTAATGCCAAAAGCCAGCTTATTGACGAATGTGCAAAATTTAATCCTTCGGAGATTATATCAAACGAAGGCTTTACTTCCACAGCAGAAGCAACCGAAATAGAAACAAGACTTCATATCAAAATAGGCATATCCGATGACTGGATGTTTGAATACAATACGGCAAACATCGAACTTTGCAGACATTTTTCCGTAGAAACAATGGACGGATTCGGTCTGAAAAACAAAATTTTCTGTATCTGTGCATCGGGCTGTCTTATGAAATATCTTAAAGATACACAAAAAAACGATTTAAGCCACATTACAAACATAAAATATTATTCTACAGGCGAGTTTATGCTTTTGGATATTTCCTCAAGAAGAAACCTTGAACTTACGGAAACATTAAGAGAAAAGAACAAAAAAGGTTCTCTTTTGTGGGTACTTGACAAAACAAAAACAGCTATGGGTGCAAGGCTTATGAGAAGCTATATAGAACAGCCTTTAATTGATGCCGATAAAATAAACAGAAGGCTCAATGCCGTAGCCGAACTTTATGATGAGTTCTTTACCCGTGAGGAAATAAAAGAAATTTTAAACTCCATGTATGATTTTGAAAGAATAACAACAAAAATCATATACCAGACGGCAAACGGCCGTGACCTTGTTTCACTTAAAAATTCAATAGAAAACATACCGCTTTTGAAAAACACCATAAGCAACAGCAAGTCACAGTATTTAAAAGACCTTTATAACGAAATCGACACTCTGGAGGATATATATTCTCTTATAGACAGTGCTATAGTTGACGAGGATACACCTTTCAGCGTAAGAGAAGGCGGAATAATAAAACACGGCTACAACAACGAACTGGATATTCTTCTTAAAGCAAAAGAAAACGGAAGTGTATGGCTGAAAGAGCTTGAGGAAAGAGAAAGGGAAAAAACGGGAATTAAAAACCTTAAAGTAAGATACAACAAGGTTTTTGGGCACTATATAGAGG
>CAKQPE010000060.1 GCA_934256695.1 uncultured Eubacteriales bacterium
ATTTTACTAAAAGTTTAGGTCAAGCCTTTTCAAAGGCTTGCAGGTGTGGACGGAGTCCACGGTTTTAATCAGTCCGCTAAATTTATATTTAAATTAAAAATACCATGACAAAGTCATGGTATTTTATAAAAATCGCAGGTGTGGACAGAGTCCGCAGTCTTAATTTATTAATCCTCTATAAATGAATACTGATGGAAGTTGTTCTGCTTTTCCATTTCTGCTACAAGGGTGGCAAGGTCTTTGCCGGCTCTTTTTGCATCTGCAATATCACCGAGAGAATAGCAGTTTCCGCACTGAAGTTCGTTCTTTGCAGGCACTTCTGTCATAGCTTCTACATACTCACATGATTTTTTGAGAATATCATAGAAAATATCGAAATATTTTTCTTTGCTTTCCGTAGTGTTAAGTACAAGATAATATCCTGTCTGACAGCCCATAGGGCCGAAATAAGCTACGGCTACGTTATCCATATTATCAGTAATGTTTCTTACTGCTGTTGCAAAGCAATGCTCAAATGTATGCAGTTCCATGTTTGAAACTACTTCTTCCTTGTACGGTACACGTACTCTTAAATCAAGGGTTACGGTATTTACACTGCCCATAGAATCTATTCGGGATAAATAGATTCCTCTTGTAAGCTTGCTGTGGTCTACATTAAATGAAACGCTGTTTTTAATTTTCACTTAACTCATCTGCCTTTCCGTTATCCAAAGCCTTCATTGCAGTGAGAGTCTCTCTTTCAAGCTCATCATCTGTAATAACTGTTACTCGACCTTCATTATACTGCTCATTTACCCAGTTGTAAACTATCTCAACAACAGGGTCGTTTTTGCTTACGGCAGCTTCGCCCGAAAGGTGGAAATGAGTATTAATCCAGTGTGCAATGCCGGAAGTACCGGATGTATTGCTTATGGCAATCTTTATAGGTCTGTTAAGCAGTTTGTCTGTATCGAAAATATTGTAAATTTCTTCGTTTTTAAGTATTCCGTCTGCGTGTATTCCGGCTCTTGTTACGTTGAAGTTTTTGCCTACAAAAGGAGTCATAGGCGGAATGTTGTAATGAAGTTCTTTTTCGAAATATTCGGCTATTTCCGTAATTACTCTTGTGTCCATTCCGTCAAGAGTACCTTTAAGCTGTGCATATTCAAATACCATTGCCTCAAGAGGTGTATTTCCCGTTCTTTCACCTATACCGAGAAGGGCACAGTTTACACTTTCAGCACCGTAAAGCCAAGCATATGTAGCGTTGTTTACGGCTCTGTAGAAGTCGTTGTGTCCGTGCCATTCTATAAGCTCACTCGGAACACCGGCATGGTGATTAAGACCATATATAATGCCCGGAACGCTTCGAGGAAGGACAGAACCTGGGTATGTAACACCGTAGCCGAGAGTATCGCAGGCACGTATTTTTATAGGCACGCCTGTATCTTCCGAAAGTTCCATAAGTGCAGCCGCAAAAGGTACAACAAAGCCGTAGAAATCGGCTCTTGTAATATCTTCAAAATGGCATCTCGGTTTAACGCCTGTTTCTATACATTCACGTACAACACCAAGGTAGTGGTCAAGTGCCTGATGTCTTGTCATATGCATTTTGTGGAATATATGATAATCCGAACAGCTTACAAGTATACCTGTTTCTTTAAGACCGATGTCTTTTACCAGCTGGAAATCCTTTTTGGAGGCTCTTATCCAGCTTGTTATTTCAGGGAATTTATATCCCTTTTCAAGGCATTTGTAAACGGCATCTCTGTCCTTTTTTGTGTAAAGGAAAAATTCGCTCATTCGGATTATTCCTTTAGGTCCGGAAAGTTTATGGAGAAGGTCGAAAATATGAGTCATCTGGTTTACGGTATATGGCTCTCTGGACTGCTGACCGTCTCTGAATGTTGTATCTGTTATATAAAATTTATCAGGTACGTCCATAGGAACAAGACGTCTGTTAAATACTACTCTCGGTACATCTTCATACGAAAAAAAGTCTCTGTAAAGATTAGGTTCTTTTACGTCTTCAAGAGGATATGCCTGACCTGTGCTTTCAAGCAGATTGGTTTTTTTGTTATACTCGAACAATTAAATCCCTCCTGTAAAAAATATATATTTATAATTATGGGTTTTTACACTAACTAATTTAATATTTTAAACTAAACCGATTATTACCGTCAAGCAATAAAGCAAATTTCGGCATAAGGAATAATTACCGCAGATGGACATATGTCTTTATGTCGAAAAATACACAAAAAATTTTGTATAAAATTCATTTTGTAGTAGTATATATTGTTTTTATACGGCATATTTATGGTAATATAAAAAAATTTTAAAAGGTGTTAAATATGCTTCTTATAAAAAGAGGAAATATTGATGAAGTTTTTATACATAAAGATAATTTTTGCGGAGAAAAAAGCATATTTGCATCATGTAAAAAAAACGACAGCATACACACTGAAAAAAGTTACAGTTATGTTTTGAAAATTGCATTGGTACTTTCTGTTTTTATAGATATGCAAAACAAGAACAGATAAAAAGAAAGTTAGGAGATAATTGATAAATTTTATCAAAAGTGTAAGATGTAAAAAAAGAAGAACCGTTTACTAAAAAGTAAATAGCTCTTCTTTTTATTATTCTAAGTACGTTAACAGGAATTCCAATTAAGCCTGTTTTGGAGCACCTACTGGACAAGTACCAGCGCAAGCGCCGCAATCGATGCAAGCTGATTCATCGATTTTGAAAACACCGCCGTTGTCAGAAATAGCACCTACTGGACATTCACCAGCACAAGCGCCACAACCGATACAGCTGCTATCTATACAATATGCCATTGGAATTACACCTCCCATAAGTTTTTTATTTTAATTTCATATTTGTATTTTATCGTAAAAAGTCTTTTTAGGCAAGGCTAAATTAAGTAACCTAAAGCTAAAAAATTGTGTATTTTGCTTAAAAATATAGTTGCTAAAAACTAATATTTTTGTTGAAATATAAGACCAAAAGTTAATTTTATGTTCGTATAAACGGCTTTAATTAATGTTATTTAAGTGGTATAATAAAATAAATTAATATCATAAAACAAAAGGAGGGGATATATATGTTTTCATCTTTAGCAGCATATGCTGCGGCAATAGCGGTTACGGTATCGCAGGCATATGTATACAACAAACCACCACAGGAAATTCCTGCCAATGAAGAAGTTCAGCAGACCCAGCAGACACAGGAATTTGATTATGCGGCAATAAAAGCACTTATGCCCTATGAGCCGGAAAAGAACAATCCTTCGGTTGGATACAATGATAAAAAGAGCTGGTGGTTTGTAAGAAACGATACAAAAACACCGCCTTCGGCACAGAAAGATATTAATATAAGCCAATACGGTGCTTATTATCTGGGAGATGTCAGCAAAAAAGTTATATATCTTACCTTTGATGAGGGATATGAAAACGGCTGTACGCCGAAAATACTTGATGTACTGAAAGAAAACGATGTTCCGGCGGCATTTTTTGTAACCAAAAGCTATATAAAATCAGATGCTGATTTGGTAAAAAGAATGGTGGCGGAAGGCCATGTAGTGGGAAATCATTCCGTTACACACCCCGATATGACAACAAAAAGCGATGCGGAAATTGCCGATGAAATTAACGGCTGCTCAGATTATTTCAAAGAAGTAACAGGTCAGGAGATGCCGCACTTTTTCAGACCTCCAGAAGGAGCATACAGTATAAGAACACTGGAAAAGACAAAAGAACTCGGATACAAAACTATTTTTTGGAGCTTTGCATACAAAGATTGGCTTGTTGATGCACAGCCGGGAAAGCAGGCGGCTTATGACAATGTTATGAAATACAGTCACAACGGCTGTATAATGCTGCTTCACGCCGTATCACAGTCCAATACAGAGGCTTTGGACAGCATAATAAAGGATTTGAAAGCACAGGGATATACATTTAAGAGTCTTTATGATTTGCCCCAGTGGTGAAAAATGCGTAAAACTTTAAATAATATTAAATTTTTAATTTAGGGGAGTTAAAAATGGATAATTTAAGACTGAAATTTGACTTTAACAACATGATGAGTGATTTTATGGGTGAAAACGGCATAAGTGAAAAAGAAATAGAGAACCTTATGCCGAAAATAAAAACAGCCCATGATGCAATGATTGAAAAAAGAAAACACGGAAAAATGGACTGGCGTGATCTTCCGTATAATCAGGCAGAAACAGTAAACGACATTATATCTTATGCCGAAAGCGTAAAAAATGATTTTGACGCATTTGTTGTTTTGGGTATAGGCGGTTCTGCTTTGGGACCTATGGCAGTTCAGCAGGCAATAAACAGCCCGTATTACAACGAACTGCCGAGAGAAAAAAGAAATGGTTTTCCTAAATTCTATGTAATGGATAACGTAGACCCTGAAAAACTGGCATATTTTTTTGAAATGACAGATGTAAGCAAATGCCTTTTCAACTGTATTTCAAAAAGCGGAAGTACATCGGAAACAATGAGCCAGTTTATGATAATAAAAGAAATGCTTGAGGAAAAGCTTCCTAAAGAAGAAGTTAAAAAGCATATTGTATGCACAACAGACAAGGAAAACGGAAACTTAATTAAAATAGCAAAAGAAGAAGGTTACAAGACATTTGTTATTCCTGCCGGAGTAGGCGGAAGATTTTCCGAGCTTACACCTGTTGGACTTCTTCCTGCGGCAATGTGCGGCATAAATGTTATAAAAATGCTTTCCGGTGCGGCTTTTATGGACGAGGTATGCAAGGAAGAAGATATATATAAAAATCCCGCTTATATGTATGCCGTTTTAAGCTACATAGCAATGGAAAAAGGCAGAAATATTGCCGTTATGATGCCTTATGCAGACTCTCTTAAACTTATATCCGACTGGTTTGCACAGCTTTGGGCGGAATCTCTCGGAAAGAGATACAATAACGAAGGAAAAGAGGTCTGTGTGGGACAGACTCCCGTTAAGGCTCTTGGCGTTACAGACCAGCACTCACAGGTACAGCTTTATACAGAAGGGCCTTTTGATAAGATGATAGTATTTATAGGTGTTGAAAATTTCAGAAAAGAAATGACAATACCTAAGATATACGGTGAAATACCAAGCCTTGGTTTTCTTGGCGGAGTAAATCAGTCAAAGCTAATACAGACAGAACAGATGGCCACGGAGTATGCCGTTTATAAGGCAGGAAAGATAAACCTTACAATAACACTGCCGGAGGTAAATGAATTTACTCTTGGAGAGCTTTTGTATATGTTTGAGGTGGCAACGGGCTTTGCCGGAGAGCTTCTTGATATAAATGCTTTTGACCAGCCGGGTGTTGAGGAAGGAAAGAACGCAACATACGCAATGTTCGGCAGACCCGGATATGATGAGAAGAAGAAAGAACTTAGTCTCAGACCGGAAAAGAAGGAAAAATACATAATATAAATATTTAAAAATTAAATAAAACTTTTATCAAATCCCATGACCGATGTCATGGGATTTTTGTGCTAAATTTAAATTTATCGAACTGAAAGACCTTGGGGTTTCACCCCAAACCCTGACAATTTTTTGAAAAAAATTGAGTAAAACTTTTATCAAAACGCAATTACATTGCGTTTTTCGGAAATCCATTTGCGAAGCTTTTAAAGCCTTCCCTTGGGGGAAGGTGTCACGAAGTGACGGATGAGGGATTTGTTTAAATACAAATTATGTTTTTCATATAATTTATTTTCTTATTTTTCCCTCATCCGACTCGCTACGCTCGCCACCTTCTCCCGAGAGAAGGCTTTAAAACCCTTCCGTCAAACCTTCGGTTTGCCACCTTCCCTTTCAGGGACGGCTTTCGAGTTGGGAAGGCTCCCATGAAAGGGGAGCTGTCACGCAGTGACTGAGGGGTTATGATTTTAGTTCGATAAATTTAAATTTTCTCACGAAAAACGCAATGTAATTGTGTTTTGACAAAAGTTTTGGTTTCGCTTTTTCAAAAGCGAACAGGGAGCGGGACAGAGTCCCACGGTCTTATCTTTTTTTGGCAGAATTTGCGGTTGAAAAAAGAGTGTAACCTACAGCTTTTTACAAAATTCCGCCCTTTTGGGTGGTATATTTTTTTTAAGTAAATTAAATGACTTTTAACCGTATAAATCAAAGGTTTAATGCGATTTATACATACATAAAATTTCAAAAATATACCGCAAGGGGGAGGAAGCACTATGGAAGAAATTTTAAATACGGGAAATGCACCTTTAAGCCAAAAGGAATTTACGTTTCCTGCCAATGTAAAACAAATGGGAAACATAGACCGTAAATTTAAAATATATATAGAGGATTATGTTTATACATATATTTATCAGTATGCCAAAACAGGCGGTTCAAGAGAAAAACTTATGGTGTTGGTTGGAAAGCATACATATGTTAATGACTGTGACATACTTATAATAAGCGGTGCTTTACAGGGAAAATATGCTTCTGCTGAAAATGGAATACAGACATTTACCGATGAATCGTGGCTCTATATTAATGAACAGATGCGAAAATTTTTTGACGGCGAAAGTATCCTTGGCTGGTGTCATATTCAGCCGGAGTTCGGAATATTTATGATGGCAAGAGATGAAAATTTCCATAAAAGGTGTTTTAAAAACAGCTATCAGGTGTTTTGTACCATAGACCCTATAGAGAGACAGGAGTGTTTTTATACATATAACGATGATAAGTCTGCACTGAGACCTGTAAAAGGATATTTTATATACTATGATAAAAATGAGTCCATGCAGGAATATATGCTTGAAAATAATATATCCGAGCCGAAAGAGCCGGAGGACAGCAACGATTTTGAAAGAGATATTGAAAGCGAAAAGTGCGAAAATATTATTGACCGAATAGATGCTGCCGACAGAATAAGGCGTGTGCTTAATACAAAGGAAGAAAAGAAAAAGAAATCTGTTTACGGACGGAAAATAGTTTTTGCGGCAATAGGCGGAGCTGTGTGTGCGGCTTTTATATTTGTCTGTGCCGGTATTGTGCAGAATATGGAAAAGATACAGAATCTGGAAAGAGAGCTTAATGATGTAAAATATACATATTCAACCATAGACAAGCAGATAGAGGATACAGCTTCCCAAGTGTTTGCCGTTAAAAATGAGCAGGAGAGAGAAAAAACGGAAGAACAGGGTAAGCAAGAAGAAAAAAGCACATCCGAAAATATAGGCATATATACTGTTGAATACGGAGATACATTGTGGGGAATATGCCGAAAACATTACGGTTCGGCAGACATGATAAATTCTGTAATGGAGATAAATGCTATAGAAAACATGGATACACTTTATGTAGGAGAGAAAATTGTTCTGCCGGAGAAAAAATAAAGAACAACATTGACGGAAGGCTTTAAAGCCATGCAGCTTATTAATGGAATTTTAGATTTAATACAAAAAAACGTACTGATAAATCAGTACGTTTTTTATTAAAATTTAGGTCAAGCCTTTTTAAAGGCTTGTGAGTGTGGGCAAAGCCCATAGTTTTAGATTTTTAATGCGGATAGTGGGAATCGAACCCACACTATGTCACCATAATCGGATTTTGAGTCCGACGCGTCTGCCAGTTCCGCCATATCCGCATAATGTATTTAATATTATATCACAGGGGAAAAATAAAATCAACAAAAAAATAATACCGCAGAAATTAATCTGCGGCATTAAAATCCAACTTAAAAATATTAGTTGTTTACACGGCCAAGGTATTCGCCTGTTCTTGTGTCGATTTTGATGATTTCACCCTGATTGATGAAAAGAGGTACGTTTACTGTAGCACCTGTTTCAACTGTAGCAGGTTTTGTAGCACCCTGAGCTGTGTTGCCTGCAAAACCAGGCTCTGTCTCTGTGATTTCAAGTTCAACAAAGAGAGGTGGTTCAATACCGAATACTTCGCCTTCGTAGGAAAGAATCTTAACCATTTCGTTTTCCTTAACGAATTTAAGAGTATCACCGATTTCATGTGCATTTACAGCAATCTGATCATATGTCTCTGTGTTCATAAAGTGATAAAGGTCACCGTCGTTGTAAAGATACTGCATATCAAGTCTGTCGATATGAGCTCTTGGCATTTTTTCTGTAGGTCTGAATGTTTTTTCTACTACACTGCCTGTTTTAAGATTTTTGATTTTTGTACGAACGAAAGCAGCACCCTTACCAGGTTTTACGTGCTGGAACTCAAGAACAACAAAAATATCGCCTTCATATTCAATAGTAGCGCCGTTTCTAAATTCACTTGCAGATATCATTAAAAATCCTCCTTAATAAGTACGTGTCTATCTTATATAGTTTAAAATAAAACAAGCTATTTCGCAATATATTTTTTAAAAAAAATCTATTTTAATCTTAATTTAAGTGCCGTAAGAGCCAATATATAGCCGTCCTCGCCGAAACCGCACATCTGACCTATACAGACAGGGGCTGTTACGGACTTATGTCTGAACTCATCTCTCTGGTGGATATTGGAAAGATGAACCTCGATAGTCGGTATCTGGACAGAAGCTATGGCATCTCTTATGGCATAACTGTAGTGGGTGTATGCACCGGGATTTATTATTATGCCGTCAACATGGTCATAGTAGCATTTCTGAAGGCGGTCGATAATTGCACCTTCGTAATTGGACTGAAAAATTTCTATATCAAAGCCCATTTTTCTGCCTTCTTCGGATATATATTTATTTATATCCTCCAGTGTTCTTGTGCCGTATATGCCTTTTTCCCTTATACCGGTAAAATTAAGGTTAGGGCCATGGATAATACAGATTTTTTTCATAAACTTTCCCTCCAGTCTTTCGGCTATTTTGTTTGTTATATAATTTACTGTTCCGCCTGAAACTTGAACGGTTATATCGGCATATTTTTCATAGGTAGGTATGCGTTCCTGCATAAGTGAACGGATTTTTTCCATTTTATCGCCGCCGTTTAGAAGTGGTCTTGATGTATCTTTTTCTATATTGCGGTAAATATGCTCCGGTGTTGCTTTAAGGTAAAGAACGATACCGTTTTTCTTTAAAAGATTCATATTTTCTTTGTTTTTTATAATTCCGCCGCCGGTTGCTATTATTATGCCTTTTTTATTGGATACTTCACGGCAGACTTCTGTTTCAAGATTTCGGAAATATGGTTCGCCTTTTTTTGCGAATATTTCCGGTATAGACATATGTTCTTTATTTTCTATATATTTATCGGTATCTATAAAATTGCATCTGAAGTATCGGCTGAGCTTTTTGCCGAAGGTTGTTTTTCCGCAGCCCATAAAACCGATAAGAACTATATTTTTATTTAAATTCATACATTACCACCTTTTTAAAAAGATAAAAACCGTGGACTCTGTCCACACCTGCAAGCCTTTGAAAAGGCTTGACCTAAACTTTAACATAAAACGCAATGTAATTGAGTTTTAATAAAAGTTTTTGTCCAGTTTTTTCAAAAACTGGTCAGGGTTTGGAGTGAAACCCCAAGGTATTGTTTTAGTGTTTTCTGAAATATTCGGAGAGAGTGTTTTTGATTTCGACGGATTTTTCTTCGCTTATTTCGCAGTCATGCCAAATCTCGTAAGATGCTATTCCCTGATAAATAAGCATATCGAAGCCGTTTACACATTTGCAGCCGTGATTTCTTGCATCATGCAGCAGTTTTGTCTCCCATGGAATATATATTACGTCAAATACGGATTTTACGCCGTCAAAGAAATTTTCGTCTGTAATCGGAGAGATCCATTTTCCTTCGCCCATGCCTACGGAGGTCGCATTTATTACCACATCGGGCTTAGGATATGAATAAATATCGTCAAAGCCGATTACGTCTGTTTCACCAGTGTAATAGGAGCTTATTTGGTTTTTGAGAGCCTCGGCTTTTTCCTTTGTACGGTTTACAAATATAATTTTTTTTGCATTCATTTCCGCAAGTAAAACCGCTGCGGAATTTGCCGCACCGCCTGCACCGAGAAGCATAACTGTGTTATTTGTAATTTCTGTTTTATTTATATTAAAACTCTTTTTAAGGCCGAGAATATCCGTGTTGTAGCCTTTAAAACCGTTTGGTGTACGTTTAAGTGTGTTTACAGCACCGATTTTTTCTGCAAGAGAGTCGATTGCACAAAGACTTTCCATAACACTTATTTTATGCGGAACTGTAACATTAAGTCCTTCAAAGCCAAGGGCAAAAAGACCGTCAACAGCTGTTTTAATATCTTTTTCGTCAACCCTGAAAGGAATATAAACTCCGTTAAAATTAAGTTCTGAAAGAATGGTATTTTGCAGTACAGGTGAAAAGCTGTGCTCAATAGGGTTGCCTATTATTCCGTAGGCTTTTGTATGTCCGTTATAAGTATCAAATACCTTCATATTGAATCACTCCGTTTTATTTTTTGTTTCTGGTTTTATATATATTTAGAACTATTTTTTCAGCACCACGTTTTACTTTTGTTATAAGCTGGTCACGGTTGCAGATAGGCTCTGTGTAAACTGCAAGTACATTTGCTCTATGGGCACAGTACATATCGGTAAATACCTGATCGCCTATCATGGCAGCTGATTTGTTGTCCGCACCGAAATTTTTTATAACTTCATTCAGTTTTTTAATACCGGGTTTTCCCGCCTTCCAGACAGGAAGTGCCTTTAATTTTCGGTTAAAAAGCTCTACTCGTTTTCGGTTATTATTTGAAAGCAGACAGAGAGAAAAACCCTGCTGTCTCAAATATTCAAAAAAATCGGCTGTTTTGTCGTCCGGCTCTGCCACATCAAATGGAGCAACCGTGTTGTCTATATCAAATATAAGCACACGTATGCCTTTTGCTTTAAAATCTTCAAGAGGCATATCAAATATTGATTTAACATATACATCAGGAAAAAAGTTTTCTAACATTCAAATCCTCCTTGTCACTTTAGAAATTATACCAATAAAGAACAACGGTTTCAAGGATTAGAAAAAAAGACAGCTAAATATAAATTTATCGGACTAAAAGACCTTGTGGCGTTGCCCCAATACCTCACGATTTTTTGAAAAAAATCGAGTAAAACTTTTATCAAAACGCAATTACATTGCGTTTTTCGGAACAAAATTATAA
>CAKQPE010000061.1 GCA_934256695.1 uncultured Eubacteriales bacterium
TAAGACCGGCTGTATTATTATGGCATCAGGAAAAAGCACTCGCTTTGGCGAAAACAAGCTTTTGGCTGATTTTGGCGCAAAGACACTTATACAATGGATTTTAAATGCTTCTGACGGAATATTTTCAAAACGTGTGGTTGTTACTGTCCATAAAGAGATAGAAAAGTTATGCAAAGAACAGAATATTCCGGTTATTCTGCATAGTTTCCCCTACCGCAATGATGTGATAAGACTTGGTATTGAGGCTATGGAAAATCAAATTGAAAGATGTGTATTTTTTCCGGCTGACCAACCGCTTATTAAAACAGAAACCATAGCTGCTTTAATTCTCAGTGCCAATAATAATCCGGATTTTATATGGAGGCCATGTTGTAATGATGTTGTTGGTTCTCCCGTTGTTTTTCCAAAAAAATATTTTAAAGAACTTAAATCGCTGCCCGAAGGCAAGGGCGGAAATACAGTTGTTTCAAGGTATAAAGATAAAGTCAGGACTTTTTCTGTTTCCGATATAAATGAATTAAAAGATATAGATACTAAAGAAGATATGCAGAAATTAATAAAGACCTTGGGCTTTAAATAGTCTCAAAGTCTTAAATTAATATATGTTTTCAGTACAGATATGGAACTGGGCTTTAAAGTTTTTTATGAACGGTAATATATTTATAAGAGACAAAAGCATAACAATCCGATTGCATAATAAGTCAATGCTTTTAATTGATAGGTATAAACAATACTTTGTTATATCCGCCGCAGATCATGCCGGTATCTGCACTTGTTTTATTGTCAAGGATATATTCTTCTTCCGTACAGTGTGTAATTGTCCTTGCTTTTTCAATTACCATTGCTTCTATTATGCCTCCGCCTACAGAGTCTATTACTTTGTCTTTGGCAACAAACATCATACTTCCTTCACCTCTTGGTGAAGAACCCGATTTTTTTGTAATTATACATAAAACACCTTTTTCATTTGTATTAAGAAGTTCTTTTGAAACAGATGATGGGTTGTTATTATTTCTTATATCTATAATCTGAGCCATAATGCTTACAGATATTTCAGCCGGTGTAATTGCTTTTATAGGTATTCCTATAGGTGCATGGATTTTTAAAATTTCGGCTTCGGAAAATCCTGTTTTTCTCAGTAGGTCAAAGGTGGTTGCTATCTTTTTTTTGCTTCCTATCATGCCTATATAAGGACTTGTTGTTTTGATAAGTTTATTTACACATTTAAAGTCATCGGCATGGCCTCTTGTTACTATAATATAATAAGCATTTTTTATGTAATATTTTTCTATGTTATCAAAATCATCACATATTACTTTTTCTGCCGATGGAAATCTGTTTGTATTTGCAAATTCCTCTCTCGGATCCATAACAACAACCTTGTAGTCAAGAATTTCTGCCATTTTTGAAATTTCAAGTGAAATATGACCTCCGCCGCAGAGGAAAAGAACAGGCTTGTTTTCAAACCAATCCTCTTTTATTAAATTTATATCCATATTGTCTTTTAAAAGAGATGCAATTGCCTTTTTATACATATTATCCGCTCCTGTTGTAATTATAGATATTTTTTTATGGGGAAAGTTTTCTTTAAGTTTTTTTAAATATACGTTTTTCATAGACTGTAAGGTATTGGCGTTGATTATGCTTTCTTTTTTTAGACCACCTTTTTCATACCTGTGACATTGCTCATATGCTTTATTTCCCAATGCTTTAAGCCCCATAACAAGTACGATTTCATCAATATTGTCATAAATAACAGGCTCGTTTTCGTTGGGAAACTTTATACTCTTGTGTTTTGAACCGTCAGCTTCAACAAGAACAATATCAGCTTTTTGGCATACGCTTAAATATGTGTCGTAGGATAAGGCACCTATTTTTTCATCATTTGTTTTTGTTCCTGCAAACACATAGCCGTTTTTATTAAGTATATCAATAATTTCGTCCTTGTTATCACTTATTAATGTATTATCCTCTATAAGCATATGGGTCGATGTGCAGACGAATACCCTTTTGCCTATGTTTCTGAAATATTCGGCTTCTTTAAATATTTCAGATGTCTTTCCGCCTGCACCTACAAATGCCTTAATCATCTTTTTCCTCCAAAATGCTTTTTAAAGCATTAATAAAAATATCTATTTCGTCAAATGTATTTTCCGCCGAAAAACTAAGTCTTACCATGGATTCCTCATTAAAAAACTTATGTATAAGCGGAGCACAGTGAGCACCGGCTCTTGTGCAAATATCAAACTTAAAAGACAAAATATCGGATATATAGGCACTGTCTCTGTCCTTTACTGTAAAAGAAACAATACTTGTGTTTTTTTGTGTGTTTTCATATATTTTTATATCTTTAAATTCAGAAAGCCTTTTTTTACAATAAGCGGAAAGAGATTTTTCTTTATTATAAATATTTTCAATACCCTTTTTTTCTATATTCTCAATGCCTTTTAAAATGCTCAATATACCGCAAACATTCATTGTACCTGCTTCAAGCCTTGTCGGATATTCTGACGGATGTTTTTTGTCATAGGAACGAATACCACTTCCTCCGACCTTAAACGGTTTAATATCAATATTTCCTTCAATACAAAGACCGCCTGAGCCTTGAATACCTCCCAGAGCTTTATGGCCTGTAAAACATAAAATATCAATATTATTTTTCTTCATTGATATAGGTATTACACCTGCACTCTGTGCTGAATCTACAATAAGCAATATACCTTTTTTTCGGCAAAGTTCCCCTATTGCGGAGATATTCGTAATATCGCCTGTTACGTTTGAAACATGAGTCATTATAACGGCTTTTGTATTTCCCTTTATAGCTTTTTCGATTTCTTCAACAGTTCCGTCTGTAACGGAAAGTTCACAGCCGGTTTTATAAAGCGGACGCAAAACACTGTTATGCTCGTATATTGATGTTACAACATGGTCTGATTTATCTATAAGTCCGTTTATGACTATGTTAAGGCTTTCTGTAACACCGCTTGTAAAAATTACTTTATTAAAATCAGAACAGTCGAAAAATTCCGCACACTTAATCCTTGTTTCAAGTACAATTCTTGATGCATTAAGGCTTAATTCATATGCACCTCTTGAAGGATTTCCGGAATTAAGTATATAGTTATAAACACTTTTTGCCATTTCTTCGCTTTTATAAAATGACGTTGCCGCATTATCAAAGTAAATCATTTTTTGTCTCCGCATATAATATAGCCTCAAGTACACCGCCTGCAATACATCTTGCCTTATCGGATATGGTAAAACAGTTTTCGTATTCATTTATTCTTGGATCAATATCCGCAATTTTAAAGCCCTTAGTTACTTTATAGTCATCTCGCAAAAGGCCTCGCAAAATCCCGTCTATGGTTGCATAAACAGGTGTATTGTCAACATATGATATTATTTCGCCCTTTTTAACAGTATCTGTAATTTTTTTTATATTTTTCATAATGCCTTCTGCCGGAGAATGAATTACTCTTTCTTTTGAAAAGCCTGCAATAACCCCCGGAACATTGGTATTGGGTATGGCAAAACCTTCATATATAGTTCTGCCTAATTTATGTCCACGCATTGTTTCTATAACAACATCAACATCTTTTCCGGCTTCAAATCCCGGGCCAAGTGCTACTGTAACATGAGCCATATCTATTTTTGTTCCTAAATTTTTTTTTGCAAGTATTGCATCAACAAGAGCCATAGGCTTAAATTCTTTAAGGCAGGATAAGTTTTCGTCAACAAGCATTGTAAGTTTTTTCTCCGAAAGCAATTTTTTTGCTTCAATAACATCTTTTGCAAGATAACAGGTTAAACCTTCAACTGTCTTTTGACCGTCATAAACAGCCTCGCAGAACGAAACATTACGTCTTATGGCTGACGGCTTTTTTATTTCGAGTACAAGCACATCAAAGCCACACTTATAAAGTTTATAAATTGTTCCTGTGGCAATATCTCCTCCGCCACGGACTATAACAAGTTTATTTTCCATATTTTTATATCATGGCTTAACAATCTTAGAAGCCTTCTCCATTGTTTCTACTATATCATACATATTTGTTACCGTACCTATACAAAGTTTTTCTTTAATGCCGTAAAAATCGAGACAAGTTCCGCAGGTCATAATTTCTACGCCTTCACTTTCAAGAAACTTTAAATCATCAATAACCTCTGAGCCTTCACAGGTCATATAAGCACCTTTATTATAAAAAAGCATTGTTTTCGGAAGGTTATCCTGCTTTGTTACGGCAAAAATAAATGCCTTTAAAAGTTTGTTGCCTAAAACCTCATCACCATCACCCATTTTATCGGATGAAATAACAATTATAAAATCCTCTTTTTTGTGTGAGATAGAAACTGTTTCAGATTTTTCTTCGGTTTTTCTGTCACCTTTTGATATATTTACATGAAATTCATCATCTGAAATTTTCGAAGATGAGATAGGAAAGCCCTGAACATTTGCAAATTTTGTTAAATTCTGCACTGCTATTTCATTATCAACAATAACATTTATGTTTTCACCTATGTTTATATTTTCAAGTTCTTTTTTTGTATTGATAACCGGAAGCGGACAGGTTAAACCTCTTGCATCTAAAGTGTGTTTCATAAATTTTTACCTCACTATAATATCTTTTTCTTCTCTTTTAACTATTTTTCCTACAACTGAATTTACAATGCCGTTTTCATTAAGCTTTTTTGAAATTTTATCTGCATCATCATTTGAAACGCTTATTATAAAACCACCTGATGTCTGTGGGTCAAACAGAATTTCCTCCATTGCATAGTCATCTATTTCAAACTTAACCTTATTTCCGATAAAGTTTCTGTTTTTCTGTGCAGCTGCCGTTATACAAAATTCCTTTGCATAATCATAGGCATGGTCTATCATTTTTATTTTTGAACTGTCAATAACAGCTGTAAACTGTCCGTCAACCATTTCAGAAAGGTGAACAATAAAACCAAAGCCTGTAATATCACTTACGGCATGAATATCAAATTCATTTAAAACCTCTGCTGTATATTTATTTAATGTTGTCATTGACTTTACTGCTTCATTAAAAGATGTGTTATCACACATCTGCACACGTTTTGCTGCCATAACAATGCCTACACCGAGTTTTTTTGTCATTATAAGGCAGTCTCCTTCACGGCAGGTGTTATTTCTGTATATTTTTTTCGGATTTACAATACCGGTTACACTCATGCCGTATTTTATATCCGTATCGTTTATAGAATGACCACCGGCAAGCACACCGCCTGCTTCAATAACTTTATCATTTCCGCCTTGAAGTATTTTTCCAAGTATATTTATATCATACTTTTCCGGAAAGCATACAATATTTAGGGCAGATATGACCTGTCCTCCCATAGCATAAATATCACTTAAAGCATTTGTTGCAGCTATCTGACCGAATATATATGGGTCTTCTACCATAGGTGGAAAAAAATCAAGGGTGGATATAATAGCCTGTGTATCATTTATTTTATAAACCGCACCGTCATCATGGCTGTCGAAACCGACAATCAGATTTTTATTTTCTTTTTTGGGAAGTTTTTCAAGAACCTTCGACAATGCTCCTGCACCAAGCTTTGCTCCGCAGCCGCCTGTTTTGCAGAATATAATTTCATCCATCAGAAAATCACCTCTGTCAGTTTTTGATATTTTATATTATTTTCTTCCATAAATTTTTTCCAATACTCAAAATTAAGCTGATTTTTGCTTGCCCAGCAAAGACCGCATCCGGCACTTACGGCTTTCGGAAGCGGTATTATTCTTCCGTCACAATTATTGTTTTTAAATATTTTTTCTGCATAAATTGCATTTGATGTAGTTTCAAACGCTATTATAAGATACTTTTTTTTAATCATTTGTTTAAAAAATATTTTGCAAAAGCATTGTCAACGGCAGTATTTATTTCTGCCATCATGTCCTCATATTTTTTGCAAATTTCCTTTCCTTCTTTTGTTAAAACAGATGTACCCTTTTCTTTTCCGCCACGAGTGCTTTCGATAAGCTTACAATCAAGGTCAGATTCTGCATTTTTTATTATTTTCCATGCCTTGCTTGCCGCCATTCCCATTTCACCATAGGCTTTTGAAAGTGAACCGTATTTATCAACAAGTTTAAGCAGTATAAAAATACCTTTTCCAAATGACGGTGTTTCATTATAAATCTGTATTTTTGTTTTTATTTTATCCGGAGTTTTCATTTTACCAGCCTTTTCCGAAACCGCAGTTAGGGAATGTACATATATCACAGCCAAGACAAAGACCACCTTCGCCTAATGCAGAAAGTTCATCGGACGTTATTTTATCATCAGCCATAACTCTCGGAAGAATAAGGTCAAATATTGTTATTTTAGAATACATTACGCAGCCGGGAAGCCCCATTATAACTTTATTATCCATATATGCTATCATAAACATTGCTCCCGGAAGTACGGGACTGCCGTAGCTTATAATCTCCGCACCTGTATTTTTAATTGCAAGCGGTGTTTTATCATCAGGGTCAACACTCATTCCGCCTGTGCAGATAACAATATCGGCACCATTTTTCAATTCTTCAGATATAGTGTTTGTAATAAGCTCATTGTTATCAGGCAGAATAACATGATTTGTTATTTGAATGTCAAATTCATCTAATTTTTGTAGTACCGTTTCGGAAAAAGTATCTTTTATTCTATTATAATAAACCTCATTTCCCGTTGTAAGCAGTGCAATTTTTTTATGCTTAAAAGGCATAAGCTTTAAAATTGTACCTTCTCCGACCTTTGATTTTATTTCGGACATTTTTTCTTTTTCTATTACAAGAGGGATAATTCTTGTTCCGGCAAGCTTATCCCCTTTTTTAACCATAGTATTTCCGTGCCTTGTGGCAATCATCATCTGGCCGAAACTGTTTACAGCAAAAAGTTTATTTTTGTCTACTTTTAAAAGCCCGTCTTTTTCAGCTATCAGCTCGATTTTTCCTTCTTTAACATCACTTTCAGACATATATTCGCTTTTACACAATGAAACAAGAACCTTTGCCGCATCATTTTCATGCATCATATTTCCGTTGTTTTCGTATATGTAAATATTGTCCTTTCCTATTGATAAAAGAACAGGTATGTCTTCTTCTGTTATAATATGTCCTTTTCTAAATATTGCATCTTTTTTTACGCCTTTTATAATCTGCGTCATGTCATGGCACAATATACAGCCAACCGCATCTTCCGTTTTTATAAGTTTCATATCATATCTCCTTACTCATTTATGCTGAATCCATATTGTTCAAATATTTTCAGAACATCATCTCTTTGTATAAAATCCAAAAACAGTTCTGCTTCTTTTTTGTTTTTGCTTTCTTTTAAAACTCCGACAGGGTAAATTACAGGTGAGTTAAGAAGTTCGGAAGGAACGGCAGAAATAACTTCCACATTTTCCGTACTTGCTGCGTCAGTTGAATAAACAAGCCCAACTTCGGCACTGTTGTTTTCAACCCAGCTCAAAACCTCTGTTACATTACTGCCAAGGCTTGCTTTTTTAATAACGTCTTCGTAAATTCCTAAGCTTTCGAGAGCTTCTTTGGCATACTGTCCGGCCGGTACACTTTCGGGATCACCTATTGCTATTGTTTCGGCATTTAAAATATTTTCTATACTGTCAACAGTTGAATTATTTTCTTTATTTTTAATTAAAACAAGTTTATTTTCAAGTAAGTCAACTGTCAGATTTTCATCCATATATCCTTCTTCCGTTAAGGCGTTCATTTGCTTTTTGGCTGCGGAAAAGAATAAGTCCGCATCAAGACCGTTTTCAATTTGTGTCTGAAGTTTTCCGGAACTGTCGTAAATTCCGCTTACGTCTATATTCTTATATTCTTCTTCAAACATAGGAATTATATTGTCATCAAAAACATTTTTAAGACTTGCTGCTGCCGCAATATTAAGTGTTACCTGTTTTGTAGTTTCACTCTGCAATGATGTTGATGCCGATGGGGCATTGTTGCATGAGGAACTGCCGCAGCCTGTCATTAATCCTAACAAAACAACTAAACCCAAAATCAATCCCCTTTTTTTCATTTAATAAATTCTCCTTTTTCTATTATATATTTTTTATTGCAAAGTCTGTTGATTTCGTTTATATCATGGCTTACAAGTATTGCAGGTTTATTGTAAAAACTTAAAATACGTTTCATTTCTTCCATAAGTTCATCTTTTAAATTGCTGTCAAGTGCCGAAAAAGGTTCGTCTAAAAGGCAGATATCCGGATTGCAGGCAATCATTCTGGCAAGTGCCGTTCTTTGTTTTTGTCCTCCGGAAAGCTGACGAGGGAATCGGTCGGCAATATTTTCCAGCCGAAATATTTTAAGCATTTCTTCGGTTTTGCTTTTAATATTGTTTTTGCTGAACTTATGTGCTTTTAATCCGCTTATGATATTATTTTTAACACTTATATTGTCAAAAAGAGCATAGCTTTGGAATAAATAGCCGACATTTCTTTTTTGTATTTTTATATTTATTTTATTTTCAGAATCAAAAACAACGTTGTCATTCAGTACTATTTTTCCTTTATCGGGTGTTTCGATTCCGGCTATGCATTTAAGGGTCATACTTTTACCACAGCCTGAACTGCCCATAATGCCTACGCATCCGCCTTCGTGAGTAAAAGATATTTTCAGATCAAACTCTTTTAATTTTTTATAAATATCAATTTTCAGCATTTTAATTTTTCCTTTTTTCGTTTATATAAAACCGATAAATGTTCATAAAAAAAACCGCAGCGAAACAGACGGAAACGATAATTGCAACATATATACCCGCTTTGTCCATGTTCCCTGCCGCTACCTCACTATATACCGCAAGAGGGAGAGTTCGTGTTTTTCCCATTATGTTTCCTGCAAGCATACTTGTTGCACCAAATTCACCGAGACCTCTTGCAAAAGCAATTATTGTACCGCTTACAATTCCTTCCATAGCATTTGGAATCATAATATTTATAAAAATACCTGTCTCGCTAATTCCCAGTGTACGTGCGGCATTCAACATATCTTTGTCAACACTTTCCAGTGCGGCTCTTGCACTTTTGTACATAAGCGGAAATGATATAACAACTGCCGCAATTACAGTTGCAGCCCAAGAGAAGGCAATTTTAAAACCGAATATATTTATAAAAAATTTTCCTATAACTGAGTTGTTACCGAAAATGCATAAAAGAAAAAAACCGGCAACCGTCGGCGGCAGAACCAAGGGCATTGTAAATATGCCGTCTATAATCATTTTTATAAACTCACTTTTTCTGTCCATTACCCATTTGGCAAATAAAAGTCCTATAAAAAAAGTAAATATTATAGAAACAATTCCGGTTTTAAGAGAAATCCATATTGGCGATATATCCATGTTAATCATACCCTTGCACAGTCATGGGCTTCGTTAATAAGTATTTTTATTCCGTGTTCAATAGTTCCCATTATTACCTCCATACTTTCCGAAACGGCTTTTTCGCTTCCCGGAAGGTTTACAATAAGAGTATTGTTTCTTATAACGGAAACACCTCTTGAGAGCATGGCTCTTTTTGTATATTTCATGGACTGAAATCTTATTGCTTCAGCTATACCGGGTGCATTCCTTGTCATAACAGCCGTTGTTGCCTCAGGCGTATTATCTCTGTTTGAAAATCCCGTTCCGCCGGTTGTTATTATAAGATTAACTTGTCTTTGATCAGAAAGTCTTATAAGGTTTTTGGAAAGGTTGTCTTTATCATCAGACAAAAGAATATATTCAATTACCTCGTATCCGTTTTCTTCTAAAATCTCCTTAACCTTAGGGCCGCTTTTATCAACCCTCTGACCTGTACTGCCCTTATCGCTTAATGTTATAACTGCTGCCGTTAATTTTTTTTCTTTGTTTATTTCTGCTGTCATAACATCACCTTCTTTTATATATCCGCCTTTAATTACTTTTGCAAAAACACCTTCTCTTGGCATTATGCAGTCACCGACACGTTTAAAAATTTCGCAATGACTGTGACAATCTTTTCCGATTTGACTTATTTCAAGAACCGATTCGTTGCATTTTAGTAGTGTTCCGACAGGAAGTGATTTAAAATCTATGCCTTCAACAATAAGATTTTCACCAAAATCTCCGTCTTTGACATTTCCGCCGGATTTATTAAACTGCAAAATCTTTTCGGCTGAAATAAGAGATACTTGTCTGTGCCAGTTTCCGCCATGGGCGTCATTTTTTATTCCGAAATCCTTTATTAATTCCGATTCATGTATATTTTTCTTTGCCGTACCACGTTTAAGTGATATGCATACTGCCTTAACTATTCCTTCCATATAAAATCTCCGCTTTTCCCTCCGCTTTTTTCTACAAGATGGATATTATTTATAACCATGCTTTTGTCAACTGCTTTACACATATCGTATATTGTTAAAAGTGCAATGTTTACGGCAGTAAGTGCCTCCATTTCAACACCTGTTTTGCCGGTTGTTTTTACTGTTGAAATTGCCTTAATTTCTTTTTTTGTTTCGTTAATTTCAAAATCAACGGCACATTTTGTAAGCAAAATAATATGACACATCGGTATAAGTTCAAATGTTTTTTTGGCTGCCATAATTCCGGCTATTCTTGCCACATTTAAAACATCGCCTTTTCCGATTGTGCCTGTTTTTATTTTTTCCAAAATTAAATCATTGACC
>CAKQPE010000062.1 GCA_934256695.1 uncultured Eubacteriales bacterium
ACTTTTTTAAAAAAGTTCCCTGCACCTTCAAAAATCTCTTTAAGACCGCACATTCCATGTGCCTCCGGAAATAGGCTTCTGCAAAGTTTTTGGCAACAGATACAGGATTTACGTTTTAAAATCAATGGCAGAGAGATTTTATTCGACAAAGTTTTAGAAAATCAAAATATTAATAACATAACTTATAATTTTCTCTCGAAAATGCAATGAAATTGCATTTTATCAAAAGTTTTACTAAATTTTTTTCAAAAAATTTTCAGGGGTTGGGGTGAAACCCCAAGATTTTTTAGCTCGATAAATTTATACTTAACTTAAAAAATCCATTCAAAGTTTTTTTCTTTGAATGGATTTTTATTAAAGTTTAGGTCAAGCCTTTTTAAAGGCTTGTGGGGTTGGGGCAAAGCCCCACGGTTTTAAATTATCTTAAATTTTTGATGTATTCGTCATTTATGCCTATAAGCTTTGTTATGTATTCCTTAGACGGGCCGCCGACGATATTTCTTGCCTCAACGCATTTTTCAACACGTATTGCGTCGTAAACACTTTCGTTGAATACAGGTGAAATTGCCTTGTATTCTTCAAGGGAAAGGTCATCAAGGTTAGTGTTGTGGTTTATGCAGTAAAGAACAAGCTGACCGATAATTGCATGAGCATCTCTGAAAGGCACACCCTGTTTAACAAGCCAGTCTGCTGCGTCTGTGGCGTTTGTAAAACCGCCCTTTGCGGCAGAAAGCATATTTTCTTTTCTTACAGTCATAGTTTTAACCATGTTTGTGAAAACAGGCACACACATTTTAACTGTATCAATAGCGGCAAATACGCCTTCCTTATCCTCCTGCATATCTTTGTTGTATGCAAGCGGAAGACCCTTCATTGTAGTAAGAAGTCCCATAAGATAGCCGTAAACTCTGCCTGTCTTTCCTCTTATAAGCTCTGCCATATCAGGGTTTTTCTTCTGTGGCATAATGCTTGAGCCTGTTGAATATGCATCGTCAAGCTCTATAAACTTAAATTCGTGGCTGCTCCAAAGTATAATTTCCTCACAGAAACGGCTGAGGTGCATCATAAGTATTGAAAGTGAGTTTAAAAGCTCAATACAAAAATCCCTGTCGCTTACGCCGTCAAGGCTGTTGAGGGTAATACTGTCAAAACCAAGAGCATCACATACCATCTGACGGTCAAGGGGATATGTTGTTCCGGCAAGAGCGCCGCTGCCGAGAGGCATTACGTTTGTATGCTTGTATGCACTTTCAAGACGGTCGTAGTCTCTTTTAAGCATTTCGACATATGCAAGAACATGATGTGCAAGGGTTATAGGCTGTGCTCTCTGGAGATGTGTATAGCCCGGCATAATTGTATCTGTGTTCTTTTTTGCAATATCGTTAAGAACTTCCGCAAGGTTTAATATAAGTTCTTCTATGTTTTTAATTTCTTCCTTAACATACATACGAATGTCAAGGGCTACCTGATCGTTACGGCTTCTGCCTGTATGAAGGCGTTTGCCTACGTCACCGATACGCTCGATAAGTATTGTTTCGATATTCATATGAATGTCTTCGGCTTTTTCGTCAAATTCAACTTTTCCGGATTCTATGTCTTCAAGAATTTCCTTTAATGTTTTCTGTATAAGCTTTGCGTCATCGGCAGGTATTATACCCTGTGCTCCTAACATTCCCGCATGGGCAATACTGCCTGTAATATCTTCTTTATACATTCTCTGGTCAAAAGAAATGGAGGAATGGAAATGGTCTGTAAAGCTGTCTGTCTGTTTGGTAAAGCGTCCGCCCCAAAGTTTGCTCATGTTATCGTTCCTTTCTGATTGTTTAAAATCGAGAGTGCTTTTCTATCGCAAAACCACTCCCGAACCCTTTCAAAATGCTCTTTTGGAAACAAAAGACCTTGGGGTTTCACCCCAATCCCTGACAATTTTTTGAAAAAAATTGAGTAAAACTTTTAAATTAAAAAAATTAAGTTTAATAGGAAGTTTCAGGTCTTAAAAAGGGTGCCGAAAGCCGACACCCTCAGAATTTTATTCAGTAATTATTAAAAATTACTTGTTGTCTTTTAAGTTCTGCATCATCATAGCACGAACTTTAAGAGGAAGTCCGAAAAGGTTGATGAAGCCGTCAGCGTCTTTATGGTTGTAAAGGTCGCCTGTTGTAAAGCTTGCGATAGATGCATTGTAAAGTGAATATGGGCTTGTTGAGCCGGCAGGTATAATATTGCCTTTGTAAAGTTTAAGTTTAACCTGACCTGTAACAACTTCGTTTACGTTATCGAAGTATTTTGAAAGGCTTTCTCTTAAAGGTGTGAACCATTCGCCGCTGTAAACAAGCTCTGTAAACTTAGTTGAGTTTACCTCGTTCCAAGCCTGTGTCTGTTTGTCTAATGTAAGGTATTCAAGCTCTCTGTGTGCATAGTAAAGAATAGTTCCGCCAGGAGTCTCGTAAACACCTCTTGATTTCATACCGACAACACGGTTTTCGCAGATGTCTGTGATGCCGATACCGTTTCTGCCGCCGATTTCGTTAAGTGTTTCAAGAATTTTTCTCGGAGCAAGAGCCTCGCCGTTAATTTTAACAGGAACGCCTTTTTCAAAGTCGATTGTAACGTATTCGTCTTTGTCAGGTGCTTTTTCCGGAGAAACGCCTAACTGGAGAAGGTGTTCGTAGTTTGGCTCGTTTGCAGGGTCTTCAAGCTCAAGACCTTCATGGCTGATATGCCATATGTTTCTGTCACGGCTGTAGCTGTCTTCCTTCTTAACAGGGAACGGAATACCGTGAGCTGCAAGATAAGCGATTTCGTCATCTCTTGACTGCATTTTCCATGTATCAAGTCTCCAAGGAGCAATAACCTTTATTTCAGGAGCAAGAGCTTTGATTGTAAGCTCAAAACGAACCTGATCGTTGCCTTTGCCTGTAGCACCGTGAGCGATAGCTGTAGCACCTTCTTTTTTAGCTATCTCAACAAGACGTTTTGCGATAATAGGTCTTGCCATAGATGTACCGAGAAGGTATTTGCCTTCGTATACGGCATTTGCTTTTACACATGGGTAAATAGCGTCTGTAATAAATTCGTCTGTAATATCTTCTATGTAAAGTTTGCTTGCACCTGTTTTAAGTGCTTTTTCTTCAAGACCTTCTGTTTCCTTACCCTGACCTACATCTGCACATACAGCGATTACTTCTGCATCATAATGCTCCTTTAACCATGGAATAAGGCAGCTTGTGTCAAGTCCGCCTGAATAAGCGAGAACGATTTTTTCTTTTGCCATTTTTTCTTCCTCCTAATTGTGATATATTAAAGCTATAAGATAACAATAAAAAAATTTTTTACAGCTTTCCTTTACTGTGGTAATATTGATTATACATTGTAGCTGAGAAAGTTTCAATTATTTTTTTAAATTTTTATTGCATAATATAAAAAAAGTTTGTATAATTATAAAATCAATTTAGGAAAAATCAAGTTTTAAACACTGTTTGAACAAAGAAGAATTGAATATTTATTTGCTGAAACAGTATATAAAACGGATATGCAATAATTAATGTAATCGGAACGGAGGAATTTGATAATGATAAAAGCAGGAGTAGCAGGCTCAACAGGCTATGCGGGAAATGAATTGGTACGTATACTTATGCAGCACCCTGAGGTAGAACTTAAAACACTTACGGCCCACAGCTATGTGGGAAAATCTTTTAATGAGGTTTATGAAAACTACCGTGACATTAACGAAATGGTTTGCGGCGAAATGGATATGGAAAAAATGGCAGAGGAATGTGATGTTGTATTTATGGCACTTCCTCATGGTGTAGCTTCAAAGGTAGTTACCGAAAGCGTTCTTAAAAAAACAAAGGTAATTGATTTCGGTGCAGACTTCAGACTTCAGAATGCAGATATATATGAGCATTGGTACGGTGTTAAGCACGAAGGCAGGGATCTTCTTAAAACAGCGGTTTACGGTCTTTGCGAAGTAAACAGGGACAAAATAAAAGACAGCCGTCTTATAGCAAATCCGGGCTGTTACACAACCTGCTCAATACTTTCTTTAAGACCACTTGTTGCGGAAGGACTTATTGACCTTGACAGTATAATAGTAGATGCAAAATCGGGTGTTTCAGGTGCAGGCAGAGGACTTTCACTTGCCAATATGTATGACGAGTGCAACGAAAGCGTTAAGGCATACAAAATAGCTTCCCACAGACATACACCGGAAATAGAAGAACAGCTCGGTTATGCTGCGGGAAAAGAAATAACAATCAACTTTACACCGCACCTTATTCCTATGAACAGAGGTATACTTGCTACCTGTTATGCAAAACTCAACAAACTTTATACATATGACGATATTAAAGCCGTATATGAAAAATATTACGGAAAAGAATATTTCATAAGACTTACAAAAAAAGATGTTTTCCCAGAAACAAGATGGGTTAAAGGTTCAAACTTTGTTGACATCGGATTTAAAATAGATGAAAGAACAGGAAGAATAATTGTAATAGGTGCTATAGACAACCTTGTTAAAGGTGCTGCGGGACAGGCAGTACAGAACATGAATATTCTTTTCGGTCTTGACGAAAAGACAGGTCTTAAATTCCCACCTATATTCCCGGCATAATTTAGATTTTTAAGGAGGAACCGAGTTGAGATTAATGAGAGTTATAGACGGAGGAATTACGTCACCGGAAGGCTTTAATGCAGCCGGCAGACACATAGGAATAAAAAAGGTCAAAAAAGATATTGCACTTTTGACAAGCGATGTTCCGGCAAAGGCAGCAGGGGTCTATACTCAAAATCTGGTTAAAGCGGCTCCCGTGCTTTGGAACAGTGCGATAACAAAAAAAGGAACTCCCGTAAGAGGTCTTGTGTGCATAAGCGGCAATGCCAATGCCTGTACAGGCGAACAGGGCATAAAGGACAACGAGCTTATGGCACAAGCTATGGCTTGGCTTATGGGTGTTGAAAAAGAAGAAATACTTACGGCGGCTACGGGTATAATCGGTCTTGCAATGCCTATGGAAAAAATATTAAAAGGTATAGAAGAAACTTATCCGGAGCTTTCGCCGAGAAGGGATTCCGCAAAAAACGCCGCAGGCGGAATAATAACAACCGATACTTTTATAAAAGAAATGGCTGTAGAGCTTAATATCGGCGGAAAAGTAGTTAAAATAGGCGGTATGGCAAAGGGCAGCGGTATGGTTCACCCTAACATGGCTACAGTGCTTTCTTTTATAACAACGGACATTAATATTTCTCAAAAACTTCTTCAAAAGGCAATGAAAGATGCCGTACACGAGACATATAACATGATCTCCGTAGACGGTGCCACAAGCACAAACGATATGGCACTTATAATGGCAAACGGCCTTGCCGGAAACGAAGAAATAACTGAAGAAAACGAATTTTACGAAGCATTCAGCAGGGCATTGCTCTTTATCCATGAAAAATTTGCAAGGGATATAATCCATGACGGCGAAGGTGCATCTAAGTTTATACAGGTTGACCTTGCAGGAGCAAAAACCGTAGAAGATGCAAGAATACTTGCAAAATCAATAGTTACAAACGACCTTGTAAAAACGGCAATGTACGGAGAGGACGCAAACTGGGGACGAATAGCGGCGGCAATGGGTGCAAGCGGCGGATATTTTGACCCGTCAAAGTTAAAGGTTGAAATAAGCAGTGAAAAAGGAAAGATTTTGCTTATGGATAACGGAAACCCTGTTGAATTTGACGAAAACCTTGCAGCTGATATATTAAGCCAGAGTGATATTTATATTTCAATCGTTCTTGGTGACGGTACGGCGAAGGCAAGAAGCTACGGCTGTGATTTGGGACACGAATATATAAGAATAAACGGAGAGTATCGTTCACACTCGTAATTAAACGGAGGTAAATAAAAATGAAAGTTATAGAAGGTTCTGTTACGGCGGCAAAGGGATTTCGTGCCGCAGGCAACGCAGTAGGTGTAAAAGGTGTAATAACGGAAAAGAAAGACCTTGCAATTATAGTAAGTGATGTTCCTGCTGTTGCGGCAGGTGCTTTTACAACAAATGTTGTTAAGGCTACATCAGTAACAAGAAATATGAAAATAATGGAAGGCAAAGGAAAAATAAATGCAGTTGTTGCAAACAGCGGCAATGCCAATGCCTGCACTGGAGAAGAAGGAATAAAGAGCAACGAAAAAATGGCACAGTGTCTTGCTGATATTCTCGGTGTTGATTCTTCAACTGTTCTTACGGCATCAACAGGCGTTATAGGTGCTGTATTCCCTATAGATACAATAACAAAGGGAATTAAAGCAACTTTCCCTATGCTTGGATATGACAGAAACAACGCCCTTATGGCGGCAGAAGCCATAATGACAACTGATACATATTCAAAAGAAGTTGCCGTAGAGTTTGACCTTGGCGGAAAAACGGTTCATCTTGGCGGTATGGCAAAGGGCAGCGGTATGATCTGTCCTAACATGGCTACAATGTTAAGCTTTATTACAACAGACGCAGCTATTTCTCAGGAGCTTTTAAACAAAGCACTTAAAGAAGATATTAAATCAACCTACAACATGGTTTCCGTAGACGGCGACACAAGCACAAACGATACTGTAGTTGTACTTGCAAACGGTCTTGCGGGAAACGAAGAAATTGTATCGGAAGGCAAAGACTACGATGCATTTAAAGAAGCACTTCACTATGTAAACGAAAGACTTGCAAAAAATCTTGTCCGTGACGGCGAGGGTGCAACTAAGTTTATGGAAGTAAACGTAACAGGTGCGGCAACAGAGGCAGACGCAAAGACAATGGCAAAATCCGTAGTAAAGAGCAGTCTTTTCAAAGCAGCTGTTTTCGGTGAGGACGCAAACTGGGGTCGTGTTCTTTGTGCCATGGGCTACAGCGGTGTTAAGTTTGACCCACAGAAGGTAGACATTGTTTTTGCAAGCAATGCCGGAGAAATACTTCTTATGGATAACGGCACACCTATCGTTTTTGACGAGGACAAAGCAAAGACAATTTTAAGCGAAAAAGAAATACAGGTTAATATTAAAATTTCCGAAGGCAACGCAAAGGCAACTGCATGGGGCTGCGACCTTAGCTATGAATATGTAAAAATAAACGGCGATTACCGTTCATAATAAGGAGCATGATTTTAAAATGGTAAACATTGATATGAACATAAAAAAAGCACAGATACTTACAGAGGCACTTCCTTTTATCAAAAAATTCAGCAACAAGACCGTTGTTATCAAATACGGCGGTTCTGCCCTTGTAAATCCCGAAATAAAGGACACAATAATAAAAGACATCGTTCTTATGAAGCTTGTAGGAATGAAGCCTGTTATTGTCCACGGCGGCGGACCGGACATAAGCTCAATGCTTAAAAAACTCAATATCGAAAGCAAGTTTGTAAATGGCCTCAGAGTAACAAATGCCGAAACAATGGAAGTTGCAGAGATGGTGCTTGCCGGAAAAATAAACAAACAGATAGTAACGGATATTGAACTCCACGGAGTTAAGGCTGTTGGCATAAGCGGCAAAGACGGCGATACGGTAAGAGCAAAGAAAATAGAAAAAGACGGTGTTGACTACGGCTATGTAGGTACGGTTGAAAGCGTTGATCCTACACTGGTAAAAACACTTATAGACAACGACATAATACCTGTAATAGCACCTATAGGAAAGGACGCAACGGGACAGAGCTACAACATTAATGCAGATTATATGGCAGTTGCCATAGCAGGAAGCCTTGAGGCAGAAAAGCTGGTTTTCCTTACAGATGTTGCAGGTGTGCTTAAAGACGTAAATGACCCTGAATCTTTAATGAGCTTTATGAAAGCGTCAGAGGTACAGGGATATATAGATGACGGTACAATTTCCGGCGGCATGATACCAAAGGTTGAGTGCTGTATGGCGGCAGTGGAAAAGGGTGTAAACAATGTACATATACTTGACGGACGAGTTGAGCATTGCCTTATACTGGAACTCTTTACAACAGCCGGAATTGGTACTATGATTGAAAAGAAATAAAATTAGGTTTATATGAAAGGTGATGTTTATATAATGAACAATACACAGAAGCTTGCCGAAAGAGGCAGTAAAGTAATTATGAATACATACAGCCGTTTCCCTATAGCCTTTGACCACGGCAAAGGAATGTACGTATGGGATATGGATGGAAAGAAATATCTTGATTTTGTTGCGGGTATTGCCGTAAACTCTCTCGGTTACAGCAACGAAAAGCTTGGCAGAAAAATTGCGGAGCAGAGCATGAAACTTATGCACGTTTCAAATCTTTATTATACAGAGCCACAGATTGAACTTGCGGAAATGCTTTGCAACAACAGCTGTTTTGACAAAGTATTTTTCTGCAACAGCGGTGCGGAAACAATAGAGGCTGCCCTTAAAATAGCAAGAAAATATGCCGTTATGAAAAACAAACCGGGCAGAGATATTATTACAATGGAAAAATCATTCCACGGCAGAACATACGGTGCCGTAACGGCTACAGGACAGGACAAGTACCACAAAGGTCTTGACCCGCTTCTTCCGGGCGTAAAGCACGTTCCTTTCAATGATTTTGAAGCACTTAAAAACGCAGTTGACGAAAATACCTGTGGTATCCTTCTTGAGCCTATTCAGGGCGAAGGCGGTATAAGACCGGCAGACAAGGAATATCTTGAAAAAGTAAGGGCTTTATGCGACGAAAAAGATATTGTACTTCTCTTTGACGAGGTTCAGTGCGGTGTAGGCAGAACAGGTTATCTTTTTGCTTATCAGGCATATGGCGTAGAGCCTGACGGTGCATGCTTTGCAAAGGGTCTTGCAGGCGGTATTCCTATAGGTGCTTTTATGGCAAAGGACAAACTTGCATGTGCTTTCCAGCCGGGAGACCACGCTTCCACATTCGGCGGAAATCCATTTGCCACATCAGCCGGTACAGTAGTTATGGACGAACTCCTTCACGAAGGAATACTTGACAACGTAAAGAAACAGGGCAAGCTCCTTACAGAAAAGCTTAACGAGCTTAAAGCAAAACACAGCATTATAGCCGATGTAAGAGGTATGGGGCTTATTCAGGGTATAGAGCTTACAATACCTGCCGGAGATGTTATTGCAGACTGCATAAATAACGGACTTCTCCTTGTAGGTGCAGGTGCAAACGTAATACGTTTTGTTCCGGCTCTTATCGTATCCGAAAAAGAAATTAACGAGGCAATGGAAATACTTGACAAATGCCTTACAAATGCAGAAAATAAGTAAAAGACTTTGGGACTCCGTCCACACCTGCCACCCTTTGAAAAGGGTGGACGGAAACTTTTATCAAAACGCAATTACATTGCGTTTTTCGAAAAAATAATAAATTAATTTTATAAACCCATGACGTTAGTCATGGGTTTTGATGAAAGTTTTACTCAATTTTTTTCAAAAAATTGTGGGGTATTGGGGCAAAGCCCCAAGGTCTTAGTAAAATAACTCAACCTCGGCACGGCGGGCAAAGTTCTTTTCCAAAGCCGCTGTATGGGAGAGATATCCTTCGTCAGTGTAATATTTTGCATGAACCGGACATTTCTTAACACAGGCACCGCATTTTATGCATATGCCTTTGCCGATATATTCTTTAGGGTTTTCGGGATTGATTGAACCCATAGGACAGAGTGTGGCACAGATACCGCAGTTTGTGCAGGTATCCTTTGTAAGAGGGCGTACTTTTAAAATTGCAACCGGTTTTCCGTCAAGACCACATGGTGTATAGTACGGTCCTATAGGATTTCTGCCTTTTACTTCAATAGGTTCGGTACATATATTGCCGGACTTTATTTTTTCAACGGCTTTTGAAGAAAGAAGCTGAGCTTTTTTCATGTCATCGGAATCAGGTCTGCCTTTTGCAAGAACATATGAAAACGCATGAGCACCTACAAAAGCACCGGCGGCTATTGTATGAAAGCCGTCTTTTTCCATTATGTTTCTAAGCTCTATAAGCGAGTCATCGTAGTTTCTGTTGCCGAAAAGTACAACAGGTATCGCTAAAGCACCGTTTCCTTCCAGTGTGTCAAGATATTTTAAAAGTACATTAGGGACTCTGCCTGCGTAGGTAGGGGTGCCTATAACAACAATATCGTCTTTTGAAAATATCTTTCCTTCTTTTCTTGTTTGAGGTGTTGTAAAATTGAATATATCAAGTTCACAACCAAGCTCGGAGGCTATGTTTGCACCTATTGAAGTAACAACTTTTTCCGTTGTTCCCGTACCGCTGAAAAACATGGCATATACTTTTCTTTCCATAATTAATCCCCTTTATTCTTTTAAATTATCTCTTAATTACTGATTTTATTACCTGTTTATAAGTATATAACAGCCTATTTTATAAATCAAGAAATCAATAAATATAAATTTATCGGACTGAAAGACCTTGGGGTTTTACCCCAAACCCTATGAACTTTTGAAAAAGTTCAATCAAAACTTTTATCAAAATGCAATTACATTGCGTTTTTCGGAACAAAGTTATAAGTTATGTCATTAAGATTTGTTTTTTCAAACTTTGCCGAATAA
>CAKQPE010000063.1 GCA_934256695.1 uncultured Eubacteriales bacterium
GTATTTGCTTTCTTGAATAAATTTTTTCCACCATGCTTTTTTTACGTTGTTTTTAAATTCAACACCGAGAGGGCCGTAATCCCATGTGTTTGCAAGACCACCGTAAATTTCACTGCCCGGGTAAACAAAACCTCTTGCTTTTGCCAAAGAAACTATTTTTTCCATAGTCTTTTCTACTGCCATTAGTAATTCCTCCTTATTTTTAAACAAAATAAAAACCTTCCGCCCCTACAACAATTATTGTAAGGGACGAAAGGTTATATCTTCCGCGGTTCCACCCTTTTTGGTATATAAATACCCTCTTTAAAAGACTGCTCCAAAGTGCCTTTCACGGTTAAAAGCCGTTTTCTCACACCGACCGAAAACTCTCTGAATGACTTTTGCTTAACTCGTTACTTCTCTTTTTCGTTGCAGAACCAATATCAATTTATAAAACAATCTATCAAATTAATGCATTTTTGTCAAGCTGCATTTGTAAAATATTTTTTGTGCCATACAAGGAACATATATATTGCCCAGATTTTACGGCTGTTATCAGCTTTTCCGTTTTTATGGTCATTAAGGAATTTCATTATTTCCTCTGTTTTGAAAAATTCCTTTGCTTCGTCGCTTTCAAAAGCTTCTTTTACTATGTTGTAATATTTTTCGTCTTTAAGCCATATTCTTATAGGCACAGGGAAACCAAGTTTTTTCTTCTCGGCAACCATATCCGGAAGGTATCTGTTGGCTGCGTGTCTCATAGCTACCTTTGTGTTTTCCTTTGTTACCTTATATTTTTTAGGAATATGTCTTGCGGCTTCAAATACCTTTCTGTCAAGGAACGGTACTCTTACCTCAAGTGAATGTGCCATACTCATTTTATCTGCTTTAAGAAGAATATCACCTATAAGCCAGAGATTAAGGTCAATGTACTGCATTCTTGTAACGTCCTCTTTGCCTTTTACTTTGTCATAAAGAGGTTTTGTAATTGACTGCGGTGTATATTTTCCGCTTACGGATTTAAGAATTTTGTTTCTTTCCGCAACAGAAAACATATTTGCATTGCCTATAAATCTTTCTTCAAGGTCTTTGCTTGCTCTTATTATATAGTTCTTGCCTTTAAACTTAACAGGTATTGTTTTTACTATTCCGGCAGCAGCCTTTCTTAAAGGTTTAGGTATCCATGTAACAGCCTTTAATGCATCAGGCTCTTTATATATATTGTATCCTCCGAAAAATTCATCTGCACCCTCTCCTGAAAGAGCAACCTTAACGTGCTTTGCAGCTGTTTGGCTTACAAAATAAAGAGCTATTGCCGAAGGGTCTGCCAAAGGCTCGTCCATATGATACTGAACCTTAGGAATAGCATCCCAATATTCTGTTGTAGAAATAAGTTTGCTGTAGTTGTCGATTTTTATTTTCTCGGAAAGTTTTTTTGCATAATCTATTTCGTTGTACTTTTCGTAATCAAAGCCTACGGTAAAAGTCTTGTCCCCTTTAAAACAAGCAGCAACATAGCTTGAGTCTACACCGCTTGAAAGGAATGAACCTACTTCAACATCGCTGATTTTGTGTTTCTTGATAGAATCCTGCATAGCTTCATCTATTTCTTCAACTGTCTGCTCGAAAGTTTTGCTTTTTCCGGCATCGTCAAATACAGGATCCCAGTATCTTTCTATTGTCATTTTGCCGTTTTTGAATGTAAAGCAGTGAGCCGGCATAAGCTTAAATATTCCTTTAAAGAATGTTTCCGGAAGAACGGAATACTGGAAAGAAAGATAGTTTTCAAGAGCGTCTTTGTTTACTTCTCTTTTTATTCCGGGATATTCGAGAATACTCTTTATTTCGGAACCGAAAACGAGGTTTCCGCCTACGTTTGTGTAATAAAAAGGCTTAATGCCGAAGAAATCCCTTGCTCCGAAAAGCTCTTTTTTGTTGCTGTCCCATATAACAAAGGCAAACATGCCTCTTAATTTATTAAGAAGGTCTTTTCCGTATTCTTCGTATCCGTGGATAAGAACTTCCGTATCGGCATTGTTTCTGAAAACATGGCCTTTTTTAATAAGATCCTCACGTATTTCCTGATAGTTATAAATTTCGCCGTTAAAAGTAATAACCATATCATTGTTTTCGTTATACATCGGTTGTGAACCGTTATCCAAGTCTATAATGGAAAGACGTCTGAAGCCGAGAGCAACATCGCTGTCGATATGCTTTCCCGCACTGTCAGGACCTCTGTGAATAATCTTGTTCATCATATTTGTAAGAACTTCATCGCTTTTTATAAGTTCTCCTGTAAATCCGCAAAAACCGCACATATCAATAACTCCTTTCGGAAAACTTTTCTATATAATTAACATTAGAATTTTAGCACACTTTGTCTGCCTTATCAAGGCATGAAAACATATACATTTAAAATTATTAATCCGTTATCTATGTATAACCCCTTTATATTTTGCCAAAAGGTTTCAGACTGTAGACAAAGTTATTTTATAAAACGGAAGGGTTCGGGAAACGGAAGGGTTCGGGAAACGAATGAGTTTCCCGAATGGAATCCGCAGTCGTAATTTATTTCCGATGAGGAAAACAGCAGGTTTCAAGGCTTTTAAGCCCATGGAACCTGTCTGTTTATTCTTCTGTTTGAACAAGTCGAAATCCTGATTTCGACTTAGGTGTCGACCTTGTCGGCACCATAAACCCTTTTGTATTTTGCCAAAAGGTTTTATATTGCGTATTGAAAAATTTTTTCATACAACAGCCCTACGGCAAACCAGCAAGGTGCATAATCCAGCCTTATAAGACCGTAAATGTTATATTTGCAATTACTGTAATCCCAAGGGCATACACCTATTATGCCTTCCAAAGCATATCCCGAGAAGTATTCTGCCGCAAAAATACATACTGTGTATACAGATCCTCTTAAAATAAAAGGCATATTTGCAAGCAGTAAGCATAATGGTTCAAAAAATACCACAGAGCCGTATATTGGAATCATTAACAGTGATGTATTTCCGGTTAGTTTCTTATCTCCTCTCATTGCAGATATTATTGCTGTCCAAAATATTTCAATAACAAGGCCTGCTATTCCATAAAACAAAAATCTCTTAATCATATATATATTTTTGCTTTAAACATAGTTTTTTATTCAGCCAATATTACCCTTGATAAAATATCGGCCAGAGGCTCCATTGCGTTTTGTGCCTCTGATTTTGTGTTTGTTTGTGCACCTACTTCTATAAGCATTGACTTAGGCAGCATATTAAGACTGTACCTATAAGCGTTTATATAAATTCTTCTTGTAAAATCGGGATATAGTTTATTTGCTGTAACCTGCATATTAAAACTTAAAGCAAGATTGTCCTTGATATAACTGTTTGGCAATGATGAAATATTGTTTAAAACTCCGTTTTCCTTTAATCTGCACAAACCGTTAAAAAACATTACTTTTGCACAGGTTTTTCCGTTTATATTATTCGTAAGATGCACGTTTTCGTTTACGCCGTCTCTGTGCATATCTATAACCATTTCTATTGATGGATTTTCCTGCAAAATTTTTGTTATTGCCGGTTCCATTCTTTCATATGCACCTATAATCTGTGTTTTTCCGTCTACAACATCATACCTTCCCGAATCATGCATAACAGCTATACCGTATTTTTCTTCAAGTATGTTTTTAAGTTTTTCGCCTACGCCCCATATGCCTTCCTCAATTCCTTTTGACCTGTCACTGTCTGCGTACATCTCACTTGAATGTGTGTGGAAAATAAGTATTTTGGGACTGTCTCCGTCTTTCTTTATTGAAAAATCCATATTAAGAAATTCTTCGGCATTTATATCGCTTTCAAGTAATTCGGTTCTGTTGTCTATAATATAAAAATTCCGTTTTATGTAATCGAAATCTTTTAATTTTTCTATATCCGCTGCTGTAAGATTAATCTTTTTGGTGTCTGTATTATAATTTGTATCCGTTTCGGGCTGAAGCTTAAGTTCTTCCTGAGAAAGTGTATGCAAAAATACAGGCTCGCTGTTTTCCTGCAAATTTTTTGTGTTTTCGGTAATTACATTGTCATAAGGTTTTGATTTTTCGTCAAAAGTATAAACACTTTCTTTTCCATTCTGCTTAGTATAAATCGTATCTATATATTTAAAAACACATGTCGAACAAATTAATATAAACATTATTCCGAGAACCGTATTTTTTAAAAATGCACCTAATCTAAATCCGCCTTTTTTCCCCATTGTATTCATCTCCGAAAAATTTATTGGCACCACAAATAACTATATGCTGCGTAATAAAAAATATTACAAATAGTTAACTTTTGTGGTTTTCTATAAAATCAATGGTTTTTATATGCTATAATATTTTTATAAAAAATAAAGGTGGTGTTTGCGTGGTTTACAGATGTTTCTATAACTCTCCTATAGGGTTTGTACAGATAGAAGGTACAGAGGAAGGTATAATGTCAATACGTATTGTTGACATACCTGTTAATGAGACGGAATATATAACAGATGAAATGAAAAAATGCCTTGTCCAATTAGATGAATATTTCGGCGGCAAACGAAAAAGCTTCGATTTAAATATTATTTTTGAAGGAACCGAGTTTCAAAAATCCGTCTGGAAAGCTCTTATGAAAATACCATACGGAAAAACCGTAGGTTATAAGGATATAGCGGAATCTATAGGTAATCCGAGAGCCTGTCGTGCCGTAGGAAATGCCAATAATAAAAATAAACTCTGGATTGTTGTCCCATGTCACCGTGTAATAAATTCCGACGGAAGCATAGGTGGTTATGGCGGTGCCGTATGGCGAAAGGAATATCTGCTCAAGTTTGAAAAGGATAATTCGTAAAAAGGAGGTCTCTTTATGAAAAAGAATACAAATGTTATTATATCTTCTGTTTCTCTTATAGTTTCTGTACTTCTTTTGGTAAATACGTTTTCTCTTTCTTCACAGATAAAATCGTTGAAAAACAGTATCAAAAATACAAATAATTCTCTCTATTCCCAGTACAGCAATATTTCAAGCAATATTTACAATATATCGGACAGTGTAACTGCCGCCGTTGAAAAAGGCACAAGCATTATAGCTTCAAGCGAATATGATTTCGGAGAAATAAATAAAACCGATTTTTCAATACCTGTTATATTCAGTATTACTCCAAAGGAGTATTCCGAAGGTACTGCGGCTCAGATATATATAAACAATAAGCCTTATGACATGATATATAATAACGGTCACTTTGAATATACCGCCGATACAAAATTAAACTCCGACAGTTTGCAGGCAACAAAAGTCGCTCTTATATCAAAGGGAACAACCAAATTTCAGGAATTATCGGATATGTATGTTTCCGTAAAGAATGAATTTTTCCCTTATATAGATTGTGATTTTTCAAGCACTTCCAATTATACAACAACAAATAATAATACTCTCAGCTTTAATTGCTCCGGTGATGTTAATTTAAATATAAGCTATCCGGGCTATGCTGATTCAAACAAAGATAAAATAAAATCGGCAAAGGCAAATTTATATGTAAATGATGAATTGGAAAAATCTTTTAATAGTAATATTGATGATGAATCTTACGTATATATCAATATAAGTGACTGCCGACTGGAAATACCTTCCGATTCTGAATTTTATATTGAAGCGGAAATTACAAACGATAAAGGATTTGCTTATAAGAAAGTGATATATTCCTTTGAAACCGATTCCAAGGGAAATATGGTTAATGAAATAACATTTTACGGAGGAGATACAGAATCTTCCGAAGAACTCTCCGGTTTTAAGGTTTATGACAGCAACGGAAAATACTTGTGTACGTTGTAAAATTTGTTTTGCCAATATTGCCGATTTTTAAGCCGTCCATGAAATTGAAGGTGTCAGGGAGTGACGGAAGGATTCGTATTCTCCGTTTGTTGAGAAGGCTTTGGGGTATGTAATTGATTTACATATAACAAAAAATCACCAAAATTTTATTTTGGTGATTTTTTATAAGCTACAGATAAATAAAATATCTGCTTTTTATTCTGTTATGAAGTTATCAATAAGTCTTGTTTTGCCGATATACACTGCTAAAGCTACCAATACAGGCTGGTCTATGGTTTCTACGTGCTGTATATTAGGGAAACTTACTACATCAACATAATCAATCTTAGCAAGTTTTTCTGTGTTTATAATGTCGCTTATGGCTTTTATAACAGTATCGGGATTTTTTTCTCCGCCCTTTACCATTTCCTCGCCTTTTGTAAGTGCTTTATGAAGTATTACGGCAGCAGCTCTTTCTTCTGCGTTAAGATATACATTTCTTGAACTTTTTGCAAGACCGTCGGCTTCTCTTACTATAGGACAGCCGATTATTTCTACATCAATATTTAAGTCTCTTACCATTCTTCTAATAACGGCAAGCTGCTGAGCATCTTTCTGTCCGAAATATGCTCTGTCAGGCTTAACAATGTTCAAAAGCTTTGTAACAACTGTGCAAACACCTCTGAAATGAATAGGTCTGCTCTTTCCGCAAAGTTCTTTCTGAACATCGCCTGCATCAACATATGTAGAGAAATTGTCTGCATACATTATTTCCGGTGTAGGATTGAATATAATTGAAGCACCTGCATTTTCGCAAAGAACGGAATCTTTTTCTATATCTCTCGGATATACGGAAAGGTCCTCGTTTGCACCAAACTGAATTGGATTTACAAAAACACTTACAACTACCTTATCGTTTTCCTTTACGGCTCTGTCAATAAGGCTTTTGTGTCCTTCATGGAGATAGCCCATAGTAGGAACAAGACCTACACTAAGACCTGCTTTTCTCCATTCTTTAATGATACTGCGAGTTTCTTCAATACTGTGTACTACTTTCAACTTTTACGCCTCATTTCGTTTTTTTATAAAAGCATGGTTAAATGTCTTTTGCTATTATAGACTATAGATGTATTTTTTGCAATACAATTTTTAGACTGAAATAAATACGTTTTTTAGGTATTTTTATATATTTTTAATTACGCACAATACCCTCCGCCATTTATAAAAGCAGAGGGTATGGATATTTTTTATTAACAATTTAAAGTATGCAGTACTTATTCATATAATTTTCCATAGCACCGAGTACATCACCGTATGTACCCTTTGCCTTGAGGTATTCATAAATATCTGCTACGGATATAATGGAATGTACGTTAAGACCGAATTCTTCCTTAACTTCCATTACAGCTGTTTTTTCGCTGTTTGCACCTACCTCACAGCGGTTTACGGATATAAACATATCTGTTACATTGACATTTGCGGCACTTTTAAGAACAGGCATTGTTTCTCTTATGGCTGTTCCGGCTGTTATAACGTCCTCTACTATAACAATCTTATCTCCGTCCTTAGGAGCATAGCCTACAAGGTTTCCACCCTCACCGTGGTCTTTCTTTTCTTTTCTGTTAAAGAAATAAGGCTTGTCAATACCGTATTCTGTGTAAAGGTTGGCAGCTGTTGCCGCAACAAGAGGAATACCCTTGTATGCAGGGCCGAACATTGCGTCAAAGTCTGTTCCGCAGGTATCTTTTATAAGTTTTGAATAAAACTTAGCAAGAGTTGCAATCTGTTTTCCTGTTTTGTAGTTTCCTGTATTTACAAAGTACGGTGTGTTTCTTCCGCTTTTTGTTACAAAGCTTCCGAATTTAAGCACATCTGCACTCATCATAAACTCTATAAATTCAATTTTTGCTGTATCAAGCATTATATTTTCCCCCTTATCAGTCAATAATACCTCTTATTTCCGAAAGGTCCTTTATTCCGTTTTCAATCATAAATTTCTCAATGCCTTCGGCAACCTCAACTGTAGCAAAAGGGTTGTTGAAATTAGCTGTACCTACGGCAACGGCTGTTGCACCTGCCATTATAAATTCTATGGCATCTTCATAGTTTGCAATACCGCCCATACCTATTATAGGAACATCTACTGCTTTTGCAACCTGATAAACCATCCTTACGGCAACAGGCTTAACGGCAGGGCCTGACATACCGCCGATTTTGTTGGCAAGCACAGGCTTTCTTTTATGAATGTCTATTTTCATTCCTATAAGGGTATTTATAAGGGAAAGAGCGTCTGCACCGCCGCTTACGGCAGCCTTTGCTATTTCCGTTATATCAGTTACGTTAGGAGTAAGTTTTACAATAAGCGGTTTTTTGCAGTATTTTTTTACTTCCGAAACAACTTTTTCTGCCATGGCAGGAACTGTACCGAAAGTTATACCGCCTTCACTTACATTAGGGCATGATATATTAAGCTCAAACATATCCACATCGGCATCGGAAAGCTTTCTTGCCGCTTCACAATACTGGTCGATTGAGTGACCGCAGATATTTACAATTATCTTTGTGTCAAACTGTCTTAAAAACGGAATATCGTTTTCTATAAAATAATCTGCTCCGGGATTCTGTAAGCCTACGGAGTTAAGCATACCGCCGTAAACTTCGGCAATTCTCGGTGAGTTGTTTCCTTTCCAAGGCTCTGCCGCAACACCCTTTACGGTAACGGCACCAAGCTTGTTTAAATCAACAAAGTCGGAAAATTCCCTTCCTGAGCCGAATGTACCTGACGCTGTTGTGACAGGATTTTTCATCTCAACACCGCATATATTTACAGCTGTATTTATATTACTCATCCCACATCACCTCGTCACCCATAAATACCGGCCCGTCTTTACATACTTTAAGGTTCTGCCAGTCGTTTTCACCGTTTCTTTTTATCTTAACGGCACAGCCTACACAAGCACCTATTCCGCAAGCCATTCTTTCTTCCATTGATACCTGAACAGGAATATTTCTTTCACTGCCCCATTTTGCCGTATATTTAAGCATTACCTTCGGGCCACAGGCATATATAAGACCACCCTGTGGATTAACGGAATCCATAAGCTGGACAATATTGCCCTTAAAGCCAACGCTTCCGTCATCGGTAGCGACATGAACATCTGCACCGAGAGATTTGAATTTATCAACAAGGACAGGTGCCGTTCTTGAACCTATGAATACAGTTACACTGCCTTTAAGCTGTTTGCAAAGCTCTACAAGAGGGGCTGTACCTATACCGCCGCCGGCAAGGATACTTTTTTTAATACCTATATCAATGCTAAAGCCGTTTCCGCAAGGCCCCATAACTTTAAGGCTGTCACCAACAGGACACTGGCTGAAATAGTCACTGCCCTTGCCTACTACCTGATAAACAAGCGTAAGTGTACATTTTTCTTTGTCTATCTCACTTATGCTTATAGGTCTTGGGAGAATATACTCTCCCAGACCTGTATAAACTTCAACAAACTGTCCCGCAACAGCCTTTGATGTTATTTCCGGACAGCAGAGAACCATAGAATATATGTCCTCTGCTATTTTTTCGTTTTCCAAAATTTCAGCAAATTCTACTGATTTTTTCATTTAATATCCTCCAATGCTATTACATCTACATCATCAGTTGTAATATCACTGTCCATAACATCTACAAGAGCACCTGCTGTGTCAAGAGATGTCATAAGAACTATAGAGCATTCAGCAGCTGTACGTCTTATTTTGAAACCGTCACTTGTAGCTCTGTTGCCTTTGTTAGGTGTATTGATAATAAGGTCAACCATACCGCTTCTGATTATATCAAGAACATTTGGCACACCTTCGCTGATCTTTCTTACTACCTTAACACGGTCTATACCATTTTCCTGCATAAACTTAGCTGTACCGTCTGTAGCAAGGAAGTTGTAGCCCAGTTTTTCAAGCTTCTTAGCTATAGGAAGGAACTCTGGGAAATCCTGTGGCTTAATTGTTACAAGAGCTGTACCGTTCTTTCTTGGAACAACGATTCCCGCTGCAAGGAAGCCTTTGTAAAGAGCACGTTTAAGGTTCTTTCCTACACCGAGAATTTCACCTGTTGAACGCATTTCAGGTCCAAGGCTAACTTCTACCTGTGGAAGTTTCTCTGTTGAGAAGATAGGTACTTTAATGCAAACCTTGTCAGGCTCTTTGCAGATACCGCTTTCGTAGCCTAAATCTTTAAGTTTTGAGCCAAGCATAACCTTTGTTGCTATATCAATAATAGGTACACCTGTAACCTTGCTTATATAAGGTACTGTACGGCTTGAACGAGGGTTAACCTCTATTATGTTAAGCTCGCCGTGGTAGTCGATAAACTGAATGTTAATCATACCGATTACTTTAAGAGCAACGGCAATTCTTCTTGTTTCGTCAACAATCTGTGCTTTGATTTCATCTGAAATATGCTGTGGAGGATATATTGATATGGAGTCTCCTGAATGAACGCCGGCTCTTTCAAGATGTTCCATAATACCAGGGATAAGTATATCCTCTCCGTCACAGATAGCGTCTACTTCTATTTCACGTCCAAGAAGGTATCTGTCGATAAGAACAGGGTTTTTGCTGTCTTTTGCAAATGCTTCCTGAAGGTATTTTGTAATCTGGGCTTCGTTATATGTTATTTCCATACCCTGTCCGCCGAGAACATATGAAGGA
>CAKQPE010000064.1 GCA_934256695.1 uncultured Eubacteriales bacterium
ATTCATTTCCGACGAGGAAAACAGCAGGTTTCAAGGCTTTTAAGCCCATGGAACCTGTCTGTTTATTCTTCTGTTTGGACAAGTCGAAATCCTGATTTCGACTTAAGTGTCGACTTTGTCGACACCCTCAGGACAGTCCAAAATGGCTGTCCTTTTATAAAAATATTATGTAGGCAGAAAATAAAATATATGCTAAAATAGGTAAAACCAAAATAATTATTTATAAAATTCGAAAATAACAACAGGAGAAAAAATATGCTTACTAAGGTTGCTGAAAATATATACAAAAAAGTTGTTCCTTTGCAAAATAATCCACTTAGAGAGATAGATTCCTATATTATAATCGGAAACAAAAATCTTGTTATAGACACAGGCTTTAACAGACCCGAATGTGAACAGGCCTTGAGAAGTGCTTTTGACGAACTGGAAATTAAAGGCACAGACCTGTTTATAACACATCTTCACTCCGACCACTGTGGACTGGTAGGGAAATTTGCCGATAAAAACAGTACCGTTTATGCAGGAGAGACAGACGGAGAGCTTATTAATTTTGAAGCAGGCAATCTTTACTGGCGTATGCTTGATGATTTGTTCGTAAAATACGGTTTTCCGAGAGCCGATTTCGGTTCAAACACAGACATACACCCCGGCAGAAAATACTGCCATACGGAAAGAATAGATTTAAAATACGTAAAAGACGGTGACATATTAAATTACGGCGGATATGAACTTAGGGCAGTGGAAACACCGGGACACACACCGGGACATATGTGTCTTTATGATGAAAAAAAGAAAATACTTTTTGCAGGCGATCATATACTTGGGCTTATAACACCTAATATAAGTATAGAAATAAGCATGGAAAATCCTTTGCAGCAGTATTTTGACAGCTTGAAAAAGGTCGATAAATTAGATGTTGAGCTTCTGCTTACGGCACACGGTACACCTGTAAAAGATATGCATGAGCGAATTAAAGAACTTTTTAAACATCACGAACAACGCCTTGCCGAAGTGGAGAGCATACTCAACGGGCAGTGGAAAACAGCGTATAATGTTGCTGCCGATATGACATGGGAAATAGACTGTAAGTGCTGGGATGATTTCCCGCTGCCGCAAAAATGGTTTGCTTCGGGAGAAGCAGCCGCACATCTTCAGTATTTGTATTTTTCCGGCAGAATAGACAGAGAAGAAAAGAATGGTATTTACTATTACAAAAACTAAAAAGATTAAGGATACGGATATGACAGAGAGAGTTTTTATAACAGGAGATAAACACGGTACATTTACACCTTTATTCGGCTTAGCTGAAAAAACAGTTCTTTACGAAAGTGACATTTTGATTATAGCCGGAGATGCGGGATATGTATGGAACAAAAGCTATAAAAACAATATAGATAGTTTACAGCAGATTTTTCCAGGACAGATTGCATTCATTGACGGAAATCACGAAAATCATGCTTTGCTAAACAATATGGAAGTAAGTATATGGAATGGTGGAAAAGTTCATCGTGCAGGCGAAAGGATAATTCATCTTATGCGTGGTGAAATCTATTCCATATATGGCAGAAATTATTTTACTTTTGGCGGAGCAAGGTCGGTAGACAAGGATAGGAGAGTAGAGGGCGAAAGCTGGTGGAGTGAGGAAGAACCCACAAAAGCCGAAATAGAATACGGAAAGGATAAGCTTTTGAAAAATTTGTCCGATATAGATTATGTTATAACACATGAGACACCGCTTTTTGCAAGAGCCTTTATTTCCAGAGAGAAGCCGGTTGACGATGATTATGAACTGCCTGTTGTTTTCGATGAATGGTATAATATTATTTTGGAATCCGAAAGGCTGAAAAAGTGGTATTTCGGTCATATGCACGTGGATAAGGCTATAACTGAAAAGCTGAGGGGTGTCCATAACGATATACTGGATATAAAAAGTGAAAGTCAGATAAGATGGGTATGACAGGCTATTTTTAATTCTTGAATTTATATTGTCGGAAATATGTTATAAAAGAATCATAATTATATATTAAATAATGCAAGAAAGCAAAAGGGACGTTTAAAAGCGTTCCTTTTTTATGATATAATAAAAATATATTTTTAATCGATACCGAGGTGATTTTATGCCGAAATTAAAACGAAGTTTGAACACAATATATATATCCGAAAGAATGCAGGAACAGCTCAGACGTATTTCCCAAACGGCATTTACCGTTGTTGTTGCACCTATGGGATATGGAAAAAGTACTGCCATAAACTGGTATATAAACGGTTTAGATGATAAAAAGAACAAGGTTATAAGAATAAATATATATTCAGACAGCATACCGCTTTTTTGGAACAGTGTTAAAAATGCATTTAAAGTAATTGATAATGAAATAGATGCTTTTCAATATCCGTCGGATATTGAAAGCAGAATAATACTGACAGAACATATGAGAAGTGCTTTTGACAAATTAAATGAAGAACTTTATATTTTCATTGATGACTTCCATCTTATGAAAGATGCCTCGGCAGTATCATTTATATGTTCATTGGCTTACTCACTTCCGGAAAATATACATATTATTGTTGCCAGCAGGGACAGATTCCTTCCTGCCGGAGAGGTAATGCACTTTGGAAAAAATCTGCATAAAATAACTGCGGAGCATCTTAAGCTTAATTATACGGAAATCAATATATATGCAAAAAATTGCGGAATAAATCTTGAAAACGAGCAGCTTGAAAGACTGGTAAAATTAAGCGAAGGCTGGTTTTCTGCCGTATATCTTAATTTAAGGTCATATATTCAGTACGGAGAAATGCTTGAGGACAATGACGATATTTATGAGTCGATAATGGCGGCACTTATTGAAACAGCGTCAGATGAAGAAAAGCAGTTTTTGTTTAAAATGAGCATTGCCGATGAATTTTCTGTAAAAATGGCAAAGTTTATTACCGAAAACGATAAAAGTGAAAACCTTCTTAAATCAATGACAGAAAAAAATGCGTTTATTACCCGTATGCCGAATAAAAATTACCGTTTTCATCATATGTTAAAGCATTGTGCAAATGAAGGCTTCGATTCTTTTAATGAAGAAGAAAAGAAAAAATGCTATGCTCTTTATGGTAAATATTATGAAAACAACAATGAATATTTCAAAGCATTTATATTTTTTGACAAGGCGGAAGATTACGATGGCTGGCTGAGAACGGTTCAAAAAGATGTAGGCGTTGACCTTGCAGTAACAGAGCCTAAAGAGGTTTTAAGAGTTATTGAAAAATGTTCTGTCGAAAAAATATGCCAAAACCCATGGTCGGCTCTTGTACTTATGCGAAGACTCTTTACCTGGAGACAAATTCCGAAAATGCTTGAAATTAAAAATATGCTTACGGAATATGTGAAAACCAATACAGAACTTAGCGAAACTGAAAAAGGAGATATACTGGGTGAATGTGACCTTATAATGAGCTTTTTGTGTTACAACGATATTGCTGCCATGAGCAGGCTTCACCGCAGTGCAAGCAAGCTGATGTCAAAGTCTGCCGTATCAATACGTACCTACGGCTCATGGACATTCGGCTCTCCTTCCGTACTTATGATGTTTCACCGAGAAAAAGGAAATCTGCAAAATGAGCTTGATGCAATGAACGAATCAATGCCGTATTATTATAAAGTAACGGAAGGACACGGACAGGGTGCGGAGCTGCTTATGCAGGCGGAAGCATATTTTATGCAGGGAGATATTATTAAAGCTTATATTGAGCTGGAAAAGGCAAGACAGCGTGTAAAGGAAAAGGGTCAGATAAACATGGATTTGTGCTGTGATTTCCTTGCTTTGAGACTCAGCCTTCATACGGATAAGGTTAAGCTTTTTGATTTTGACAAAAGAAAAACAGAAACCTTTAACACCCACAATACACTTTTTGTGAATATATATCAAAGTATATTGGCATATTATTTTGCACTTATGGGAGAAACGGATAAGATACCGGATGAGTTTAGGGAACATGAACTGGACGGTATAAATTATCTTGCACCTTGCAAGCCTATGATGTATTTAATAGAAAATCAGGTATATCTGATTCAAAATGAGTTTGCAAAGGTAATAGGCAGAAGTGACTCTTTGATTGCACAATGCCGTGCTGTTCCGTATAATCTTTGCGAAATACATATACTTATACAGACTGCCGCAGCCTATGAAAAAATAAACTGCCGAAAAGAAGCCGAGGAATATTTTGAAAAAGCAGTTGAACTTTCCGTACAGGACAAATTATATATGCCTTTTGTAGAAAATTATGTTTATATAAAAGATTTGATTAAAGGACGTAATTTTGACAAAAATATAAAAGAGATTGCGGAAAACAGCCAAAAGATAACAGAAAAAATAAAGATAAAAAGCCTTGGAATAGCTGAGCTTAAATGCCTTACACCAAAAGAAGCGGAGATAGCCTCCCTAATGGCAAAAAGACTGACAGGCAAAGAGATAGCCGAAAGACTTTTTCTTTCGGAAGGTACAATAAAGCAATACATAAACCGTATCTACGGCAAGCTGTCAATAGAAGGCGATACAAAAACAAAAAGACGAAAATTATATGAACTTTTTGAAAAATAACCTTAAAAACTAACTTTTAGTTAATATATATTTCTTTTTTATTACCGTATACTTTATGTATACGGTAGAAAAAAAACATTATTTAATTGATACCGTATACAAAAAAGTATGCGGTATTTTGTTTTTAGGGGAGGTGGCAGCGATATGCAGAGAAAATATATTTCTGCCGTAAAGCCTTTGGAAAACTATATATTACAGATTGATTTTGTTTCCGGAAGCAGATTATTTCTTAATCTGGAACATTATCTGGAATGTATGCGGTTTCGTCCGCTGAAAAACCCAAAGGTTTGGCAGAGCGTTGTTACAAACGGAATTTTTGTCCGCTTCGGCAATGTGGAAATTTCCCATGACGAGATTCTGGAAATAGCGGAAAACGAAAAAACCGCAGTTTAAAAATAGTTTTAAAAGGGGGAATTTTATGAAAAGACGAATATTAAGCAGTATGCTTATACTAACTGTAGCGGCAACTGTTATGCCGACAATTACATTTGCCGATGATGCTGATACGGGCAGCAATGCCGGCATTATGCTATTGGCTAAAAACGGTGCATTTAATTGTCCTAACGGCTGTACGGTAACAACAACCGATGGCACAACATTTACGCATAGTGATCCAAACTGCAACTATGAATATTATTTTGAGCAGGGGTATATAGACAAGGCAACAACACCTCCGAGTCAGGATATGTATGTTGTAACCTGCGTTGACTGCGGAGGAACGAGTTTGGCACATACGGATACCTGCCACTTTAATTGTCCTACTGACGACTGTATTGTAACATATGACGGCACAACTTATAGCCATAGCAAGGCAAGCTGTCCGTACTCAGACAAAGATTTATATTGTTCAGAATGTGGATATTTGGAGTATCGTGCGGAAGATGATGATTTTTTCCATGATGAAAACTGCTCCTTAGGCAATAAAGATCAGGTTAAAGATGATACGGAGAATGTTACAACACCGGGAGCTGTTGACAGTGAATATAATGTAAACGGTGTTACATATTTCGGTGTAGACAGCAATAATTTTGACAACAGTACAAAGCTGTTTATACAGGATATGCTCTCTGCAAAAAACAAAAAACTCGGCGGTAAATCAACGGCGGCCCTGTGGCAGTATCTTTCTTACTGTATTCAGGATGATAAGGGCAGAGGCACAAGCACAGGTAAATTTAAAAATCAGTTTGACAATGTAATTCCAAACGGCTTGGCGTATAACACAAACAGTACGGGAGCATACTCCGCCAACAAAAAGAGCGGAGATAACAAATATAATGTCCGTTCAAGCGGACTTGTTTATGCAAAGTCCATGGCAGCTGCGGCAAGTGCCATGGAAGAACAGGTTTACCAAGGCTATGACGGTGCCGGCGGCGGAAGAGGCAGAGGCAGTTCTGTTGCAAAGAATGATATACTTTGGAACGATACCGATGCAGACGATGTTTTCTGGATGGTAACAGGTGCATACAAAACCAGCGGAAAAAACAAGAAGGGACATTATCAGGCGTTAGGTGTATTGTTCAGTGATTTTACGATTACAACAATTTTGCCTGATGATAAAGGAAATTTCTATCAGACCACAAGCAGTGAATCTGCACCGGGAAGCAAAACATATGCTTCCAATGTAAAGAATATGACAGATATACCTGTCAGTGCTCAGCAGGAAATTTCAAACACAACATCAACAACGGCAACCAGTGCCATTAACGGCAGTAAGTCATACGGTTTTGAGGAAAGCTTGGAAATAGGCTATGAGCATGGTTTATTAGGCGGTAAAGCTCATGCCAATTTAACATTTACGGCTTCCCAGACTATTGAAAGCGGATGGTCGGAAGAAAAATCAAAATCAGACGAGCAGACCACAACCTATAACGTAGGTGTGGAACTTCCTGCATATACAAATGTAATGATGAAGCAGAGCGAAAGTGAAGCCACAACAACAACAAAATATAATTGCCCTGTTGCACTTAATTTTAATGTAACTATAGTAGAATATACATTAGACCCAAGCAGCAATGATGCAGGCTGCAAAACACAGGTGCTTGCTACTTTCGGTGCCAATGCAAGAAAGAACTTAAACCGCAGAGGTGTGGTTGAATCCGTATTAACAGACCCTGACGGTATCGGCTGGTTAAATCTTTATAATAACCATAACGGTCTTAAAAATATAGTAGAAGAACAGCTTGCATCTACTGCACCTATGGCTTCTGCCGGTGCAACATTTACGGTTATTGACAAGGTGGTTGCAAGTGAAATAAGCGGGCTTGCACCTATATATCCGCTTTATAATATCAAAACAACAAATGATATTATGGAGTATAATTTCTCATTCGGCGAATCAATGTATGTAGATAACATAGAGATTAACGGATATAATGTTAAAAATGCAATGTATTATGGCTTTAACCCAAACAAAGGCCATTGGATTTTAGTCGATAAAGATGACAATATACTTACGGACAGTCTTGTTGCCAAATTGGTGACAAACCCTGTAACAGGATATACAAAGCTTGTTGCCGGAAACGAAGAAGGAACGGTTTATCTCAGATATGTGATTGACGAAGATGTTTATTCCACAGCCGAAGAACCTACGGTTTATGCTAAAAACAGAAATCTGGATTCAACAGCCGTAATCGAGATAAATATTTCCGAAAAACCGTTTAATGACGGAAAGGTTATTGTAAGCGGAGAATTGACGGGAATAGCTAACGATCCGGAAAAAGCCATTGAAGGAACGGAAGGTCTGTCGACAGTAATTGAGGACGCAACGGGAAAGAATATAAGCCGACCTATTGTATGGGAAGCTAAAGAAATGCCAATTGACGGAATAAAGGTTGAAAACAACAGAATTTCATTTGTTAAGGAAGGCACTTTCCATATACGTGCAAAAACAGGAAATGTTTACTCAGACTGGTATGAGGTCAAGGCACTTCCGGCAAGAAAACTAAATACTATCGACATTCCGAAAGAAGTTTCTATTGACTATAAGAATGAACAGACGGTTAATCTTGCGGCACTTCAGATTAATTATAAAGACCAGTATGGTGATGACTGGACGAATATCCCGACTTTGACATGGACTTGTGCAGAGGAAGGCGCGACTGTTGAAAACGATGTTCTTACGGTTCCTTCTGCCGGAACTTATACGGTAACGGCAACAGGTGACGGTGTTGCATCAAATACAATGACAATAACCGTTACTGACAGTACAATAAGAGTTACTGCTTTTAAACCGGAAACAACGGCACTTGCCTATTCAGGAGGCTCGGTAGAATTTGTTTTAACGGGTACAAATCTGCCTAACGGAATTATAATAAAGGCAAATGATGATATTAAAGCAGAAACTACAGGCACAGATAAAGAGCAGAAAGCAATATTGAATTTCCCTGCAAATACAAATACAGAAAGTATTATAACTTATAATATTGTCAACAGCCTTGACGCAGACAAAACCGTTATAGTAACAGTAGCCCAAAAGCCAAGCGGCGGAAGTTCATCCGGCGGCGGAGGCGGAAGCTCAAAGAAATTTGATATAGCCATAGCCGAAACCTTAAACGGAAAGATTGAAACTGACAAAGACGGAGCTTATCAGGGAAATGTTGTAACAATAACAACCGAACCTGACAAAGGTTATGAATTAAAAGCAATAAAAGTAACAGACAAGGACGGAAAAGAATTAAAAATAACAGAAATAAACAAAGAAAAATATTCTTTTGCAATGCCTGACGGAAAAGTTGATATTAAAGCTGAGTTTATTAAACAGCAGGAAAATGCGGAAATACCAAAAGAAACAACTGCCGAAGAAGGTAAAAAAATAACAATAAAAATGCAGATAGGAAACAAGAGAATGTTTACAGACAGCGAAGCATTTGATTATGATGTTGCACCTGTTATAGTAAACAGCAGAACTTTAGTACCGATTAGATTTATAACAGAGTCCCTCGGCGGCAAAGTTCAGTGGAACGAAGAAACAAAAGAAGTTACGTTGACAACAGAAACAAAAGAAATTAAAATGTCAATAGGAAAAACACTTGAAAAATACGGTGTTGCACCTGTTATTATCAGTGAACGTACTTTTGTACCTATCCGTTTTGTAGCCGATGAACTTGGTGCAGAGGTTCAGTGGAACGATGAAACAAAGACAGTAACAATTATTAAAACCATACCTAACAAATAAATAACAAATAAACGTCAAAAGCGTTCACCTTAAAGGTGGACGCTTTTTTTGTAAACAAAAAACAGTTTCGGTAAAAAATAATAACCGTTATTTTATTCTGTTGAACTTTTTTTATAACATAGTATAATTATAGGAAAATGTATTTGGAGGTAATAGGCAATGAAACTTATGATTGCATCTGATATACACGGCTCTGCATACTATTGCAGAAAAATGCTTGAATGTTTTGAAAAAGAAAAGGCAGACAGGCTTCTTCTGCTTGGTGATATTTTATATCATGGGCCGAGAAACGACCTTCCAAAGGAATATGCTCCCAAGGAAGTTATTGCAATGCTTAATAATACGAAAGATAAAATATTTGCCGTAAGAGGAAATTGCGATACGGAAGTTGACCAAATGGTTTTGGATTTTCCTATATTGGCGGATTATGCGGTTTTTTATATTGAAAACAGAGTTATATACGCAACTCATGGACACACGTTTAATAAAAACAATCTTCCGCCTTTTCAGAAGGGTGACATACTTCTTCACGGACACACACATATCCCTGCTTGTGAGGAGTTTAACGGTTATTGGTATTTTAATCCGGGTTCGATATCTATTCCGAAAGAAAACAGCCATAACGGATATATGACACTGGAAGGAAAAGAAGTTCTGTGGAAAAATCTTGATACAGAAATAAAAAACAGACACAATTTATAAAAATCGGAGAAAAACTATGGAAAACTTTATAGAACTTGAAAAAAGTATTGTTGATATGCTTAAAGAAGCACAGGTGAAAATAGGCTTTAGCAAAGAAGAAATAAGGCTTTTTTACCAGCTTAGTTCACTTAACAATATTCTTGGCACAAAATGCAGTGCTGAGGAAATGAAAGGGCTTCTTAATGATTTCGTAAGATATTCAAAAGATAGACTCGGTGATATACTTATATCTGAACAGGGCGAAAGGTTTTGCTTTAACATACCTGTAAAGGGTGTTGTATATGCACATGAAAATACCGCCAAAGATGAGTTTATAAAAGAACTGGTGGATATTGTAAAGCACCATGGCTGTACAATGGAAGAAATAAAAAATCTGTTTTTAAAAAAATCCGATAATATTCATTTTGAAAATATAAAAAGTGATGAGTTTGATTATTTGATTTATTTTAATGACATACAGGAGGATAAATATTATTATTGCTTTAAAGATGAAGGTTTTCATATAACTTACCATAGGTTTATTCCTAAAGATTTTGAGGAGTTTGATCTGTAAAATAGGAGGAAATATTTATGACACTTACGGAATTTTACGACAAAGCAGGCGGAAATTATGAAGAAGTTTTGTGCAGACTTATGAATGATGCACTTGTTAAAAAATTTTTGATTAAATTTCTTGATGATAAAAGTTGTAAAAATATTTTTGATAATTTGGAAAAGCATGACATAAAAGAGGCATTCAGAGCAGCACATACTTTAAAAGGAATATGTCAAAATCTTGGATTGGGAACTCTGTATAAATCAAGCTATAGTGTTACGGAGGCTTTAAGAGACGGAAAAAACGATGTAACCGACGAAATGCTTTCAAAACTTAAAGATGATTACGAAATGACGGTAAATGTAATAGAAAGTCTGTAAATATAAATTTATCGAACTGAAAGACCTTGGGGTTTCACCCCAA
>CAKQPE010000065.1 GCA_934256695.1 uncultured Eubacteriales bacterium
GCACATTCCATGTGCCTCCGGAAATAGGCTTCTGCAATGTTTACGGCAACAGATACAGGATTTACGGTTTAAAATCAATGCAAAAGAGATTTTATTCGACAAAGTTTTAGAAAATCAAAATCTTAATAACATAACTTATAATTTTTGTTCCAAAAAACGCAATGTAATTGCGTTTTGATAAAAGTTTTACTCAATTTTTTTCAAAAAATTGTCAGGGTTTGGGGTAAAACCCCAAGGTCTTTCAGTTCGCTAAATTTATATTTGTATGGCAAAAATTATAAACTTTAATTTCCGGACACAAAAAAAGGAACCGGAAAATTCCGATTCCTGTCAGCATCAATATTACTTTCTGCCGTATTTTTTGTTGAATTTTTCAACTCTACCGCCGGCTTCAAGAAGAAGTTTCTGGCTGCCTGTGTAGAATGGATGACATTTAGAGCAAACCTCGACTCTGATTTCCTCTTTTGTTGAACCTGTTACGAATTCGTTACCGCAGTTGCATCTAACTTTGCACTGATGGTATTCTGGATGTATACCGTTTTTCATTTTTCTTCACTCCTTAATTTACGTTGATCAATAATTACGCTCATTATTTATAGACAACATTGGTATTATACCATAGCACACCTAAACTTGCAACAGCGAAATTTAAAAATTAAGGGTTTAAAACATTAGAAAATCCCTTATATTGGCTTTGTTTTTTGAAATTATACTTTTAAATTAAAGGCTTATGTTTTAACTGTTGTTTTTTTCACAAAAAGCTTTTATAATTTAATCTAAAGGAGTTGTTAATATGCAGAAGAAAAAAAGCCTTGTTCAGCAGACAGCCGATGAACTCTATAGGCTTATTGTAGATGAAAATGAATTTAAACCGGGAGAACAGCTTCCCAACGAAAACGACCTTTCTTTAAAATTAAGCATAAGCCGTACTACTCTCAGAGAAGCCGTAAGAATACTTGCCCTACAGGGCATAGTTACCGTTTTAAGAGGAAAAGGCACATTTGTAAGTAACGAAATACCATCTGCCAATGCTCCTAATCTTGAGGTAATAAAACGAGCAAATCACAGGCTAAGAGATTTACTGGAGGCAAGAATTATATTTGAACCGGAAATAGCAAGAATTGTCTGTTTAAGAGCTACCGACAGCGAAATAGAAGAAATAATTTCTCTCGGCGAAGAAAACGAGAGGATAATTCGTTTAGGTCTTGATAATACGGAAATGGATCAAAAATTTCACAAATCAATCATACAGGCATCTCATAACGAATTTTTTCTCCAGCTTCTGCCTGTTATCAGCTCAGGAATACAGGGTGCTATAGCAGAGGGAACACAAAACCAGCCCTATACAGGTCAGCTTTTATCAAACACATTAAAGGATCATGCACTTATTATGGAGTTTCTTAAAAAGCGTGACTCACAAGGTGCAAAAAACGCCATGTATATTCATTTACGCCATATAGTAAACGATATTGACCTTAAAACCGATGAACCTATAATTTAAATAATCACAAAAACTTTTCAAAAAATAAAATTACAAAAATAGCTTTAGAATTGATTATGTTTTCTCTTACAGAAGCGCCACAACTCTAAAGCTATTTGTTTTAAAAAAAGCTGAAATCTTTAACTCTTTTCCGGCAGCAAAACCGAAAATTTATAAAATATCAATATATTCTCCGGCCAGTGCTTTGTTCATACTTCTTACTGCACAGAATTTTCCGCACATACTGCATGTATCACCGTGATCGTCTTCCGGCTTGCGGCTATCACGGATTGCTTTGGCAGTTTCCGGATCAATGGCACAGGCATACTGTGCTTCCCAATCAAGAACACGGCGGGCATCTGCCATCTTATCATCAATGTCACGTGCATGCGGAATACCTTTTGCAATATCAGCTGCGTGAGCCGCAATCTTTGAAGCAATGATTCCCTGCTTGGTGTCATCGACATTAGGCAGTGCAAGGTGTTCAGCCGGTGTAACATAACACAAAAATGCAGCACCGTTCATAGCCGCTACAGCACCTCCTATGGCAGCTGTGATATGGTCATATCCCGGAGCAATATCCGTTACCAAAGGTCCAAGTACATAAAACGGTGCACCCATGCAGATACTCTGCTGTACTTTCATATTTGCAGCAACCTGATCCAGTGGCACATGTCCCGGACCTTCCACCATAACCTGAACGTTGTGATTCCATGCACGTTTGGTCAGTTCTCCAAGACGTACAAGTTCTTCAATCTGACATACGTCAGTTGCATCGGCAAGACATCCCGGACGGCAGGCATCGCCAAGAGAAATGGTAACATCGTATTCTTCGCAAATATCGAGAATTTCATCATAATACTCGTAGAATGGGTTTTCTTCGCCTGTCATACACATCCATGCAAAGACAAGGCTTCCTCCACGGCTTACGATATTCATTTTACGTTTGTGCTTTTTTATCTGTTCAATAGTTTTCTTTGTAATTCCGCAGTGGAGTGTGACAAAGTCCACACCGTCTTCTGCATGAAGTCTGACAACATCAATGAAATCCTTTGCTGTAAGAGTTGCCAGATCTCTCTGATAATGGATAACACTGTCGTAGATAGGAACAGTTCCGATCATAGCCGGACATTCATGTGTCAGTTTCTGACGGAATGGTTGTGTATTACCGTGGCTTGAAAGATCCATTATGGCTTCTGCACCGAGATTAACGGCACTCATAACTTTCTGCATTTCAATATCGTAATCCTTGCAGTCACGGGAAACACCTAAGTTTACATTTATTTTGGTACGAAGCATACTTCCGACACCTTCGGGATCAAGGCAGGTATGGTTTTTGTTGGCACATATGACAACTTTACCTTCTGCCACAAGCTTCATAAGTTTGTCAGACGGCATATGTTCTTTTTTTGCTACGGTTTCGATTTCCGGAGTCAGAATTCCTTTTCTGGCAGCGTCCATCTGGGTTGTGTAATTTCTCATGTTGTTTTGCCTCCGTTTCTTTTGTCTGTAATTATCACAAAAATTCGGCGTCAGCAAAACACAGTCAGCATACACAAAAAAGAGCAAACACAGTCTAATGGGTACACTTTTGGTTTATAATAATATAATTGCTGACGCCTTTGCCGTTAAAATGTACGGCAATAAACAGGATTTTTATTTTAAAAATCTCTGCATTTTATTATGCGATACAAGGTGGTGTCCCCAATGTAACGCAGTTTTGTTTACAGCATAGTTGCTGTAAGAACAAACATTGTTTATGCTGTGCGAATTTGAAACATAATACCGCATTTTTCCCCAACCATGGTCAGGACAAGAGCAATTATACTTTCGGCAAATGCAAGCTTTTTTAATTACATTAGTTTCTTTCGCAGCAAAGGTCTCCTTTTTTATGGATTAAAAAAAGGAACCCCACACCTGAGTGGAATTCCTGCTGTCCGTAATCACCAAACACATCATATTCGTGTTTTTGATATATCATGTAAAAAAATAAGAGATGCGAGGGCATCTCTATCAAATACATGGTATACATTCCCTACGTTGGCATTATCCAAATCAGGTTTACAGGTCGGGACAAATAAACATCCCCTCTCAGCCGGTTTGATCCAGCTCCCTGGTACATATGAACTTGTACAAACAGATTATAGCACGGCAGAATGTGTTTGGCAATATAAAATAAAAAAGTATCTGCAAAAACACTTCCTTCTGCTTAATACAAAAAACGTACCGATAAAATCGGTACGTTTTTATTTGATAATTTTATTTTAAAAACTTGTTATTTCAAGCAATACACATTTTTACTGTTCGCCTGCGGCAAGCTTTTTATATTTTTCAAGTCTTTCTTTTGCATCTCTTTCAGTCTTTGCAAAGAGTTCTTCTGCAACTTCAGGGAATGTTCTGAGAAGTGATGAATAACGAACCTCACCTCTTATGAAATCCTGGAAGTTACCCTTTGGTTCAGGTGTAGAGTCAAGTATAAACGGATTCTTTCCTTCTTTCTTGAGGTCAGGATTGAATCTGTAGCAATGCCAGTAACCTGCTTCAACAGCCTTCTTAATTTCAAGCTGAGCACCTGCCATCTTAATACCGTGGTTAATACATGGAGCATAACCGATTACAAGTGAAGGGCCATGGTAAGCCTCTGCCTCTTTAAGAGCTTTAACAAGCTGTGCAGGGTTTGAGCCCATAGCAACCTGTGCCACATATACATAACCATAGCTCATAGCCATCATACCGAGGTCTTTCTTTCTTACTCTCTTACCGCTTGCGGCAAACTGTGCAACTGCACCGGCAGGAGTAGACTTAGATGACTGTCCGCCTGTGTTAGAGTAAACTTCTGTATCGAATACGAATACATTGATGTCCTCATCTGATGCAAGAACATGGTCAAGTCCGCCGTAACCGATATCGTATGCCCAGCCGTCACCACCGAATATCCACTGGCTCTTCTTAGCAAGCTGGTCTTTATTTTTAAGAACGTCCTCAACAATAGCCTTAGCCTCTGCATTAGAACCGTTGTAGTTTTCAAGAAGTTCTACAAGGTCTGCTGTAGCCTGCTGATTCTTTTCTCCGTCATTCATTGTTGCAATCCAAGCATCAACCTTTTCTGCCATAACTTCGCAGCCCTGAATACTTCTGAGTTTTTCAAGCTGGTCTTTAAGTCTTGCTCTCATCTGTTTTACGGCAAGAGCCATACCGAGACCAAACTCTGCGTTATCCTCAAAAAGTGAGTTTGCCCAAGCAGGACCATGTCCCTTATGGTTTGTTGTATATGGTGTAGAAGGTGCGCTGCCGCCCCAGATTGAAGAACAGCCTGTTGCGTTTGCAATATACATTCTGTCACCGAAAAGCTGTGTTATAAGTTTAGCATAAGGTGTTTCACCGCAGCCTGCACAAGCACCGCTGAACTCAAGAAGCGGCTGAACAAACTGGCTGCCCTTTACGCTGTCTTTAGCCATAACATCTTCTTTTACAGAAAGGCTTAAAGCATAATCCCAGTTAGCTGCTTCTTTATCCTGTGTATAAGCAGGAACCATTTCTATTGCCTTTACAGGACAAATAGCGGCACAGCTTCCGCAGCCGAGACAGTCAAGTGAAGAAACCTGCATTCTGTACTGAAGGTTTTCAAGTCCCTTGCCTGTTGCTTTCTTTGTTTCAAAGCTTTCAGGAGCATTCTTTGCTTCTTCTTCCGTAAGAAGGAATGGTCTTATTGAAGCATGAGGACATACGAATGAACACTGGTTACACTGGATACATTTTGTCATATCCCACTTAGGAAGGTCAACTGCAACGCCTCTCTTTTCGTAAGCGGCTGTACCCTGTGGGAATGTACCGTCTTCTCTGCCCTTGAATGCACTTACAGGAAGGCTGTCGCCCTTCTGAGCATTGATAGGTTCAACAACATTCTTAACAAATTCAGGTACTTCTTTCTTAGCACCGTTATTTTCGTCTACGGCGTCTGCCCATTCTGCAGGAACTTTAACCTCAACAACCTTTTCTGCACCCTGGTCAACAGCGGCATAGTTCATGTTAAGTATGTTTTCGCCCTTCTTGCCGTATGTTTTCTTTATGGCAGCTTTCATATAGTCAATAGCTTCATCAATAGGAATGATGTTTGCAAGCTTGAAGAAAGCTGACTGTAAAACTGAGTTTACACGGTTTCCGAGACCGATTTCCTTGGCAATGTCAGTACCGTTAATTACATAGAACTTAATGTTGTTCTTAGCAAAGTATCTTCTCATTGCGGCAGGAAGATGTTTGTCAAGCTCGTCTACAGGCCATTCTGTATTAAGAAGGAATGTTCCGCCAGGATTAAGCTCTGTATACATATCGTAAAGATTTACATATTCCTGTTTGTGACAAGCTACAAAATCGGCTGTCTTAACAAGATATGTTGATCTGATAGGTTTTTTGCCGAAACGCAGGTGGCTCTGTGTAACACCGCCTGATTTCTTTGAGTCATATGAGAAATAAGCCTGTGCATACATATCTGTATGGTCACCGATAATCTTGATAGAGTTCTTGTTGGCACCTACTGTACCGTCTGAGCCGATACCCCAGAATTTGCAGCTTATTGTTCCGTCGCCTTCTGTTACGTTTACTTCCGCACCTACAGGAAGTGAAAGGTTTGTAACATCATCAACGATACCCATTGTGAAATGAGTCTTTGGCTGATCAAGTTTAAGGTTTTCGTATACAGCTATAAACTGAGCAGGTGTAACGTCCTTTGAACCAAGACCGTAACGTCCGGCAACTATCATAGGCTGTTCTTTAGCTTCAAACATTGCTGTACATACGTCCTGATATAAAGGCTCGCCTAAAGCACCAGGCTCTTTTGTTCTGTCAAGAACAGCAATCTTCTTTGCTGTCTGAGGAATAGCCTCTATAAGATGTTTAGCTGAGAACGGTCTGTAAAGATGAACCTTAACAAGACCTACCTTCTCGCCTTTAGCTCTTAAATAATCTATTGTTTCTTCAATAGCTTCACAAGCTGAACCCATGGCAATGATTACTCTGTCTGCCTCAGGATCGCCGTAGTAGTTAAATAACTTATAGTCACGGCCTGTAAGTCTGCTTATTTCACCCATATATTTTTCGCAAACGCCTACGATATTTTCGTAGTATGTGTTGCAGGCCTCTCTTGCCTGGAAGAATATATCAGGGTTCTGTGCAGTACCTCTTAATACAGGGTGTTCAGGGTTAAGAGAATTTCTCTTAAATCTGTTCACTGCGTCCATATCAACTATTTTTGCAAGCTCATCATAGTCAAGACATTCAACCTTCTGAATTTCGTGAGAAGTACGGAAGCCGTCAAAGAAATGAAGGAAAGGAACTCTGCCTTCTATTGTACTTAAATGTGCAACTGCCGCAAGGTCCATAACTTCCTGAACGGAGTTTGAAGCAAGCATGGCAAAACCTGTCTGGCGGCAAGCCATAACGTCGGAATGGTCACCGAAAATTGAAAGGGCATGGCTTGCAAGGGCTCTGGCACTAACATGGAAAACGCAAGGAAGAAGTTCACCTGCAATTTTATACATATTAGGTATCATAAGAAGAAGTCCCTGACTTGCAGTATATGTTGTTGTAAGAGCACCGGCTGCAAGAGAACCGTGTACTGTACCTGATGCTCCACCTTCTGACTGCATTTCAACTACCTTAACAGTCTGACCGAAGATATTTTTCTTTCCGTTTGCTGCCCACTCGTCTGTGTGTTCAGCCATTGGTGATGACGGTGTAATAGGGAAAATACCCGCAACCTCTGTAAACGCATATGATGCGTATGCAGCAGCTTCGTTACCGTCCATTGTCTTCATTATCTTGGACATATTAAAACTTCCTTTCTGTATATAAAAGTAATTACCAACCAACACAAATTGTATTTATTATAGTACAATACTCATACTAATTCAATACATATATCAACTAAGAATTTATTTGCTATATTAAAAATTCTATCAAATTTTATACCGAAATTCAATTATTTTACATAACTGTAAAGAAATATTGTCATCATCTTAATAAAATAAATGTATTTTATATTAATAAGCAACAAAAATCACTCATACTTGTGTTCAAACATAAGACATATGATTTTATATTAACTTGTCTTATAAATTATTTTTCTACATTTTTATCCGAAATCCTTCCGGCAAATTCTTCAATATGCCTGTTGTCCGTTCCGCAGCAGCCGCCCCATATTTTAATGCTGAATTTTTTGTCAAGACTTTCCATTTTATTTGCAAGCTCCCTTGGTTCGGAAACAAAAAGTTCCTCTGCATTATCAAGTTCTTCCGGCGAAAGAGGAGATGTGTTTGCCTGCAACCCTAAAATTCTTTTTATATATGGACTTTTGGCATTAAATTCCTTACTTAATGCACTTTCAAGAACTGCCGGATGCACACAGTTTGACATATAGCAGATTGGCTTTCTTTCCGTATTGTTTTCTATAAATCCAACCGCCTCTGCTATAGGCGTACCGTCAATAAGACAGCCGTTTTTTCTTATCATAAAACTTATTATGTATGGCAGACCTGTTTTTCCCATGGCTTTCGCCATTCCCAGTGCCTCATCTCTGCACGGCATTATTCCGGCATAGAGAAAGTCGGCACCTGCTTTTTTGAAAAGCTCGGCAGTATAGGAATGAAATTCTTCCGCTTCGTCTGTGCTTATTGCCCCTTCACCTGTATATGCATCACCTTTACAGCCCATAAGCCCGCCTATATAACTTTCACAATTAAAATTTTTTTGAACATTTCTCAAAAAATCCACGTTATCTTTTATTATTTTGTCTCCGTATCCAGATTCGGTCATTCTTTCTTTGTTTGCTCTCCTTGTAGGTGTTGTTGCAATAAAAGGAAGGCTATGCCTTTTTGCAATACCGGCATAACCTTCCCATAAATCTTTTAACGCACTTCTGCCATCTTCAGAATATACCAGAGAAGCCATAGCAACAGTCCCGTCAATTTTTAATCCGTATTCACGTTTAAGTCTTTCTCCTAAAGCACCTTCCATAAGCAGTGCTTTATTTTTTAAAAAACATTCTTCAAAACCCATAAAAACACCTTCTTATAAAAACAAATGCTCTATAAGTATTTTAACTCCTATGAGTATAAGTACAATTCCGCCTGCAAGCTCTGCATGGCTTTCCAATGCGGCACTTGCTTTTTTGCCGAGAAAAGAACCTATAATGGAAATTATAAAACATACAACACCTATTATTGTTCCTGCTTCAATGATGTTTACATTAAGCACGGCAAAACTTACGCCTACTGCCAAAGCATCTATGCTTGTTGCCACTGCCTGAAAAGTAAGCTTTGTAAGGGTAAGGGTTGATGTTTCGTTTTTCTCGTCGTCACTTTCTCTTGATTCCTTAATCATATTAACGCCTATTATCAAAAGAAGCCCGAACGCTATCCAGTGATCAAAGGATTCTATATAACTTTTTACACTGCTTCCGAGAAAAAAGCCTATAAGCGGCATTAAAAACTGAAATCCGCCGAAAAATATGCCTTCCAAAAGCATATCAATTTTCCGTATTCCTTTTACCGATAAACCGTTTGATACAGATACGGCAAATGCATCCATAGAAAGACTTACCGCTATAAGAAATATAGCTAAAATTCCCATGTTGTCTCCTTTTATCAATCACATTTTGTTTTACTTTTATTTTTTATCATATCGGCACACACATCAACCGCTTCATCAATAAGTTTAGGCATTGTATCTGCTGTAACGCCGGCTACATATATGCCACATCTTTTAATAGGTATAAGTATTTTTTCCGCACTGCTTTCACTTATTGCTCTTGCCATTTCATGGCTGAGCTCACCAAACATTGAATTAGACGAAATTATGCCTATACTGCCCATTATTATGTCTGCCCTTGCGGCATTAACCTTTATTGCGTTTTCACCTGTTGCTGCCTTGTCTGCTCCTGCCTTCATCATATTTGCCGTAGCTATGGAGTTTGTACCGAATGCCGCAAGCATATGCTCGGCACCTACATATGGTCTTAATTTTTCTATTATGCTTTTTCCCATTCCTCCGCCTTGTCCGTCTACTACCATTATAAACATAAAATATCCCCCTTATACTATCCTTATCGGTGTAAAATCAATATAATCCGCCGATACAAGCCTGTATTCAATATTGTTTCTTATTCCTTCAAATCCGTTTTTAAAATTTTCTCTGCCGTGAAGATGTCCGTAAACTACCTTTGCAACCGGATATTCCTCCAAAAGCCTGCTTGCCTTTGTATCTTTTATACCTTTTCCATCATATTCCAAAGGCGGATAATGGCACATAAATATTATATTTTCACATTGTTTTCTCATTGCGTCATCAAGAGAAAGCCTGCTTCTTATAATCTCCCTATTATATATTTTAATATCTTCTCTTTCCGTGCTGTCACTTTTCCACAGTCTCGAACCACAAACAGCAGTCTTTTTATCCTCCATAACGAAACAGTCATTTTGTATAAAAAATATATTTTTTTTATTATACAATCCGTTAAGGCGGGAAACACTGCTCCACCAATAATCATGGTTGCCCCTTAGCATAATCTTTCTGCCGGGAAGTTTTGAAACAAATTCAAGATGTGTCTCTGCCTCTTTCATGTTTATAGCCCAGGATATATCTCCCGGAACAAGAACCGTATCGCTGTCAGATACTGTATTAAGCCAGTTATCCTTTATTTTCTCGGCATGATTTTTCCATTCATCACCAAACTTATCCATTGCCTTGTCAAGACCTTCACCCAAGTGCAAATCGGATAAAGCAAATATTTTCATATATTCCTCCTTGCAGTATTTTTACTGTCATAAATTTTATTGTACTATTAATCCAATCTTTTCGCAACTCAAAAGATAAATATAAATTTATCGGACTGAAATCATAACCCCTCAGTCACTGCGTGACAGCTCCCCTTTCATGGGAGC
>CAKQPE010000066.1 GCA_934256695.1 uncultured Eubacteriales bacterium
ATACACCACCGAAGAATTAACAGAGCTTTCCGAGCTGATACTCGGTTCTGAGGAAAAGACAGTAAGCCTTGAATACAATCTTTTCTGCGAGGTAAGAAACACTATTTCCTCAAAGGCGGAAAGGATACAAAAAACCGCCCATATAACGGCACAGATTGACGTTTTACAGTCATTGGCAGAGGTTGCACAGAAACAGGATTATGTTAAGCCTGTTGTTGACGAAAGCGGAATAATTGACATTAAAGACGGCAGACACCCTGTAGTTGACAAAATGCTAAACGGCTCGTTTATATCCAACGATACATTTCTGGATAAAGACGAAAACAGGCTTTCCATAATCACAGGTCCTAACATGGCGGGTAAATCCACCTATATGCGTCAGACGGCATTAATTACCCTTATGGCACAGATAGGAAGTTTCGTTCCTGCATCATCTGCCCATATAGGCGTTGTAGACAGAATATTTACCCGTGTAGGTGCGTCAGATGACCTTGCCAGTGGACAGAGTACCTTTATGATTGAAATGATAGAGGTATCAAATATTCTTAACAACGCAACGGAAAACAGCCTTGTTATTTTGGATGAAATAGGCAGAGGAACAAGCACCTTTGACGGACTCTCAATAGCATGGGCTGTAATAGAATACATAGCCGACAAAAAGCTTGTAGGTGCAAAAACTTTGTTTGCAACCCATTACCACGAAATTACGGAGCTTGAAGGAAAATTAAGCGGAGTTAAAAACTACTGTATAACCGTTGAGGAACATAATGACGATATAGTTTTCCTCAGAAAAATAGTCCGTGGAGGAGCAGACAACAGCTATGGTATTCAGGTAGGAAAGCTTGCAGGACTGCCGAAGAAGGTTATTAAACGTGCCCATGAAATATTAAAACAGCTTAATACTGCCGATATAACAAAAAAGGCTAAAAAAATATCAAAACAGTCCGAAGAAGAAATAGAAAAAACATCTCAGCAGATGGATATGTTTACAATGAACGAAACACAGATAATAGACGAGATAAACAAAATTGATGTTATGAAGCTTACACCTATAGAAGCATTGCAGGCATTGTTTGACCTTCAGAAAAAAACAAAAGGTTTATGATTTTACGGAGTTTAGATATGAGTATAATACATATTCTTGACAACAATACAATAAATAAAATTGCCGCAGGGGAAGTGGTTGAAAGACCAAGCTCGGTAGTAAAAGAGCTTGTTGAAAACTCTATTGACGCAGGAGCTGGTGCGGTTACGGTGGAGATACGTGACGGCGGAACAAGCCTTATACGTATTACCGATAACGGAAGCGGAATTTCTCCCGAAGATATAGAAACGGCTTTTATCCGCCATGCCACAAGCAAAATAGAAAAAATAGATGACCTTGAAAACGTAATTTCCTTGGGATTCAGAGGTGAGGCTCTTGCCAGTATTGCGTCTGTTTCGCAGGTGGAAATGATAAGCAAGACAAAGGATAATTCTGTGGGGACAAAAATAGAAATTGCCGGCGGTAATATTCTGAATAAATCGGAAACCGCCGCAAATACAGGAACGGTAATATCCGTTAAAAACCTTTTTTATAATGTTCCCGCAAGACGTAAGTTTCTTAAAAAGCCTTCTACGGAAAGCGGCTATGTATCCGATGTGGTAAACAAGATTGCTCTTGCTCACCCTGAGGTATCCGTAAAATATATAAATAACTCCAACACAATGCTTCATACAAGCGGAAACGGAGATTTAAAAACGGCGTTTTTCCACATATACGGAAAAGAAATGCTTTCCCAGATGCTCGACATTGATGTTGAAGAAAACGGAATGAGACTTTACGGCATAACGGGAAAACCACAGCTTTCCAGAGGAACACGAGCTTATGAAAACCTTTTTATAAACGGAAGATTTATAAAAAACGAAACTGTTTCCCAAGCTATAGAGGACGCTTATAAAACAAGGCTTATGATAGGTAAATTTCCTGTTTTTGCCCTTAATTTTTATATTCCGCCGGAATATATAGACGTAAATGTTCATCCTGCAAAGCTTGAAGTACGTTTCAGGGATAACGATGCTGTTTATGATTTTATATATACGGCTGTTCTTGAAATCTTTAAGGATAAGGTTCTTATACCAAATGCCGATTGGGACAGCAAAAATTCAAATGAAGTAACTGAACTTAAAAAAGATGAAATGTCAAATGAAACAAATGACATTTTGAAAAATATTGATTTAAGTCTTTATAAGTCAAATGAAATAACCGATAAAGAAAGTTCGTTGCCGGATAATGAAGAAAAGCCGAAAACAGAATACAAAACTTCTTACGGAAAATATAATTCCCAAGAGGAAGAAAAGTCCATTGAGGAGTTGAGAAATCTTTATAAATCGGCAGAACTTTCCGATATTCCAAACATGAATAACCATAAGCTGAGACAGGAAAGTAATGTTCCTTATATTAAACAGCAGGCTGTTCAGCAGGAAATTCTTCAAACCGAAAAAGAAGAACAAAACAAACCGTTTTTTAATAATTACAGAATTATAGGTCAGATTTTTGCAACCTACTGGATAGTTGAACAGGGCGAAAGCATATTTCTTATTGACCAGCACGCAGCCCACGAAAGAGTTCTTTATGAGCGTTTTATGAACTCATTTAAATCAAGCTCTGTTATGACTCAAAAACTTATTGAGCCGCATATGCTTAATTTATCGGCTTTTGAGAAGGATACTATAGACAAAAATATGGATATTCTCAATAAATCGGGCTTTGAAATAGAACGAATTACCGATAATGATTATGCTCTTACGGGAGTGCCGTTTATATTCAAAAATCCCGAATCTATAGGATTTTTCAACAGCATTATAGATATTCTCGGCGAAAAACAGCTTGATTCAGTTATGGATACAAAAATACTTGCCGTTGCCACAATGGCTTGCAAAGCTGCCGTAAAAGCAAATGACAGATTAAGTCTGCAAGAAGCGGCAGGTCTTATAGATGAGCTTCTGAAACTGGAAAATCCTTTCAGTTGTCCTCACGGCAGACCGACAATTATAGAACTTACAAAATACGAACTTGAAAAGAAATTCAAAAGGATACAGTGATTTAATATGACTGAAAAAAAACCTCTTGTTATAATAGCAGGCCCTACAGCCTGCGGAAAAACGGCTTCATCGGTACTTCTTGCAAAAAAAATAGGCGGAGAAATCATTTCTGCCGATTCAATGCAGGTTTATAAGTATATGGACATAGGTACGGCAAAAATACGTGAGGAAGAAAAAGAAGGTGTTCCTCACTATATGATTGACGAATTTATGCCCGATGATGAATTTAATGTAAAGATATTTCAGGAAAAAACTCTCGAATATATGGAAAAAATATATTCAAGGGGACATATTCCCATACTTGTAGGCGGAACGGGATTTTATATAAATTCTGTGGTTTACAATAATAATTTTATGGAAACCGAAAATAATGACGGCATAAGAAAACAGCTTGAAAAAGAAGCCGAAGAATTCGGTGCGGAATATGTATATGAAAAGCTGAAACAGGTTGATAAGGAATATGCCGAAAATATACATTATAATAATGTAAAAAAAGTTATAAGGGCTTTGGAATTTTATATGCAAACAGGTCAAAAACTTTCCGAGCATAATGAGACACAGCAAAAAAACGAATCGCCTTATAACTGTGCGTTTATTATTTTAAATATGGACAGACAAAAACTTTATGACCGAATTAATTTAAGGGTTGATCTTATGCTTAAAGACGGTCTTGAAGAAGAAGTAAAAAAACTTCTTGATATGGGCTATTCAAAAGACCTTGTTTCCATGCAGGGATTGGGATATAAAGAAATGGTACCGTATATCGAAGGCAAAATTACCCTTGTCGAAGCAGCTGAAGAAATTAAAAAACGTACCAGACATTTTGCAAAACGTCAGCTTACATGGTTTAAACACCAGACAGATGACGGTTTTTGGCTTGACATAACGGGAAAAGAGTCTGTTTATGCCGCAGAAAAAATGTTTGATTACATTAAAGAAAAGAAATTGATTTAGGAGATACAAATGGATAGGCTTGAAAACTTTATACTTGAAAATTTTAAAATAGACAAAAATGTTCTGGATTATGCTTTAAAGTGTGAAAAAGAAATTGAAAATAAATTTGATGAAATAGACCGTATTACGGAATATAATCAGCTTAAAGTCCTTAAAGCAATGCAGAAAAACAAACTTAGTGATGCTCATTTCGCTTCCACAACAGGATATGGCTATAATGATTTAGGCAGAGACACTCTTGAGCAGATTTATGCAGATATATTCCATGCGGAATCTGCTCTTGTAAGACCACAGATAATATCCGGTACTCACGCTCTTACCGTTGCTCTTGCCGGAAACCTTCGTCCCGGAGACGAAATACTTTCTCCTGTGGGAATACCTTATGATACTTTACAGGGTGTTATAGGCATAAGGGAAGAAAAGGGCAGTCTTAAAGAATACGGAATAACATACAGACAGGTTGACCTTCTTCCTGACGGAAGTTTTGACTATGAGGGAATAAAAAAAGCAATAAACGAAAAAACAAAACTTGTTACCATTCAGCGTTCAAAAGGCTATGAATGGAGAGAGTCACTGCCTATAGAAAAAACAGCAGAACTTATTAAGTTTGTAAAAAGCATTAAACCTGAGGTTATATGTATGGTAGACAACTGCTACTGCGAATTTGTCGATTATATAGAGCCTACAGATGTAGGTGCAGACCTTGCAGTAGGTTCTCTTATCAAAAATCCCGGCGGCGGACTTGCTCCTATAGGCGGATATATTGTAGGAAAAGATGAATATGTGGAAAATGCCGCAGTCCGTCTTACTTCTCCCGGACTTGGAAAAGAAGTGGGTGCAACACTTGGAATAAATTCACTTCTCATACAAGGACTTTTTAATGCTCCGCAGGTAGTAAACGGAAGTTTAAAGGGTGCTGTTTTCCTTTCAAAGCTTTTTGAAGGTCTCGGTTTTGATACAATTCCTACATCAGATGAAAAACGTGCCGATATAGTTCAGGCAATACAGCTTAAATCGGCAGAAAACGTAATTGCTTTCTGTCAGGGAATACAAAAAGGTGCTCCCGTAGACAGCTATGTTACACCTGAACCTTGGGATATGCCCGGATACGATTGCCCTGTAATAATGGCGGCAGGTGCTTTTGTTCAGGGTTCATCAATAGAGCTTAGTGCCGATGCTCCTATAAAACCGCCGTATAATGTATATATGCAGGGCGGATTAAGCTGGCACCATGCAAAAATAGGTATAATCATAGGATTACAGACTATGGTTGACAAAGGTCTTATTAAATTATAATAAACTCTGATTTTTAAAATATTAACTTTAAACAGAAAAGGGGATATATATGAAAAAATTAAGACTTATGGCTGCTGTAACAGCCGTTGTTTTAGCAATATCATCGGTATCGGTATTTGCCGCACCGACAACTTCTTCACAAAACAGCTCATCATCGGCAGTTTCTTCGTCCGATAAAGCAGTAACACCAACTCCTGCAACAGTACAGTCTGTACCGGAACCAACAGTATTTGCACAGGCTGCTGAGCTTGTTGAGGCAGAAAGCGGAAAAGTTCTTTACAGTAAAGACCCGACAAGAAAAATGTATCCGGCAAGTACAACAAAAATAATGACTGCTCTTGTTTTCCTTGAGCATTTCAATAAAGATGACGTTATAAAAGTAGGCACCGAAGTAAACGAAGTAAGCCTTGACTCAAGCAAAGCAGGTCATAAAGTAGGCGAATCAATACTTGCCGAAAACCTTGTACGTGGACTTATAATACCGAGCGGGAATGACTCTGCTGTAGTTGCGGCTTGTGCCGTTGCAAGAAAAATCAAAAATGATAATTCAATCGGTCTTACCGAAAGCGAGCAGATTTTTGCTGATTTAATGAATAAAAAAGCAGAAGAACTTGGCTGTAAAAATACTCATTTCGTAAATCCTCACGGATACCATGACGATAATCATTATACCTGTGCCGAAGATATGGCAAAAATTGCGGCAGAAGGCATAAAAAATGACCTTATAAAACAGGTCGCAGCAGAAAAAAGCTATTCCGGCAACGGTATGGGTTCTGCAAACAAAGACGGTCTTATAACACAGGACTATAACTGGACAAGCCATAATCTTCTAATTACTAATTCCGAATATAACTATCAGTATGCAACAGGCTTAAAAACAGGTTTTACAGATGAAGCCGGAGACAGTGTTGTTGCAACAGCTGAAAAAGACGGAGTTAAGCTTATAGCCGTTATTTATAATTCCGAAGATCCAAACAGATGGCTTGACGCAAAAAATCTTTTTGAATACGGTTTCAATAACTTCGGATACTTCACCTTGACAAAAGCCGGTGATCCGGTAGCAACGGCAAATCTTGTATACAATAAATCCGCAGGTGGTAATACTCTTGATCTTGTTACAAAAGAAGATGTAAATCTTTTCCTTTCAAAAACAGAAGTCGGTTCTGTAACATCATCTGTAGAAGTAACAAATGACGAGCTTTTGTATACAAAGGATAAAGATGCTTCGGCAGATACAATTACATTAAAAGCACCTATAGACGAAGGTGCCGAAATCGGAACGGTTTCATATAAAGATGCTGATGGAAATGTTATTGCACAGACAAAGGTTTATTCATCAAGAGCTGTCGAAAAAGCAAATCTTTTTATGCGGATTATATATGGTATTAAAAATGCCATTGTAGGTTTTGTAAGCCATATAAGCATATTAAAAATTGTTGCCGTTATCGTAATAATTGTTGTAATCATAATAATTATTATTTTCTTCAAGAACAGAAACGGCGGCGGCTATGGCGGAGGATATTATTCAAAACCTAAATACAGATATAAAAGACGTGGAAGATTTTAAAAAATAAATTCAGAAAAATTATTTTCAAAAAATCAAATATTATGCTATAGCAAAAAATCCGTATATTTATATATATGGATTTTTTGCTGTTAATGAATCTTTTTGATTAATATACCGAGAAAGAGAGGTATATCTATTTATTCGTAAAACACAACTTTTGCGAAGAAATAGATATATTTTAAACAATTTATATCATTTTATATCATTTCTTTGTAATCCATACATTTTGCTATATAGCTATACAATATATTTGCGAATTTCCTTACTCTATAAATTCCGTTTCTATTGTATAATCATTTCCCACAGGTATTACAAACGGCAGATTAAAAAACTCCGCAACCGTTTCCGCCAGAACTTCCGCTATATTATCTATATTTTCTTTTAACCACGCTTCATCTTCGGCGTTGTCGTGGTAAGCCGTTTCAATCAATACAGCCGGAGCTTTTGTACGGCGTATTTCTCCAAGTGACGTTGTGGGAACAACTTTTACTTTGTCAGAATCATAATATATTTTTTTGTAGTTTTCAGCCAGCATATCGGCAAACAATTTTCCCAGATAACTTACCGGACTGTAATATATATCTACTCCCGATAAATCTCCTTTTAATCCTTCCGGTGCGGCATTTGAATGAATTGCCAGATGCAAATCGTAATTTCCTTCATTTGAGTCTGCTATTGCCTGCGACACAGGCTTTGATGAATCGTTTCTGTCAAAATCGATTCCCGAAGCTTCAAGATACGGTTCCATAGCGTCTGCAATCAAATTCATATAATATTCTTCGTCACCGCCGTTAAGATATTTGTTGTATTCCTGAACAGATGGACTTAAATAAATTTTTGGCATTGTATGCTCCCAAAGTTTGTATTTTTATATATAGTATTTAATAACTTTGGTTTTGACACAAAAATATAATTAGTTTACCATAATAATATTATGTAAATATTTTTATATGATTTAAATATTTTATCAATAATTAAAAACAAAGATACTTTGAATTAATCCAAAGTATCTTTGTTTTGTAAAAATTTAGGTCAATTCTTTTTATTGTCAGAAATTTGCTATGCAAATCGGCATGGTCAGAATTTTTGCTACGCAAAAACGACTTCGTCGCCCTGTTTCTTCGGGGTGCATACTTTGCGGTTCATTGATTGCATGGTATGGGACAGAGTCTCACGGTCCTGTTTTTAGTTATTCTCGCTTGACAGCTCATTAAGCTTTCTTTCGGCTTTTGAGAACACATCTGACCTTGAAAACTCATTTACTATTTTTTCATAATACTGTTTTGCTGTCTCAATGTCGTTTTCTTCTTCGCTTATCTGTGCCAGAATATACAGAGCATTATCGGAAAATTTTTCTTCCGGTGCCATTTCCAGAGATTTCTTTAAATCAGCTTTTGCATTTTCAAAATCCGATGATTTAAATTCGTCACTACCCTTTTCATAAAGTTCTTTGCCTGCCTGCGGATAACACTCGGTTTTCATTTTCTCAATATTATTTTTATCTTCATCACTTAAATTATCTGCCTTCAAATTATAAAGTATTTCAGCTGCTTCGGCATACTTTTCACCGGCTATATAGCTTTGAGCCGTTTGTATATCAAGCTCTTGTTCTTTCACGCTGTATTCACCCTGATACTTTGAAATCTCATCCTGAAGTTTTTTATACTCTTCCTCAAGGGTATTATATTTCACAGCAAAAGTAGAAGTTCCGTTTAAATTTTCGTCTTCCAGTGTATCTATTCTTTTTTGCATCTCATCAATACGCTGAGTTTCGTTTGTTGTTACTGTAGGCATAACAAGTGTTATAAACACGGCAGATGTTAGAATGATTCCCGCTGCAAAAAGAGCTAAATCTGTACGTATTGCCGATTTAAATTTACTGAAAATACCAGGTGATTTTTCATCATACCCATAATCTTCATAACTTCCGAACTCATTATAACCTTCTGTTGAAGACAAATTATCTTTATTTTCCTGTTCTTTTATATTTTTTTCCGTTGATGTAAGTTCACCAAGATATGCCAATGCACGAGGATTTTTTTTATCTATTTTAAGGACTTTATAAATGTTTTTTTTAGCCTTTGATTTATCTTTTACACTTATATAATAAGCTGTAAGCAGATTATAGGCCTCAACTAAAGAAGGATTTACATCTACTGCTTTTTTTAGCTGTATTACGGCAAGGTCATTATTTCCTTGCTTGAACAATCCCAAAGCCTTATTATACATAGATATTCCATCGCTGAGTTTTTCAAGCAGCCTTGGATTCTTCTGTAAAGTCTCTATATATCTGTTTGCCGGATTTTTTTCTTTTCTCAAAGAAGTACTTATTATCCACTGTCTTAAAGCTTCTGTAACAAGACCAGTCTGGTAATACGCTATTCCTATAAGATTTCTTGCAACAAAATTATGCTTATCAAACAGTATACATTCTTTTAATGAATCTATGGCAGAGCTGTAATCTCCTTCTCTGGCAAATGCAACACCTTTATTGTATTGTCTCAAAGATGCATTTCTTGCCTTTTGAATAAGTATATTGTCTGCTCCGCAGTGCTGGCATATTCCGCCGGATTTAATTTCACTTCCACATTTTTTACATATCATCGGCACCGCTCCTTCTGCCTTTAAAGGAACCTTTGCTTTCTCTTACTATATAATCCAGCATATCCATAATGTCTTTCATATCAGTTGAATGAATAGAATCTTCTATATCATTAAGTTCAAGTATCTGACCGTATTTTTTAATTTCATCCTTGAAGTTAATCATATAATACTTCCCTCCGATTTTCTTGCAAGCTTGTAAAGCTCACCTATAAGATAAAGTGAACCGGCACAAACAACTGCATCATCTTTATCTGTGATTGATTTTGCAAGATCATATGCCTTTTCTATATCTTTTTCTATATGAATTTCAGTGTTGTATTTTTCAACAAGCTCACCTATACTTTCAACATCCCATTTTCTGCTGCTGTGAGGTTCTGTAAATACAGCCTTCTGTGCAACAGGCATTATAAGCTCAAGCATTTTTTCATATTCTTTGTCACCGAGAATACCTATAAGCATAGTTATTTTTTTATCTGCAAAATATTTTTCTATTGATTTATGAAGCATTGAAATTCCATCTATGTTGTGAGCGCCGTCAAGTATTACTATCGGATTTTTTTCAACTATTTCCATCCTTCCGCTCCATTTTGCTTTTGCAAGTCCTGCTTTTATAGTTTCTTCGCTTAAACCAAGACCGTTGTCATTCATTGCTTTAAATGCCATAAGAACTTCTGCTGCATTCATAAGCTGATATTCGCCAAGAAGTCCTATCTTTACGTCCTCCATATCAAGGACATCGTTTTTAATATTAAACTCTGTTCCCGTTATATCCTGATTTATTATTTCTGCTCCTACTGTAC
>CAKQPE010000067.1 GCA_934256695.1 uncultured Eubacteriales bacterium
AATGTAATTGCGTTTTGATAAAAGTTTCGCTTGAGCCTTTTCAAAGGCTCACAGAGTTTGAGACAGAGTCTCAAGGTTTTTGATAAATTTACATTTTTGTTTATATTATTTATTTTTAGGTACAAAAAAATCCTGCCTATAAAGACAGGATTTACGGAGATGAAGGGATTTGAACCCTTGCGCCGCTTACACGACCTACCGCATTTCGAGTGCGGACCCTTCAACCACTTGGGTACATCTCCAGACACCTTATATATATTACCAAAAATTATTAATTAATTCAACTGTTTTTTTATACATTATCAATCTCCGGTGTAAAATGCGGACAGAGATGCGAAAGAAAACACTCTCCACACTTTGGTCGCCTTGCAACGCATATGCTTCTGCCCAATGCTATAACCTGTGTATTGTATCTTATCCAGTGATCCTTCGGCAGTATTTCCATTAGTTCATGCTCTATCTTTACCGGGTCTTGACTTTTTGTCAGTCCCAACATATTTGTTATCCTCTTAACATGTGTATCCACAACTATACTTGGGATTCCGTATATGTTGCCTCTTATTACGTTTGCTGTCTTTCGTCCTACTCCTGCAAGGGCAGTAAGTTTATCAATATCGCTCGGAACTTCTCCGTTATAAAGTTCCAAAAGCATACGGCAAGATGCAATTATGTTCTTAGCCTTGTTGTGGTAAAATCCCGTAGACCTAATATCGTTTTCCATTTCAGTCAAATCCGCCTCTGCAAAATCCTTTAAAGTTGGATATTTCTTAAAAAGGTTTGCTGTAACCAAGTTTACCCTGTCATCGGTACACTGGGCACTTAAAATAGTAGCTATTAAAAGCTGCCATGGGTTTTCATGGTTAAGATAACACTTTATAGGTCCGTACTTTTCGTCCAAAAGTGCCAGTATTTGTTTTACACGTTCTTTCTGTTCCATTTTTCTCACCTTAAATATGTATGCCGCAAATATCCGCATGATTAGTTATAATATCACGGCTGTAATAATTAAAAAGTATATCCGAAGATTTTTCGGTTACTTCATTGCAGTTATATATTTTTTCAATATCAATGTCAAAATGCTCTATTCTGCACATTCTGGAAAGCTGTGCCGCAGTAAATTCTTTTAAATTAGGCATATATTTTTCAGTCAATTCTTTTGTATTAAAGAACTTTCTCTTTTTGGCCTTATATTCTTCCGATATTTCTTCATCAATAAAATACGGCATTGCTTTAAGATTATCCGAAAGCAGCATATCAAGTTTAAGCAGATTTTTTATTATATTCATTATCTTTTTATCAAAATCTTGATTTATGCAAAATTCATAAAATATAACATAAAGCTCCTGCTTGTTGTGGTTTACCTTATGCAGCCCGTTTATTTGCCAGTATTCACTTAGTTTTTCATAAAAATTAAACGGTGACTCAAAAAGCTTAGACACATATTTTTCCGTATTAGGTATTTTAAACGAATTTCTGTATGTTTCAACCATTTCTTCTATTGCTTTTAATTTCAGCATATGTTCAAAATCAATTTCCTTTGTATAAAGAACCTCATACGGTGCTTTGCTGTCATAAACGATACCGTATTTTTCGGCATCTCTCCTCAGCCCCGAGCCTTTCAGAAGTTTTAAAAAGCCCAGCTGAAGCTGTTCCGGATCAAGAGAATACACATCGTTAAATGATTTTCCGAATGATTTGTAGTCTTCATAAGGAAGCCCTGCTATCAAATCCAGATGCACATGAATATTTTTTCCTTCTTTTATTTTTTCAACCTTATGTTTAAGTGTTTCAAAATCATTGTTTCGGCTTACGGCGGCAAGAGTTTTGTTGTTTGTTGACTGTACGCCTATTTCAAACTGAAAAAGTCCCTTTCTTGCATTCTTGAGAAAGTCTATTTCCGAATCATCCATTATATGTGCTTCTATTTCCATATGAAAATTAGTTTTCCCGTTATCGTTATCCATAAGGTACTGCCATATAAAATGAGCATGATCTTTTTTGCAGTTAAAGGTACGGTCAACAAACTTAACCTGTTTTACCTTATTTTTTATAAAAAAGTCCAAATCGCTTTTCGTTCTTTCGTCAGAAAGAAACCTAACCCTTCCGTCAATGGAAGAAAGACAGAACTGACAGTTATACGGGCAGCCTCTCTGGGATTCATAATATATAATCCTGTTTTCCATATCCGAAAGATTTCCTGATGAAAAAGGAATGTCGTCAGGGTTAAGCTCACTTTCGGGCAGATTGGAAATTATATTTTTTCCGTTTCTGTAGGTAATTCCCTTTATTTTTGAAAAATCAATATTTCCGCCTACAAACTGCTCTGTCAGGTTAAAAAGTATTTTTTCACCCTCGCCTCTTATTACGAAATCAATAAACGAATAATCCGAAAGAATCTTTTCACTTTCAAAGCTAACCTCCGGACCGCCTAAAAATATAACTGAGTTCGGAAGAACTTTTTTCAGATTTTCGGCTATATCAAGAATCATATTTATATTCCATATATAGCAGGAAAAGCCTATTACATCAGGCTTTTTTTCGTATATTTCCTGCAATATGAAACTTTTTTCATTGTTTATGGTAAACTCTGCCGTTTCGATATATTCATTGAACTTATGACAATATGCTTTTAAAGAACGAATGGCAAGTGACGAATGTATAAATTTTGCATTAAGTGCAGTAAGAAGTATTTTCATATATTTTCTCCTATATTTTTATACAACCCAGTATACCATCAAAATTAATATTTTTAAAGCCTGTGGTTTATGCCAACGCCGGTAAATTTTATGGTCAGAATTTTTTCCATTTAAGGCTTACAAGGTCATGTCCGCTTACCGCTTCTACAAGACGTTTTGAAAACTCACCACTTAAAATATCACTTTTATCAAGCATTTCAACACCAAAATCAGCGGCTCGTTTAAAAGCACCGCTTTGGACATTTTTTTCATCACTGAAGCTGACTATTATTGCTTTTGAAAACCAGCCTCCGAGACGCTTTCTTTCAAGTACAAGTTCATTTATTGCAGCAGTTGTGACACTTGTCAGTTTGCAGCTTACGAATACAGGAAGTGAGTTGTCGGTAAAAATAACATCAATTTCATTTCCCGGTACACTTTTATCATCAAAAATATCCCAGTCCACCATTGTACCGAGACGTACATCATTAAAAACTCCGCTTTTAACTGCATTTATGTAAACAAAAAGCTCAAGCCAAACACCGTAGTTTATGGCATAGGACTTGTTTTGTGACGATGTAAATGTAAAAACTATATGTCCCGGAGAAAGATACAGATTTTTTATAAAACCGAGAGATTCCATTTTTTTCAACATTCTTTCATCAGGAGAAATATGGTTTCCTCGGTTTTTAAAGCTTGACATGGCTCTTAAATCAAGATCATCATAAGCTGTAGCTGCCATTGCCTGCTGCATATAGTTGCAGGTCCTTTTCCATTGAGGCAGATTTCGGAAAATGTATCGGCACATTTCAAGAATGTTGTCAAAATCTTCTTCCTTTGGTCCGTTATGGGAGTTGCCGACAAAATGTGCTCCTCTGGCTATTACATAGTCATCAAGCTGAAGCTGTTCTGTAGGTATAAAATCGTTTTTATCCAGAATATTTTCCACTCTGCCGTTTATTATATCGGTAAAAAACATTTTTATTCCCATATCTATGCCGGCCTTTACACCTGCAACTATCATCAGCTCACTTCCGCCTGTAATGTCCATAACACAGTTTTGATAATCGTCTATAATGCCTTTTGTTACGGAATATATATCCGAAACACTTGTTATATTAACAGGTCTTGTTTCAAATATAATATCCGGCAGCCGTCTTTTGAAACAGTTTTCAAGACATATGAAACGGTTGTTTTCCTTTATCTGACTGTCATAAACAAAAACAATTCTGTCAGGTTTGACGGAAAAACAGGCAAGGATATTTTTTATGGTATCCTTATCGTAAAATTCTATCTGTGTAAGCATGACAAATCCCTCCTTTAAAGGAATATGCTCTTTTTTAAACAAAATTTATTCAAAGTCAGCTGTTTCGGGTTCGGATAAATTTTCTTTTGCTTTTTTAAATGCCGCATTAAAATTAAGTTTGTTTGCAATGGAAGGTGCAAGGTCTATAATTTTGTTAAGTGCATCTTGGTTTTTAATGTTTATAAGCTGAACATTGCCGTTTACTATGGCTATAACGGCATTTGGGGCAACCTTTGCACCCATACCGCCTGCAACGCCGTTTTTGCCGGATTTTTCGTTTCCGCCTGCACCCATACCGAAAGAAACCTCAATAAGCGGAATAAGAGTTATTTCGCCTACGGTAACGGCTTCGCCTACAACTGTTTTTGATGATATAAATTCTCCAAGCTTTTCACAAAGAGCATTGATATTTTCTTTTACGCTTTCTGCCATGAAATACACCTCAGTTTCATTTGTTTTTTATAAATATAAATATTATTTTTCTTATCGGTTTTATTATCAAAAGTTTTAATGAAATAAAAAGAATATATCCTAAAGTAAATCGTCCTCTGAATTTACCGTTTCCGTTAAAGGTTAAATTATCAAAATCTCCCGTTATATTTAATTTTTCAATAAACATTCCCTTTATTATTGAGCTGAAAGCAAGCAAAAGACCTGTATATTCGGGATTGCCAAGCCCTGTTGCTGCCGTTATGGAAACGGATTTGGGAAGAACTGTTTTAAGAAAACTTTTTAAAAAGTTATATATTCCCGACAGTATTGTTTGTATATCCTCAAAAGGAAGTTCTATGAAATATTTTAAATTTAAAGATTCTTCTTTGTTTTCTTCTTCGGATATATTTGTTTCTTCGGTATTTTCTTTTTCCGGTTCTTCTTTTATATTTTCTTCTGTATCTTCAAAAGACTCAAAATCACTTATTTTAATTCGCTTTATTTCAAAATCGGTATTGTCATCGGAAGGAATGTTTTTAAACCGTTCCTCCCACGGGATATTTCTTGTTTCCGATTTTTTAATTTCTTTTTTTACTTCTTTCTTAGGCTCTGTTTTTACTGAGTCTTCTTTTTCGGAAGAAGAAATTGTTTTTTCCGAAAAATCAGCTTTTGTTTCGTTTAAAATTTCCGCTCTTTCTTCTTTTGAAACAACATCACCGGCAGGCACAGTTTTCTTTTTTTCGGAATAAGGTTTGGCTTTGCCTTTTTTCGGAAATACGGTCTTTTTCCCTATTTTTACCGCATATCGGAAATTTTCGTCCCTGTAGACAAAAGCCGCTTTTATAATGCCGAAAATATAGCTTATACGCATTTTAAAATATGTACTGTCATCATTTCCGAAATTAATATAATAATTTATATGGGAAAATAACAGAATTAAGCTGACTGCAATAACGGCACACAGGACAAAAAGGAGAATTATTCCTATTATTTTTAAAATTAAAAATATTGCTGATATAATCATTCAATCACCTTAATAATGCTGACATTTTTATTTTTCTGCTATAAGATTTCTGCCTATGTCGGAAATATTCCAGTTATTTTTTATGGCATATTTAACCATTTCTTCATATACTCGGTAGGCATTGTATTTGCCTGAACATACTGCGGCTGTATACATATCTTTGTAGTTGTCATTTTTAAAATATTCATAAGAGGATAAAATTACGCTTTTCTTTTCCTTGTCTACAAGTACAAGATAAATATTAAATAAAGGTATATTTTTTTTCAGACTGTAAAAAACGGTTTTTGTATCGTCAATTCCGCTTACAAATACATTTTCAATAAATTTCATATCTGTTCTCCGACAAATAAATTTAAATTCACTGTACTGATATTATTTTTTAGTATATCATAAACCGCTTCCAATTACTATTCAAATTTATTTGCGTGCATTGTTTTTAAAAATTTCACCTATGCCTATTAAAATAAGAAAAACGGCAAACATTTTTCTTAATATGTTCCCTGAAATCAGCATAGCAAGAAATGCACCTAAAACACAGGCGGGAACGGAAGAAAAAACAATAGGTTTTATTATTTTCTTTTCTATATTACCTTTTTTTAGGTGTATTATTACTGCCATAGCCGCCGACGGAATAAAATAAATTAGGTTTATTCCCTGTATCTGCTGTTGTGTATAATCGGTAAAGAAAGTAAGCACAGGTATAAGAATTGTGCCTCCGCCTATACCCATGCCGCCGAGTATACCGGAAAAAAGACTTGATAAAAACAAAATCATATCATTATCATCCTCACTGCCGATATTATCATAAAAAAACCGAATATTTTATGGATAATGTTATCGGATACTTTGTTTAAAAGAAATGCACCCAAAATACTGCCTGTAACTCCGCCGGCAGAAGCAAGCAATATACTTTTAAGCAAAATATCGGCTTTAAAAAGATATATTGCCGCCGATACAACAGAAACGGGAAGTATGACGGCAACAGCCGTTGCGTGGCTTTTCTTTGCATCAAGGCGAGCATATTTTTCAAACATATATACGGCAGATACACCACCGCCGGAACCGAAAATACCATTTGTAAGACCTATTATTATTCCGAATATTATTGTCTTTGCTTTATTCATTTTAAATCACCGAGAATAGTGTACCCTGCAAAAATTGGATTTATTCACATCAAAGCCTTATAAAATCCTGTTTACAGTGTTTAAAACCTTTTCATAGCCGGAAATTTGCTTTTTGGAAACAATCTGAGATTGTCTCGGTTTCTTCATAGTGTATACTTTGCGGTTCATCGCTTGCATCTGCGGGACAAACCCACACAGATTTAGTATTCTATAAATTTATATTTATTACTTTTAAAATTTTCGTTGACTGAATAAATACTATATTGTATAATAGGTATGTTAAGTAACTTTGCGGAAGTGGCGGAATGGCAGACGCGCAGGATTCAGATTCCTGTCCCTTCAGTGGTGGTGTGGGTTCAAGTCCCATCTTCCGCAGTAAAAAACACCATGAAACTTCGTTTCATGGTGTTTTTATTATATCTTTTCGCTTAATATTTCTGCTTCTTTCTTAGCTTCAATCATAGCTTTTTCCGCATCATTTCCAATTATATCCAAGCCTTCTGCTTTTATAAAATATATATCATTTATTCCCATAAAATTAAAAAGACTTTTTGTATATTCATAACCAAAATTTCTGTTGCCTATATATCCTCCTGCCGTTGTAATATAGACCGCCTTTTTTGCTTTGCAAAGTCCTATTTCCTCACCCTTTTGTCCGTAAGCAAAAGTAATTCCCGAAACCGATATGTGTTCATAATAAATCTTTAAAGCTGAGGGAAACATCATATCCCAATAGGGTGCGGCAATGACAATCGTATCATACTGTGCAAATTCCTTTGCCAATTTTATAAGTTTATCTGTCTTTTTCTCTTTTACTTCATCATCACGTTCAGCAATCATTTCTTTTGTAAAAGGTTTTATATTAAGTTCATTTACAGCTATTTCCTTAATATTTACATCTTTTCTGCCATGAACGTATTTGTTTATAAAAAATGTGGCAAGCTCGTATGTTCTTGACTCCTCCCTGCCTTTTATACATGAATTTACCAAAAGTATGTTTTCCATTTTTATTTTTCCTCCCGTAAAAATTTATTTTCACTGCTTTTTTCATTTTTCTCTTTTATATATTTTTTATAGTTGTATATAAACTCAAAAATATATATCAATATAAGTATTACCGCAACTGTATTATAATATCTTCCCCATATACCGTTCTTTTTTGCATATATCAATACTAAAATATATATCGGCAAAAAATATAAATCCCGTATCATTCTCCGTCTGTAGCTTAATCCGTAATAAAAAAATTTAAAACCTTTATCAACTTTTTCTTTATGGAATTTTTTGATAATCACCCCTTTTTAACGATTATACCATTTTATTTATGTTTAGCGTATAAAAAGTGCAGCCTTTTAAGCCTTCTCCCTTGTGGAGAAGGTGGCACAGCGTAAGCTGTGACGGATGATGGGAATTTTGTTTTATACAAAGTTTTAATAAAACGTATTAAATTTAATTTTTTCCAAATGGAAAAGTGGGGTTTGCAGGAACTTTTTTAAAAAAGTTCCCTGCACCTTCAAAAATCTCTTTAAGACCGCACATTCCATGTGCCTCCGGAAATAGGCTCCGGCAATGTTTACGGCAACAGATACAGGATTTACGTTTTAAAATCAAGGCAAAGAAGATTTTATTCGATAAAGCTTTAGAAAATCAAAATCTTAATAATATAATTTATAATTTTGTTCCGAAAAATGCAATGTAATTGCATTTTTATAAAAGTTTTACTAAATTTTTTTCAAAAAATTTTCATGGTTTGGGGTGAAACCCCAAGGTCTTAGTTCAATAAAGTTCTTTTTTGTTGTCCGGTCTCGGTGTTGTAACTATAACTTTTTCCGGTGTAATTATCAAATCAACCTTGAATATATCGGATACAACTTTTTTAAATGTATCAACAACTTTTCCTTCTGTAATATACTCAGCTGTGCCTTTAATCCGGTAGCTTTCCATTGCCTTGGCATCACTTGCGGAAACGGTATTATCCTTAGAATAAGGTATAACGAAATTCCGCCTCATGTGGAATATAAACTTACAGAAAAAGTTCTCTCTATAATTTCTTTGCTTCAACAAATTTGCAAATGGTCAGGAGCATATTTTAAATCAGATATTAACAGTACAGCCGTTCACTGCCAGAAATGTGACTATAATAACTAAAGCCTAATCTTTCTCTTTTTCTTCATAAAAACAGCCGATAAATGAATTTTTAATTCAAATATCGGCTGTACTGATATTACTGTCTTACTGTTTCGCTATTTCATCAATATTTAAATAATATCCCAAAACATCTCCCACATCGGTTATTTTTCCTTTTACAACCAGTGTGTCTCCTGTTGATGCAGACATTATTACCGCTTTCTGTTCATCTGACTTTATATAGCAGGTAACGCCTATAAATTCAAATTCGTCATCTCCGGATACAATATCTATATATTTTCCGTCACTGTCAATGGCATTCAGCTTTCCTGTTAATTCAACATACTGTCCTTTGTATTTTTCAGATGCACCTAAAGCATTTGTATCAAGGTCACTCATTAACTGCGAAACTGTATATGGTGTATATGTAATTTCCTGTTCAGAAGTCTGCTCCTCAGTTTTCTGTGACGATACTGCCGAAACACTTCCGTTCTTGCAATAATCGAAGAATATATTTCGGGCAATTCTCTCTCAGATAAAATTAACGAAGGCAGTCTGAGTGAAAATTCAATCAAAAAATATATATCAGAGCTTTGTGTAATACTTGAAAAACTTCACAGTTCTTCGCCGCCTATAGTCCACCGTGATATAAAGCCGTCAAATATACTTATTACATATTCCGACCACGTTGTCCTTCTTGACTTCAATGCGGCAAAATATAAAAAAGTCCTTGAAGAAAGTGACACAATGCTTATAGGCACACAGGGTTATGCTGCACCTGAACAATATGGCTTTGGATCTTCCACTCCTCAGACAGATATATATGCTGTAGGAGTACTTTTGAAAGAACTTCAGCAATCTTTAAAAATAAATACCCATACATTTGACGGCATAATAAAAAAATGTACTAAACTAAAACCTTCCGAACGATTTAAAAATATATCTTCAATACTTTATGCCATAAATAAAAGGAAAAAATTTATTGTTAAAAACAACGAAACGGATTCCAAAAAATATGTAACCGATTCATCACAGTATAAAAAATTTCTTCCACCCGGATTCAGAAACAATAATCCTTTTCATATGATTTTAGCCGTTTTGGGATATATTATTATTATCTGTGCATTTTCATATGAACCGACAAAAGTAAAAAATAACCCATCGGCTGATTTATGGCTAAACAGAGTTTTTATCGTTATGGCACTTTTTGGTATAGTTGCTGCATTAAATAACTATATCGGAATTTCGATAAAATTTATGCCCTTGTGTCGTAATTCAAGCCGTAATTTACGCTGTATCGGTTATATTCTTTTCAGCTTTATTCTATTTTTTATCGCCGTATTTTGCCTTGTAATAATAGAAGATGTATTTAATATTAATTAATATTATAATATATTCAGAAAATCAAAATTACCACTGTTCAGGTGGTAATTTTAATTTAAATAAAAATCTATAAACGACCAAATCTTTTAACTATTCGCTACAAACAAAAAAAGTGTAAAGTCAATGACTTAACACTTTTATAATTAATAGCGGAGGGGGGATTCGAACCCTCGACACCGCGGGTATGAACCGCGTGCTCTAGCCAACTGAGCTACTCCGCCA
>CAKQPE010000068.1 GCA_934256695.1 uncultured Eubacteriales bacterium
AATTGCGTTTTGATAAAAGTTTTACTCGATTTTTTTCAAAAAATCGTGGGGTATTGGGGCAACGCCCCAAGGTCTTTAAATTTTCTTATTTTACAGGGATAATTATTTTGGTGAGGTAGTCGTTTTCATCATTTACGTCTGTAGGTGATATTAAAAACTCCTCGGTAATAGCACCGTTTATCTGCATATTTCGTGCATTAAGCCATTTTATGGCTTTGGCGTATGTATTGATTAAACCGGAAAGAGACCCACGGTGAAATGTACATACAGCTCTGAATGACGGTGTCTTTTTGTAGAAAGGAAAAGACGGGCTGTCCTCAACAGCCATGCTTATTTCCAGTTCACAGTCACTTTTTAAAAACTGCTCCAAAGGCTGATTATGGTATGTTGCCATTATCGAACTTTCGGCTTTAAGGCGATTTTTTCTTATTATTTCAAAAACTTCAAACCAGCGAGATACAGGTATTATATCGGATTTAAAATTTTTTTCGTGTCTTATGGTGTAAATAAGCCCACGTGACGGCACTTCTTCAATAAAAATGTTGTCTTTTTGGGAAAGATTAATGTCAATTTTTTCTATTGAATTTTGTATTTCGTTATAAAGATTTTGGAAAGACGTTATTTTTTCGTGAATATCTTTAAGACGTGTGCTTAAACTCTTACGTAAAACATCAATATCACTGTTATAAACAAGATTATGAACTTCCTCAAGAGAAAACCCGTAATTTTTAAGTTTTCTTATATTGTGCAGGGTTAACATCTGGTCTTCTGTATAATATCTGTAGTTGGTTTCGGAATCACGTTTTTCGGGTACAAGCAGTTTTATTTCATCGTAATATCGCAGTGTTTTGATAGGCACACCACATATGTCGGAAATATCGCCTATAGTATATAATTTTTTCTGTGTCAATTTAATGCCTCCGTAAAGGGGATTTTTATTTTGTATAAAATTATATAATATTGCCGAAAAATTTTCAATATTTAAGGCTTTGCTCTATATGACCTAAACAGTTATTTTTATTTAATGACATTAAGTTGTTTTCGGTAATATTTTTTATAAATTACAGCTGATTATTTTAAATTTTCCGGATTGAGACAAAGGAGTTCCGGGAGAATAAATCTTCCGTCTTTTCTTATTAATACATCATCAAAATATATTTCACCGCCGCCGTATTCCGGTGTCTGTATAAGCACTAAATCCCAGTGAATGGCAGATGAGTTGCCGTTTGGTGCGTCATCATAACATTCGCCTGGTGTAAAATGTATGCTTCCCATTATTTTTTCGTCAAACAATATGTTGTTCATAGGCTTTGTTACATATGGATTAACACCTATTGCAAACTCTCCCACGTATCTTGCACCTTCATCGGTGTCAAAGATTTTTGTTATTCGCTCAGTGTCGTTTGCACTGCATTCTACTATTTTTCCGTCTTTGAATGTAAGACTTACGTTTTCAAATGTAAAGCCGTTATATTCGCTTGGTGTGTTGTATGTTATTTTTCCGTTTATGGAGTTTCTTACAGGTGCGGTGTATACTTCGCCGTCGGGAATATTACATTCTCCGGCACACTTTACGGCAGGAATATTTTTTATTGAAAACGTAATATCTGTATCCTTTGCAATTAAGCGTACCTTATCTGTTCTTTCCATAAGGTCTTTTAGACTGTCCATAGCATCGTTCATTTTTCCGTAGTCAAGATTGCATACATTGTAAAAATAATCCTCAAAGGCTTCAAGACTCATTTTGGCAGACTGTGCCATTGAGTTTGTAGGGTATCTGAGGACAACCCATTTTGTATGTGGAACACGAATATCGTTTACGGGACGGGTAAAAAGAGATGAGTACATCTGAATTTTTTCGTGCGGTACATCGGAAAGCTCTGAGGCGTTGTCATCGCCACGTATGCCTATATATGCCTGCATCTGTTTCATTTTTTCACATTCGTTTTCAGCCATAAGTTTAAGCTGGTCTTTTGTCATATGCATAAGGAGTTCACGTTCTACGGAAGTATCTTTAAGTTCTACATATGGTTTTCCTCCGGCTTTATATACTTCCTTTACAATGGCTCTTACAAGTGGCAAAGGTGCGTGGCCTACACAGCTTATCATCACGTTTTCGTCTTTTTGCACATGGCAGGAGTAGTTTACTAAGTTTTTGGCAAGTTGTTCTGTTCTTTTATCCATTTTTATACCTCCGTTAACGACTTTTATTTTTTATACTTATAATGCATAGATGTTAAAAAATATATACATAAGGTTAAAGATTTTGAGACCTTATTCCCAAATATGCCGTATTAAAAAAGTGAATTTATATGATTTTAAAATTTAACATGGTTTTTATTGATTTTAACATAAAAAATTTATATTATAAAGCTGTAAGACATATAGTTTAAGTAGAATAATAAAAAGGCGGTGACGGTATGGATTATAAAAAAATATATTCTGTAGTACATATTTACGTAAACCGCATTTTAAAACAAAAAATTTTACCCCTAAAGGCTGTGGAATATAGTGCTTGTTCCACGGTCTTTTTATTTTTATTATGTCTGGAGGTACAAAATGCTTAAAATTAAAAAGTCTCGTCGCAACCAAAATGAATGGATAGTTTATAACCCGCATAATTTTCAACTGCATACCCATTGCAGAAGTATGAGGGCGGCACTTGTTATACGCAATAATGTGGAGCATCACAGGATACCGATTTCAACGGATATACGCCTTATAACGAGCCACATAAGAGTTACGCACAACAGCCATTACAGAAGGCAGTTACAGCAGAGACTTTTTGAACTGACGGCATCGTAAATAAAAATTTATCGGACTGATTAAAACCGTGGGACTCTGTCCCACAACCCTGCGATTTTTTGAAAAAAATCGAGTAAAACTTTTATCAAAACGCAATTACATTGCGTTTTTCGGGAAAAAATATATTGAATTATTCCAAAAATACCATGGCTCTGCCATGGTATTTTACAAAAGTTTAGGTCAAGCCTTTTCAAAGGCTTGTGGGGTATTGGGGCAACGCCCCAAGGTCTTAGATAAATTTATATTCGAGGTTTAGTCCCACGGTTTTAGTTTATAAAAAATTATCGACTTTTTTTTCATGTGATATTATACTAATAAAAAGGAGGTAATGAAGATGAAAAATATAAAATCAATAGTAATATACGGTCCCGGTGTAATGGGTGCGTCTATGGCTCAGATTTTTGCACAATATGGTTATGATACCATTCTTTTGGGCAGAAGTGAAAAGTCAATACAGAAGGCTGTTAAGCTTATTGATATAAATCAGGAAAGCTCTGTTAAAGCAGGCATACTTACAGCGGAGCAGTCCGAAAATATTAAAAAATCAATAAAACTTACAACAGACAGTAATTGTTTTGCTAATGCAGAATATATAATAGAGACTATTGTTGAGGATATGGAGGTAAAAAAGGAATTTTACAGATATATCTCCGATACTGCACCGAAGGATTGTATAATAGTTACCAATACATCGGGTCTTTCTGTAAGTGAAATGTCAAAAGAACTTAAAAATCCCGAAAGATTTGCGGGTATGCACTGGATCAATCCGCCGCATCTTGTGCCGCTTATAGAAATTATACGTGGTGAAAATACAGCTGACGAAACAGTTGAAACGGTAAAGGCGGTCTGCGAGAATATACATAAAAAAGCCGTTGTTGTAAAGAAAGAATGTGCCGGTTTTATATTTAACAGGCTACAGTATGCCATACTTAGAGAAGCGGCATATATAGCTGAAAACGGTTGGGCTGATGTTGAGGATATAGATGATGTTGTAAAATACGGTCTCGGTATGCGTTATGCCTGTATAGGACCTTTTAGGGTTGCGGATATAGGCGGTCTTGATACATTCAACAGAATTTCAAAGTATCTTGTACCGGATTTATCAGACCAGAATGAAATACCTCTTATGAAAGAAATTGTTGAAGAAAAGGGTGGGTTCGGAGTTAAAAACGGTCTTGGATTTTATGATTATTCAGACGGAAAAGACGTTGAGGCAATATCCGAAAGAGATGAGCTTTTCATAAAAATATTGACTGAATTTTATAAAGACAGACTGTAATAAATAAAAAACGGAAGGATCAGATAAAAGTGTTAAGCATTGCGGAAATTTTAAAAGTTATTTTTCTCGGTATAGTAGAAGGCATTACCGAATGGCTCCCTATAAGCTCAACGGGACATATGCTCCTTGTAGACCAGTATATTAAGCTGTCCATGAGTGATGAATTTAAGGAAATGTTCTTTGTCGTTATTCAGCTTGGAGCAATACTTGCCGTTGTACTTATATTCTGGAAGAAGATGTTTCCTTTTAATTTTAAGGATAAAACAAGACCTATGGTTAAAATGGGAATAATACGTATGTGGATAAAGGTTGCGGTATCATGTATACCGGGAGCAGTTATTACTCTGCTTTTTGATGATTACATAGAAGCACATCTTCATACACCATTTGTGATAGCACTTACGCTTATTGTTTACGGTATTGCGTTTATAGTTGTTGAAAGATGGAACAAAACACGAATACCTAAGGTAAACAAGTTAAAAGAGATTAATTATAAAACGGCATTTATGATAGGTATGTTTCAGGTGCTTTCAATCATACCGGGAACATCACGTTCCGGTTCTACTATTATAGGTGCATTGCTTATAGGTGTTTCAAGAGTAGCTGCTGCGGAATTTACATTCTTTATGGCAGTACCGGTTATGTTCGGTTTAAGCGGAATTAAACTTTTGAAGTTCGGTTTTGCCTTTACGGGAGCGGAGCTTATAGTACTGCTGCTTGGAATGGCAGTTGCGTTTATTGTGTCCGTAATTGTTATTAAGTTCCTTATGAGCTATATTAAAAAGCATGACTTTACGGTTTTCGGTATATACAGGGTGATACTTGGACTTCTTGTTTTACTGCTTATGGTGTAAAAAACACTCCATACACATAATTTAAAAAAATAAAGCAGGACTTTTGATAAAATCCCATGATTTGGTCATGGGATTTTTGTATTAAATATAAGTTTAGTGTTTGTTTAAACCCTTCCGTCACAGCAAGCTGTGACACCTTCCCTTTCAGGGACGGCTAAAAGCAGTGCAAAATTGATTTTACTTGGCAAATTTGAGAAAAGTAAAATTTTATTGATAATTTATAATTTTTTCCCGAAAAACGCAATGTAATTGCGTTTTGATAAAAGTTTTACTCAATTTTTTTCAAAAAATTGTCGGGGCAGTGGGGTGAAACCCTACGGTCTTTTTTTTCATTGAAGAAAAAGCAATAATCTGGTATTATTTTTATTGGGTTTATACCTGATTTTATTTTTCAAGGAGGTAAATGTCTTTGATTGAGATAAAGGAACTATCAAAAATATACGGCAGTTTTAAGGCTGTTGATAAGCTCAGCTTTTCAATAGACAAAAACTGCGTGTTCGGCTTTCTCGGCCCTAATGGAGCCGGAAAAAGCACAACTATGAATATGATCACGGGCTGTCTTTCACCTACAGCGGGAGAGATAATTATAAACGGTGTAAGTATGACTGAAAATCCGGAGGAGGCAAAGAAAAACATAGGCTATCTTCCGGAAATTCCACCTGTATATGAGGAACTTACACCTTATGAGTATCTTACATTCGTAGGCGAGGCAAAAAAAGTACCTAAATCGGAACTGAAAGATGCCGTAAACGAAGTAATGGAAAGAACAAATATATCCGTTATGAAAAACAGGCTTATTAAAAATCTTTCCAAAGGCTATCGCCAGAGAGTAGGTATTGCACAGGCAATACTGGGCAAGCCGCCAGTTATAATACTGGACGAGCCTACGGTAGGTCTTGATCCGGAACAGATTATAGAAATAAGAAATCTTATTCTGGATCTGGGCAAAAACCATATAGTTATTTTAAGCAGTCATATTCTTTCGGAAATAAGTGCCGTATGCTCAAATATTATGATTATATCCCACGGCAGATTGGTGGCTCTTGATACGGCAGAAAACCTTATAGGAAACGAAAATACCGAAAAGACAGCCGTTCTTGAGGCTATTGGGGGCGAAAAGGTGCTTGATATTCTAAAAAGTGACGAGAGAATACTTTCGCCGAAAAAATCAGATGGCGAAAATACATATACTTTCGGTTTTATGCCAAATGCCGACCCAAGAAAAGATTTGTTTTATAAATTAAGCTCAGCAGACTGTCCTATACTTTCGCTCTATATAAAGAAAAACTCTCTGGAAGAAATTTTCCTTGAGCTTGTTGAGGACAGCGAGCAGACAGCACAGACAGGAGGCGTAAAGTAAAATGCTTTCTATTTACAAAAAAGAATTGAAGCTCTATTCCGTAACGGCAGTAGGATATGTGTTTCTTGCATTTATGCTTTTAAGTGCGGGAATATACACAAGCCTTGTAAATTTTGTTTACTATTCGCCTGCATTTGAATATGTGGTTAAGGATATGTGCTTTGTATTGCTTATTGCAATACCACTGCTTACAATGCGTGTTTTCTCCGATGAGAAAAAGCAAAAGACGGACAAACTTCTCTGTCTTTTGCCTATAGATGTAAAGAGCATTGTTTTGGGCAAATTTTTTGCACTGGCAACAATAACTCTTATACCGGCACTGGTGCTTTGTATTTATCCGTTTATACTTACAATGTACGGTGTGGTAAACATAAAAACGGCTTTAAGCTGTATATTTGCTTTTTACCTTCTTGAATGCACACTTTGCTCAATAGGTATGTTTACTTCGTCTTTGACGGAAAACCAGATAATAGCGGCTATTTTATGTTTCGGCATATTGCTTATAGCGTATATTATACCGTCAATATCAGGAAACATTTCTTCGGCATCGGCTTTTTCGTTTAAGGCATTTACAGTCTGTGCCGTTTTGATATGTGCCGTTATTTTCTTTGTAACCAAGAAATGGGTTATTACTTTAATTGCGGCCTTTATTATGGAAATACCGCTGGCGGTAATATATTTAAAATTTAATTCTTTCCTTACGGGAAAATTTACTGCTTTTGTCCAGTGCTTTTCCGTTTTTGGGAAAATAGACTCATTTACAAACGGTGTCTTTGATTTGACGGCTGTAGTGTATTTTGTAAGTATTACCGCACTTTTTATCTGCCTTACTATTCAGTCAGAAAACAAAAGGAGGTGGAGATAAATGGAAACCAACAACAAAAAAGATGAAAGACAAAAATTTTCGCCAAGAAGTATGAGTATTATAATATGTGCCTTGTTTACGGCTCTTGTGGTAGGTGCAAATATGCTTGTAAGTGAACTTCCCGTTGAAAAAACAAAATTGGATACAACGGAAATAGGTCTCCACACACTCTCCGACAATACAAAGGAAGTTCTTTCGGCACTTACAGACGATATAGAAATATATCGCATATGCACACCCAGAAAAGAGGACAATACCCTTACGGATATGCTGGAAAGATATGCTTCTTTAAGTCCGAGCATACACGTAAGCACCATAGACCCTGCCGTTTATCCGAACTTTGAAGCTCAGTATGGCAGTGATAAATTAAGTGACAACAGCATTATAGTTTCTTCGGCAAAGCGAAACCAGATAATAGACTACTCAAATATAGCTACATATACAGCCTTTAACGGCGAAGATTATCTTACAAATGCAATTAAGTATGTTACAAGTGATAATCTGCCTGTTTTGTATGCCCTTGAAGGTCACGGTGAAAAAACACCTGATGACAGCCTTACGGCATCATTAAACAAAGCCGGAATAGAGCTTAAAGAGCTTAATCTCCTTTCATCTGGAGAAATACCGCAAGATGCACAGTGTGTATTTATATACGCTCCTTCTTCGGATTTAAATCAGACAGAGGCGGCAGAACTTGAAAAATATCTTGAAAACAGCGGAAAGCTTCTGCTTATAACGGATTATAATTCGTCAAAGCTCAGCAATATATCGGCAATAATGTCAACTTACGGTGTATCTACCGTAGACGGTGTTGTTATGGAAGGTGCTTCGGATAAATGTTTAAGCGGATACCCGTACTACATAATACCCACACTTGACGGAAAAAGCAGTATAACAAAGCCGATTAACGAAAGCGGTCTTTCGGCATTAATGCCTTTGGCACAGGCTGTTGTAAAGAACAGCTCTTTAAGAGACACTGTAAAGGTAACAGACCTTTTTACAACAACCGACAAGGCTTATATAATAACAGATGAAACATACGAAAAAGATGAGTCTGCACCGAAAGGCCCATACTCACTGGCTGTAAGTGTTGAGGAAAAATATGAAAATATTGATACAAAAATAGTATGGGTAACAACAAGCGAGTTCATATCATCGGATACATCGAAAATGATAGGCAATACAAATGAGCAGATATTCTCCAATATGGTAAATTATCTCTGCGGCAGTGATGTTTCCGTATCTGTATCGGGAAAAAATACGTCCCTCGGAACACTTACCGTAAGCACGGCTCAGAGCAGAATATGGAAAATAATACTTATAGGCATTGTTCCGTCAGTGGTGGCTGTATTAGGTCTTGCGGTATGGTACAGAAGGAGGAACCGCTGATGAAAAACAAACAGATAAAAGCAGTTGTAATTCTTTTGGTGCTTAATATTGCTGTTTATGCGGCATATGGTGCAATGCATTACACCAATATAAAAAATATGTCTGCCGATACAAATGTTTATGTGGCAAACGAAAGAACAACAGACGATATAGTTTCTATACAGTCGGAAGGAACAGACGGTAGTTTTGCAATAAACTTTAACGGAACAAGCTGGACAGTGGAAGGAAAGGAAAATTTCCCTATAAGCTCTGATGCCTTGTCTAAATTAATAGAAAAGGCAAATAATCTTACGGCGGCAAGAAAGATTTCATCTGACGGAGATTATGAAAAATACGGTCTTGACAACCCTAAAACAACCATTACAGTTACCGATTCACAGGGAACAAGCATAAAGTATGTTATCGGAAACTTTAATGAAAATATAAACCGTTATTATGTATGTGAGGAAGGCTCTAAAGACATATACATAATAAATAAATCCGTAGGTGACCAGCTTACAGCTGATATTAATTCTTATGCAGCTGCTTTTAACCTTTCGGATTTGTCAAGAAGTACGCTTTCAACTCTTGAGATTGTAAACGGTGAAAGCGACACAGTAATAAACAAGGGAGAAAAAGATGACAACAATCCTTTGGGAAGCAGTTCACAGTGGACTTTCGGCAAGCCGTTTTCAAGCAGTGTTTTTGTTGATGTAAACAAAATAGACACAATTATAATTAAGCTGAAAAATGCAGCGGCTTCTCAGTGTGTGATGTTTTCGCCTACGGAAAGCGATTTGGAAAACTATGGTTTAAGAGACAGCAGAGTATACTACAGTCTTAATTATTCCGGAAAAAACGTAAAAATGTATATGGGAAAAACAAATGATGACGGTTCGGCATATATATCATTTGACGGTTCTTCCATAGTAGGTCTTGCCGACAGTGAAACGGTAAGTGCATTGAAAGAATATCTTGACCCATACAAATATCTTCCGCAGTCTGTATGTACAGCGAAAAAAGCGGTTGTAGACAGTATAGAGGCTGTATTAGATGGCAAAACGTATAATATAGATATGTCAAAGGATAATGATTCTGTAACGGCATTTTTCAATAAGCTTTCGGGTATAGTAAGTTCATCACATAGTATTGAGGCAGAAAATGTTCAGCCAAATGACAGCAGTTTTGTTATAACGTATCATTTTAAAGATTCTGCCTATGCTGACATTACGGTATATTATACACCGTATGACAACGATTACTATACAGCCTCATGCGGAGAGGTAAGCGGCAGACTGGTAAACAAGCGTTCAATAGAATCTGTTATTGACCTGCTTAAAGCTGTAGAACAATAAGGTAATTGGATTTACGGATATGGTATAGCAAAAATCAATAAAATTTTTAATACAAAACGGCTCTTAAACTGATGTTTAAGGGCTATTTTGTTTGGGAAAATAAATTTATGGAAGACCTTGGGGCGTTACCCCAAACCCCATGAACTTTTGAAAAAGTTCAATCAAAACTTTTATCAAAACGCAATTACATTGCGTTTTTCGGAACAAAATTATAAG
>CAKQPE010000069.1 GCA_934256695.1 uncultured Eubacteriales bacterium
CTTAAAAACACAAATATTTAAAGTTATCGGATAGTTTTTTAGCTTTATCTGTTTTTAAGTGGATACAGTTTTAAGCGACAGCTTGTGAATTTTTAAATCAGCAATATATTTTCCCGAAAAACGCAATAAAATTGCATTTTGATAAAAGTTTTAATTGAACTTTTTCAAAAGTTCACAGGTATGGACAGAGTCTACGGTTTTAAGGTCTTATAAGGAGAATTTAAAATGAAATTTATACATATTTCAGATTTGCATCTTGGAAAACGTGTAAACGAGTTTTCGATGCTTGATGACCAGAGATATATTCTGGAACAGGTAGTAAAAGAAGCGGAAAATGCCGACGCTGTTTTAATTGCGGGAGATATATACGATAAAAGTATTCCGCCGGCAGAGGCAGTAGAGTTGTTTGACTTATTTATAACTGAATTGGCTAAAATGAATGTAAAAATATTTGCTGTAAGCGGAAACCATGACTCGGCAAAAAGAATCGCTTTTGGTGCCGATATAATGCAAAACGGCGGTGTTTATTTTTCTCATGTATATAACGGAGAACTTGAAAAACATGAGTTTGAAGATGAATACGGTAAAGTAAACATATATATGCTTCCGTTTATAAAGCCGGCAGTTATAAAAAATTTTTTTGAAGAAGGCATAATAACAGATGATTATAATTCTGCATTAAAGGCTGTTTTGGACAGAGCAGATATTGATTTTTCCGAGAGAAACATAATTATTGCACATCAGTTTGTAACGGGGGCACAAAGAAGTGAATCGGAAGAAGTCTCTGTAGGCGGAGTTGATTCCATAAGTGCCGATTTATTTGAGAATTTTGATTATACTGCTTTGGGACATATTCATAAACCGCAGAATATGGGAAAAAATATACGTTACTGCGGAACACCGTTAAAATATTCTTTTTCTGAGGCAAATAATAAAAACAGTATGACTGTTGTTGAATTAAACGAAAAAGGAAGTATCGAAATAAGTTTTATACCTTTTTCTCCTCTGCACGATATGCGGGAAATAAAAGGCACCTATGATTTTCTTACGGAAAGAAAGAATTACGAAAATACTGCTGTTGAGGACTATCTTCATATAACACTTACAGATGAGGAAGAAGTAATTGATGCTATAGGAAAACTGAGAAGCATTTATCCGAATATAATGAAGATAGATTATGAAAATATAAGAACATCGGAAAACAAAGATTTTTTAAACAATAAAACGGATTTAAACAAAAATCCTTTGGATCTGTTTAAGGAATTTTACGAGCTTCAGAATAATTCGCCAATGACAGAGGAACAAACAGAAGAAATAAGATGTCTTTGGGAAATGGCAGAGGAGGAAAACATATGAGACCTATAAAAATAATTGTTTCTGCCTTTGGTCCATATAACTCAAGGACAGAAATAGAACTTTCTAAATTTGGTAAAAGCGGAATTTTTCTTGTAACAGGTGATACGGGAGCAGGAAAAACGAGTATTTTTGATGCGATAACATTTGTACTTTTCGGCGAGGCAAGCGGAAAGGTAAGAGATTCTTCTATGTTAAGGTGCAGGTATTCTTCTCCTGAAACATTGACATATGTTGAGATGGATTTTGAATACAAAGGTCAGTTATATAAAATAGAAAGAAATCCGGAGTATATGCGTGCCTCGAAGAGGGGAGAAAAGATAACAAAACAAAAAGCAGATGCCACACTTACACTTCCTTCGGGAGAAGTAATAAGCGGATATAAGCAGGTAACGGCAAAAACAGAGGAGATACTTGGTGTAAACTTTATGCAGTTTTCTCAAATAGCTATGATAGCACAGGGAGACTTTATGAGGTTTATAACCGATTCCACAAAGGACAGGACAAAGCTTTTCAGAGAAATTTTTTCTACGGAAAAATATGTTAAATTACAGGAAATTATAAAATCGCAGGCTCTAAGTTTGAAAAATGAATATGATAGATTAAAAACGGAAATAGAGAGTATATGCGATGTAATAAATGAAGATGATTACTCAAACGGATATGAAAATCTTTGCCATAGGATAAATGAAATTACGAAAAGCCTTACAGAAAAACTTAATACAAAAGAAAAAGAGATTTACGGTATCGAGACCGAAATAGAGAAAATAAACCGTATAATAGGAAAAACCGAAAAAGATATAAAGACGAAAGAAAGCTTGAAAAAAACAGAAAAATTTAAAACCGAAAAAGAACCGTTACTTAATGAACTTAAAGAAAAGTTTGATAAGGCACAGGCACTTAAACCTGAGGCGGAAAAGTTATTGTCTGAAATTAACGATTTAAGTTCAAAACTATCCCAATATGATAAAGCAGATAAAGTTGAGGAAAACATAATAAATATAACAAACGACATTTTAAAAGAAGAAAATCTTTTATCAAAATCAGAAGAAAAGATTAAGTCTTTAAATTCGGAACTTAACGAAAAGAAAAACTTATTGGAAACACTTAAAAATGCAGGGGAGATTTTAAAAGATATTGAATACAGGCTGAAAGAAAAAACAGAGGAAAAGGAAAAACTTTCTAAGTTTGAAAAATTGTTTGATGAATATAAGAAAGCAAAAGGCGAGTATTTATCTGCAAAGGAAGAATATATTCTGGCAATGAACGAAAGCATAAAAGCCAATCAGGATTATATTGAAAAAGAAAAAGAGTTTTTTGACGGACAGGCAGGTGTTTTGGCGCAAGGTCTTGAGGAAGGAAAAAAGTGTCCCGTATGTGGTTCAATCCATCACCCGGAACCGGCAAAGTATGAATCTCAAATTCCGACAGAAGATGAGATAAAAAAACTTAAAGCAACAAACGAAAAGCTGAGAAAGGTAATGGAAGAAAAGAAAAATACAGCTGTAAGCAAAAAAACTTTTGCAGAATCTATAGGTAATGAGCTTAAAAGAAATGATTTTGCAAAAAAAGCTAAAACTTTAGATGATATGGCATACATAATAGAAGAAATAAAGAGCCGTAATTATGCGGAAATAAAGGAAATATCGGAAAGAAGAAAAACAGCAGAAGAAAATGTAAGGAAAAAAGAAATAACGGAGGAAAAAATTCCTGTTTTGGAAGAAAAAATAAAGTCGGGAACAGAATATATAAACAGTTCTGTAAATAATATATCGGCAAAGAAAGCCGAGAAAAACGCTTTTGAAAAACAGTATGCGGAAATAAAGACAAATCTTAAATATGAGTCCAAAAAAGATGCCGAAAATTATATATTATCTCTTAAAACAAAGAAGAAGGTCATAGAAGATAATATAGAAAAGACAAAGGGCGATTTCGATTTATTAAAGGAAGAAATAATAAAAAATAATGCCGAAGCGGAAACTCTTAAAGCTCAACTTGAGAACATTGAAGAAGAAAATATTGATGAGCTTTATGCAAAAAGAAATAATTTTTCGGATAAAAAATTAAGCTTTACGGAAGAAAGAGACAATATTAAATCAAAAATATCGGAAAATAATAAAACTGTGGAAACACTTGAACCGAAAATAAATAAGTTTTCCGAAGTTGAAAAACGACTTACGGTTATTAAACCTTTGTCAGATACGGCAAACGGTACAGTTTCCGGTAAAGAAAGAGTGACACTGGAGACATATGTGCAGACAGCATATTTTGACATAATATTGAATAGGGCAAACACAAGGTTTATGATAATGACTGACGGACAGTACGAGATGAAAAGAAGAACAGCAGGTGATAATTTAAAAAGTCAGTCGGGATTGGAAATTGATGTTATAGATCATTATAATTCAAGTGTAAGGAGCATAAAGACACTTTCCGGCGGAGAATCATTTAAGGCGGCACTGTCATTGGCTTTGGGGCTTTCGGAGCAGGTACAGTCATCATGCGGCGGCATAAAGATAGATACAATGTTTATTGACGAAGGTTTTGGTTCTCTTGACTCAGAATCCCTTGAACAGGCAGTAAGGGCTTTGGTAAAAGTAACGGAAAGCGGAAGGCTTTTGGGAATAATATCCCATGTAACGGAATTAAAAGAAAGAATTGATAAGCAGATAATTGTAAAGAAACAAAAATCCGGCGGAAGTACGGTTGTTATTTAATAGTTTTATTAGGATATATGTTTAGTTTTGCATGGTTTATGTATAATACTTCTGATTTTCACCATAATAATTGTATAAATTTCAAATTTTAAATTTGTATAATAAACCTCAGGAGGAATATAAGTTATGAAAGCTACGGGAATAGTAAGACGAATTGACGATCTTGGCAGAATAGTTATACCGAAAGAAATACGCCGTACTTTAAGAATAAGAGAGGGAGATTCTCTTGAAATATATACGGACCATGAGGGAAGAATAATATTAAAGAAGTATTCTCCGGTAGGTGAACTTGAGGAGTTTGCAAAGGAGTATGCCGAAAGCCTTGCACAGACGGCAGGGCATATTACCTGTATTCTTGATAAAGACCACATTATAGCTGTGTCCGGCTGTGCAAAGAAAGAATTTCTGGAAAAGCATATAAGCAATGCAATGGAAGAATGCATTAACTCAAGAAATACAGTAAATGCAAAACGCAGTGACGGAAACATGGTTCAGGTTTTGGAAAACGAAAAAGGCGAAAACTATAATTATCAGCTTATAACGCCTATTATATCCGACGGTGATGTTATAGGTGCAGTAATGTTTTTATCATCAGATAAAAAGATGGGTGAGGTAGAGGGAAAGCTTGCCCAGACAGCGGCAGGATTTCTTGCAAAACAGTTAGAACAGTAAATGGAATATTAAGATTTCGTGAATAATTTCAACAAAAAGCCGAACGACCTGTTATTGGTTGTTTGGCTTTTTTAAAATAAAGAGAAATACTTTGATTTTTAAAGTTATTTAATGCTCATGGTTCGGTTTTTGTATTAACTTGTACTATAAATAAATATTTTACCTTATTTATGTTGTCATAACAGCAAAAAATGAATATAATAAAAATATTAACGGCAAAAATTGCCTGCAAAAGAAAGAAGGAGTAGTTTTGAACAAGAAAACAATAGTTGTATTATTCGGAGGTCAGTCTTCCGAGCATGAGGTTTCAAGAGTTTCGGCATCTACAATAATTTCAAATATAAGTCCTGCCAAATATTATGTTATACCTGTAGGTATTACAAAAGAAGGAAAATGGATGATTTATAACGGCCCTGTTGAAAATATTAAAAACGGAGAATGGGAAAAATACGGCACACCGGCTATTTTAAGTCCTGATGCTTCACACAAAGGCTTAATAAAAATAGTAGGAACTAAAGCAAAGATTATTCCTGTTGATGTTGTAATACCTGTTCTTCACGGTAAGTGGGGAGAGGACGGAACAGTTCAGGGACTTTTGGAGCTTGCACAGATTCCTTACGTAGGCTGCGGAGTTTTAAGTTCGGCAGTATCTATGGATAAGGTTTATACAAAGATAGTAGCCAAAAATGCAAAAATAAATCAGGCAGATTTTGTCTGTGTGATGAGAGATGAAATAGGAAAGAAATCAGTTATTACCAAAATAGAAAAGAAACTTGGTTATCCTTGTTTTATTAAGCCTGCAAATGCCGGTTCTTCCGTAGGCATTACAAAAGCACACAATCAGGAAGAACTTGTAAACGGACTTAAACTTGCGGCAGAACACGACAGAAAAATTCTTGTTGAAGAATTTATTGACGGACGTGAAGTTGAATGTGCCGTTTTGGGAACAGCTGAAAAGGCGGAGGCTTCCACAATAGGTGAGGTTCTTTCCGCAGCGGAATTTTATGACTATGACGCAAAATACAATAATGCGGAATCAAAGACGGTTATTCCTGCAGAGATAGACGAAGAAATAATAAACGGAGTAAGGAAAGTTGCTCTTAAAGTATTTAAGGCTGTAGACGGCTCCGGTCTTGCAAGAATTGATTTCTTTGTTGAAAACGGAACAAACAGAATAGTATTTAATGAGCTTAATACTTTGCCGGGATTTACTGCAATAAGCATGTATCCTAAACTTTGGGAATGTGCCGGAAAGAGTATAGAAGAACTTATTGATGAACTTATATCCCTTGCCTGCTGCGGAAAATAAGGAGGAGGTAAAATGGATAACAGACCAATAGGTATATTTGATTCCGGTGTAGGCGGACTTACGGTAACAAGCCGAGTTATAAACGAACTTCCGAATGAGGAGATAGTTTATTTCGGTGATACTGCCAGAGTACCTTACGGAAGCAAATCCAAAGAAACCATTACCAAATTTGCAAAACAGGATATAAGATTTCTTTTAAGCCGAAATGTAAAAGCAGTTGTCATTGCCTGCAATACCGTAAGCTCAAACAGTCTGGAAGAACTTAAAGAAACATTCGATGTACCGATATTCGGTGTTGTTAAACCGGGTGCGGCAGAGGCGGCTAAGATTACAAAGAACAATAATGTAGGTATTATAGCAACAGCGGCTACTGTACGGAGCGAAGCATATAAAAAGGAAATATTAAAAATTAAAAAAGATGTAAATGTGTATTCAAAGGCGTGTCCGCTTTTTGTTCCTCTTGCGGAAGAAGGCTGGGTTTATGACGAAATTACACACCTTACGGCAAAGAAATATATTTCCGAGCTTATAGAAAAGAATATAGATACAATAGTTCTTGGTTGTACCCACTATCCTTTGCTAAGAGAATGTATAAACGATACAGTAGGGCCTAAAGTTGTGCTTGTTGATCCGGCGTATGAAACAGCTCTTGTGCTTAAAGATTACCTTATTAAAAACGATATGCTCAGAGATGGTGAAACAGCTCCAAAAAATGAGTTTTATGTAAGTGACAAAACAGAAACCTTTGATAAAATATGTCGTCAGGCATTGGGGAAAGGTTTTGATACACAGGTAATAAATATAGAAGAATATTAAACTGGTAGACATAAAATATACAACTATAAACAGATTAAGTTTGCATTTTTGCAGATTTAATCTGTTTTTTTGTTCATAAAAAGTTTACATAAAATTTTAAAAATTTTTGTTAGCACTCATTGACAACGAGTGCTAACGGTGCTATAATGCACTCATAGTTAAAAAATAACAAAGATTAATATAGGTTATTGAAAATCTTATTTAAAGATAAAGTTGCACAAAGGGTTTAATGTCGGAAGTGCTTTTCTATCGTAAAACCTGGTCAAAGCATTTTGCTACGCAAAACAGGCTGTGCCTGCCCCGTTATCTTCGGGGTGACACATATCCGAACCTACTCAAAATACTCTTTAAGAAATAAAAGACCTTTGGGTTTCACCCCAATGCCCCACAATTTTTTGAAAAAAATTGAGTAAAACTTTTAACATTAAAAACCGGAGTGTGTTTATAATAAAAATTATATTAATCGTACAACCTACAAGAAAGGATTGGTGCGTATATGAATACACAAAAATTTACACAGAAATCTCTTGAGGCAGTACAGCAGGCACAGAGTCTGGCTATTCAGCATAAGAACACACAGATTGACCAGCAGCATCTTTTATATGCTCTGCTTTCTCAGTCCGACGGACTTATTCCGCAGATGCTTGTTAAGATGAATGTCAGCGTAAACGGCTTGCTTAACGATACAGAAAGAGAAATAAAAAATCTGCCTTACGGCTCAGGCTCAGGTCAGATGTATCTTTCCGGTGAGCTTAACATGGCTTTGGAAGAAGCCGAAAGAATGGCAGAAAATATGAAAGACGAGTTTGTTTCGGTAGAGCATATATTTATGGCTCTTGTAAACAGTCCGAACAATTCGTTAAAGAAGCTTTTTGAAAAATATAACATTACCAAAAACGAATTTATGAAACAGCTTAAAGCTGTAAGGGGAAATGCAAGAGTGACAAGTGAAAATCCGGAAGAAACTTATGATGTTCTTAACAAATACGGCTACGACCTTGTTGAAAGGGCAAGAAGCAAAAAGCTTGATCCTGTAATTGGCCGTGACGATGAAATAAGAAACGTAATAAGAATTCTTTCAAGAAAAACAAAAAACAACCCTGTGCTTATAGGTGAACCTGGTGTTGGTAAAACAGCCATTGCCGAAGGTCTTGCACAGAGAATAGTAAGCGAAGATGTGCCTAATAATTTAAGAGACAAAACTATATTTTCTCTTGATATGGGTTCTCTTATAGCCGGTGCAAAATACAGAGGTGAGTTCGAGGAAAGACTTAAAGCTGTATTAAACGAGGTTAAAAAGAGCGAAGGCAAGATAATCCTTTTCATAGATGAGCTGCATACAATAGTAGGTGCAGGTAAGTCCGACGGTGCAATGGACGCAGGCAACTTACTTAAACCAATGCTTGCAAGAGGTGAGCTTCACTGTATAGGTGCTACAACACTTAACGAATACAAACAGTATATTGAAAAAGATGCTGCTCTTGAAAGACGTTTCCAGCCGGTAATGGTTGCCGAGCCTACAGTTGAGGACACAATAGCAATACTTCGTGGTCTTAAAGAAAAATACGAAGTTTTCCACGGTGTTAAAATTCAGGATCAGGCAATTATTGCAGCTGCCACACTTTCAAACAGATATATAACGGACAGATTCCTTCCTGATAAGGCTATCGACCTTATTGATGAAGCCTGTGCTATGATAAGAACGGAAATTGACTCGATGCCTACCGAGCTTGATGTTATAAGAAGAAAGATTATTCAGCATGAGATTGAGGAAGCCGCTCTTAAAAAAGAAAACGATAAGATTTCGGCAGAACATCTTTCTGAAATACAGAAAGAGCTTGCAGAACTTAGAGAACAGTTTAATGCTCTTAAAGCTAAGTGGGAAAACGAGAAAAATTCAATCGACAAGGTTCAGCAGTTAAAGAGCCAGATTGAACAGACAAATGCCGAAATTGAAATGGCAGAAAGAAAGTACGACCTTAACAAGGCAGCAGAGCTTAAATACGGCAAGTTGCCGCAGTTACAGAAAGAACTTAAAGCCGCTGAGGAAGAAGAAGGCGGAGAAAACAAAAATACTCTCCTTAGAAATAAAGTAACAGACGAGGAGATAGCAAAGATTATAGAAAGATGGACAGGTATTCCTGTAGCCAAACTGGTTGAAGGCGAAAGAGACAAACTTATTCATATGGAGGATATTCTTCATAAGAGAGTTGTCGGTCAGGACGAGGCCGTTACAAAAGTAACAGAGGCTATTTTAAGAAGTCGTGCCGGAATACAGAACCCTAACAGACCTATAGGCTCGTTTATGTTCCTTGGCCCTACAGGTGTCGGCAAAACAGAACTTGCAAAGGCACTTGCAGAAAGCCTTTTTGATGATGAAAAGAATATCATACGTATTGATATGACCGAGTACATGGAGAAATTCTCCGTATCCAGACTTATCGGAGCACCTCCGGGATATGTAGGATACGAAGAAGGCGGTCAGCTGACAGAGGCTGTTGCAAGACGTCCTTATTCGGTAGTTCTTTTTGATGAAGTTGAAAAAGCTCACCCTGATGTATTTAATATTCTTCTTCAGGTACTTGATGACGGACGAATTACAGATTCACAGGGCAGAACAGTTGACTTTAAGAATACAATAATTATTCTTACATCTAACCTTGGTTCACAGGATTTGCTGGAAGGTATTGAGGCAAACGGTGAAATAAGTCAGGAAGCAAAAGATAAAGTAAATGAGCTTCTTAAACATTCATTCAGACCTGAGTTTCTTAACCGTCTTGACGAAATAGTAATGTTTAAGCCGTTAAGCAAGGATAATGTAACAGCTATTGTTGATCTTATTATTGCCGACCTTAATAAACGTCTTAAAGACAAAGAGCTTAGCTGTGTTGTTACAGAAGATGCTAAGAAGTTTATCGTTGACAATGGCTATGATATGATTTACGGTGCAAGACCGTTAAAGAGATACATCCAGCAGCACGTAGAAACACTTATAGCTAAAAAGATTATAGGCGATGATGTTGCTCCGGACACTACACTTACGGTCGATGTTGAAAACAATCAGCTTATAGTTAAATAAAACTTTTAAAACCCTTAATGGTATTTTTGCCATTAAGGGTTTTTGTGTAAAAATATAAATTTATGGAACTAAGACCGTGGGACTCTGTCCCACACCCTGCGATTTTTTGAAAAAAATCGAGTAAAA
>CAKQPE010000070.1 GCA_934256695.1 uncultured Eubacteriales bacterium
TCGGTATTCGGGTCTATATGGGGAATAGGCGGAATGATAATAGCTGTTCCCGTTACGGCATTCATAAAGAAGAAATTTGATAGGATTTATATGAAAAGACGCTTCAGCCCTTGAATTTTTAATAAATTACTGATATAGTCTTATATCGGGTGATAAAAATGGACAATAGATTTTTAAGAACAAGAATGCTTTTCGGTGAAGAAAGCTTTGAAAAATTAAAAAACAGCACGGTTATGATTTTCGGTCTTGGCGGTGTAGGCGGCTATGTTGCAGAGGCTGTAGCAAGAAGCGGTGTAGGACATATTATAATAATAGATAACGACACTGTGGATATATCAAACATAAACCGTCAGGTAATAGCTTTAAACTCCAATATAGGTCAGTATAAAGCCGACCTTTGGGAAGAAAGAATAAAGGAAATTAATCCCGAAGCGGTAGTTGAGAAACATAAAATCTTTTTTTTGCCGGGAAACCATGATATAATAAAATCCGGTGTGGATTATATCGTAGATGCCGTTGATACGATAACTGCTAAGATAGAAATTATAATGCAGGCAAAAGCTCTTAATATACCTGTCATATCATCTATGGGAACAGGCTTTAAAACCGACCCATCAAAGCTTGAAATTACCGATATATATAAAACATCGGTCTGCCCTCTTGCTAAGGTTATGAGATATGAGCTTAAAAAACGAGGTATTAAAAAACTTACCGTTGTCTATTCAAAAGAATTGCCAAGAAAATCCGCTTTTTCAATAGACCCTGAAGGTACACGCAAAAAAACAGCCGCAAGCTGTGCTTTTGTTCCTTCAAGTGCTGGACTTTTAATAGCTTCAAAGGTTATAAGAGATTTAGCCGATATTTAAACAGAACTGGAGGAAAATTTTATGGCAGAAAAAGGCGTAGTTATAAATACAAAAGATAACTTTGTTACCGTAAAAATGATGCGTCAGGAGGCTTGTGCCAAATGCCGTGCCTGTATAGCAGGCATGGAAGGAAAAGAAATGTTTATAGAAGCCGAAAATCTTTGTGACGCAAAGACAAATGACTGGGTAGAAATAGAAATGTCTCCGGACGGATTTATTAAAGCCGTTCTTATTATGTACGGAATACCGTTTCTTGCTTTTATGCTCGGTATAGGTGCAGGATACTTCCTTGGCGGTATGCAGAACTTTATCGGCAGAGAAATAGTTTCTTTCATTGTGGGACTTATATTTACCTTTATAGCTTTTATGTGGATTAAGAGTCAGGAAGCTCGTTGGTCAAGCAAAAAATATAGACCCGTTGCTACGAGAATAACAACTGCCGTTGCCGATGCGGAATTTAAATAATTAAACAAATTAATAAATAAAACACCTTTTGTAAAAATACTATATATTACAGGAGGTGTTTTTATTGTGCAAAGAAAATTCTTTAAACTGTTGTCAGCTTTGTGCCAAAAAGATATGTAGTTTAGAAAATAAAATCCTTACCGACAACGAAATCGGTATGCTCTCCCTTTTAGGTGACGGACTGGGCATAGGCGGAATGTGCGGTGCTTTGACAGGTTCTCTCGCAGTAATGGGTATATTGTCCGGCAGCAAAAACAAAGACTTTATCCGTACGAAGCTTATACTATCATTTGCGGAAAGATTTTCAACTGTAAATTGCTGCAAACTAACAGAGTATCATTCCGATTTTTGTAAGGAAATTATTGACTTTTGTATCAATTCAACCATAAATATATTAAAAAATCAGAATTAAATCTTTTATTTTTGAATAAATAATTAATGAGGTGATTTTTATGGATCCATCAGATATCGAAAAATTAATGACTATAGGAAATATGCTCAATACCTGCAGCTCAAAAACCGAAACAAATTCTTCCGATATTGCTCCGCAGTTTAAAAACAAAATTCAACGTCAAACAGCTGTGCTTAACAATATACTTCCTTATGTTGCACCGGATATACGCAAACAGCTTTTTGCTCTAATAAAAATTATTGAGCTTAAAAATTTCGAGAGCGGAAATATTACAATGCAGGAAAAATTTGTTTTCAACAGGAAAAAATTTATAGATGCCGCATTAAAGTATCTATCACCTGATGAAAAACAGGTTTTTAACACATTTTTTATTTTAAGCCAAATGGGAAAAGGAGAAAATTAAAAATGACAGTATTGGAAACTATGCTTAACCGAAACGAGTTTTCATGTTTAAGCGAAAAACAAAAATCTATTCTTTTAAAATTCTGCTCTGAAATAAAAGGAAAAAATCCAACCGAAACTGTAATGCTCTTTATAAAATACATACATTTGCTGGAAAATGAGAAAAAATTATCACCGGCAGAAAAAACGGCACTAACAGAAGCTGTACTTTCATCAATGAATATTGAGGAACGAAAAAATGCCGAAAATATTATTAATCTGATTAAAAATATAGTATAAAAATCATTCCGAAAAATCAAAACAATCTGCTTTAATACAGAATAAACCGCAGAGAAAAGCTCTGCGGTTTTGGGGAAAATTAATAAATTAAGGGATTAAATCAGTACGTGTTTTTTGATACTTCCGGAAATTATTCGAGACCTTCAACCTTTGTATTGTATGAATACTCAGGTGTTGGGAACTGGCCTTCTGTAACTTCCTTATGGTATGTGTTAAATGCATCAAGCATCTGTGTGCCAATATTTGCATATTTCTTTGCGAATTTCGGAACCCAGTCAGTAAAACCAAGCATATCCTGGAATATAAGTCCCTGTATTTCGCACTCAGGACCTGCACCTATACCGATTATAGGAATATTAATATTGTCTCTTATATACTTGCATACGGAAACAGGAACACCTTCAACCATAATCATAAATGCACCTGCTTCTTCAATAGCTTTTGCATCTGCAAGAAGCTCGTTTACTGCGTCCATACTCTTGCCCTGTACTTTAAATCCACCCATATTAGATGAAATCTGAGGTGTAAGACCGATATGTCCGCATACAGGAATACCTGCCTCTACAATACCTTTAACAACAGCTGCCGAACGTCTGCCGCCTTCAAGCTTAATGGCATCACAGTTAATTTCTCTCATAAATCTGTTAGCTGTGTGTATTCCCTGTTCAACAGATTCGTTGTATGAACCAAAAGGCATATCACCGATAATAAATGTTGTAGGAGCTCCCCTTCTTACTGCTTTTCCATGGTGGATAATATCATCAGGTGTAACACCTACTGTTCCCTCGTATCCAAGCATTGTCATTCCAAGGGAATCACCGATAAGTATAATTTCTATATCACTTTTTTCAACTATTGTAGCTGAAGTATAATCGTAACAAGTAAGAAGGCAAAGCTTTCTTCCGTTTGTTTTTGTAGCTCTGATTTCAGGTACTGTAATTTTTCTCATTTCATTTCTCCTTTATTCAACACAAATTTCACACAAGTTTATCCAACAAACTGATTTTCTGCCATATAATAAAAACCTCGTCTAACATTGTCGGGTATCATACAGTTGTTGAACAACTAACTTTAAAAGCCCACCACTTTTAAGTGATAGGCGTATTATAGAGCAAAACTTGTTCGATGTCAATACGTTGTTGAACAAGTTTTGCTATTTTTATTATTTTTTAATATTATGAATATTATTTTCCATAAGTCTTACTGCATGGAGCATATGCAGTCTCATAGCTGTTTTGGCACCCTCTGCATCTCTTTGGCTCATAAAATCCATTATAAGTCTGTGGTCTCTTATTGTTTCAACCCTAAGTTCCGAATTATTCTGAGTAACTTTAACAGCTATGTAAATAACCTGTAAAAGAGCCGGAATTAATTTATTCATATACATATTATGTGTTGCCTTGGCTATAGCCTTATGGAAATTCTGTTCCTCCAAAGCTCTTTCGGAATTATCAATCAGTTTTTGTTCAAGCACCTGTCCGTAATGAAGTATATTTTTCATTTCTGTCTCTGTTGCTCTTTCTGTTGCATAAAAAGCCGCTTCAGGCTCGATTACTATACGCATTTCGTACAAATCACGTATATCGACATTATTATCGGTAAAAGCCGATACACCGGTAAGTTTTTCCGCCTTTTCGGCAGAATATTCTTTTATAAATGTTCCTACGCCTCTCCTAATTTCAAGCACACCATTTGTTGCAAGTATCCGTATTGCCTCCCTCAGTGTAGCCCTGTTTACATTAAGTTCTTTTGCAAAATCATTTTCGTTAGGCAATCTTCCGGTATCTTTAAAACGCTTTTCAACATTAATCATGTATAATATATCATCGGCAATCATTTCTGACAAAGCTTTTGGCATAAAAATCCGCCTTTCAAATTAAAATATTTTACAGTACTAACTAATTAAATAATATATTAACAATCCAAAAATTTCAAGAAAAACCTTATGATATTTCAATCCTGATTATATAAATTTTATAAAATTAAAAATCCCCATTAAGAATTTTTCTCAACAGGGATTTTTATCAAAAGTTTTATTTAAGCCTTTTTTAAACCATTTGGATATTAACAAAATTTTTAATTATTCGTACTGTTTGAAACAGCGGCATTATTGGCATCTGCTATTTTTATTGAAACAGTCTTTGCTTCATTGTTTCTTATTACGTTAAGCTCTACCGTTTTTCCAACTTCTATTTTGGAAAGCTCATCTACAAGGGCTTCCATATTCATAACTGTCTTGTTGTCAATAGATGTTATAATATCTCCTTCTTCAAGACCGGCAGTCTGTGCAGGACTTCCGTCAAATACCTGTCTTACAAGAACACCCACAGGGAGCTTATAAAGCTGTGCAATCTCATCTGTAATATCAGAACCCATTATACCGATATACGGCTTAGGCTGTGTACCTTCTGTCTCAAGCTTTTCCATTATTTCCTTTACTGCATTGCTTGGTATAGCATATCCCATACCTTCTGCAACGCTTGTGTCTGTTTTGGCTGTATTGATACCTATAATCTCACCATTATAATCTACCAGAGCACCGCCACTGTTGCCAGGATTGATAGGAGCACTTGTCTGAATAACCGTAAGATGTTTTCCGTTAAGTTCAAGGGATTTGTTAAGAATACTTATCATACCACCGGTTGCACTTTTTCCTGCACCGAGAGCATTGCCTATTGCTATAACACTCTGACCAACATTAAGTTTGTCAGAATCACCGAATTTTGCAACACTGTATGTTACGTTAGCAGTCTTTAAATCACTTTTAAGAACCTTAATTACGGCGATATCGTTTGTTGAGTCTGTTCCCACAAGTTCAGCTTTTATATTTTCAACACCTGTAACAGAAATGCTTATGGCACTTGCATCACCTACAACATGGTCGTTTGTTACAATATAAGCATATTTATCATCTTCATCGAATATTACGCCCGAACCTGCTCCTTGACTCTCATAAGGAATACTCATACCGAAATAATTTGTTGTTCCCGATACATTTACATTAATGTTTACTATTGAAGGATAAACCTTATTTATAACAGATACCGCATCATCAGACGAGCTGAGTGTAACTATATTATTACCTGATGAGCTTCCACTTGATGCTTTTACATCGCCCTGCACTCTCTGAATCTGCGTTCCATCTGAACTGCCTGCTTTTTGGGCAAATATATTGTTTACTGCCGCATAACCTGCACCAAGACCTGTTCCGCCAAAAAGACTTACCGCAACACAGGCTGCTATTACTTTCTTAAAGCTTGTATTCTTTTTCTTTTTTACTGTTTCTCTGTAATAACTGCCATGCTTTTTTTCCGGCTTTATATCAGGTTCTTCTGTGGATTTTTCTTCTGAAATTTCTTCAGCCTCGTTTACTGTTTCTTCCTCGGCTTTTTCACTTTTGTTCTTTTCATATCCATCGTAGAAATGATTTTCGGCTTTCATTTCTTCTTCAAGAGAACTGTTTTCATTATCACTTAATTCATTACTGTTTCTTTCTTCGTTATTTTCATTTAATTTATCATCAAACATATTAATGCCTCCTATGTTAAGTTTTTGTTCTCTATTTAATTTCTAAATCACATTATAGTAGTCAAATTTGAATTATTTATGAACATGATGTAAAGAATGATTAAATTATTAAAATCTTATAACTTTGTCCACCTGCATTAACTTTTGTTCAGATAAAACAGTTTTGGCTTTAATAAAATCCGTAATTTTTTCATTCTTACTATACAAGCATTGAAATAAATGGAATTGACACAATACAAAGCAATGTTGAAACAAAAATAAACTTAGAGGCAAGCACCGCATCTCCACCGTATTGACCGGCAAACAACGCACAAAATCCCGCTACAGGCATTGAATGACCTACAACAAGGACTGCCAAAATCATATGGTCTTTTATAAATATCTTTGCCACAGCAAAAACCAAAAGCGGTATTACAATAAGTCTTAAAACCGAGACAGCATAAACTCTCCAGTCACCAAAAACCTCGGAAAACTTATTTTTTGTCAGCAGCATTCCGCAATATATCATAGCTAAAGGTGTTGTCACATTTCCCAATCCGCTTACGGCACTTCCTACCGACGAAGGCAAAGCAATATGTGTAACAAACATAAGTATTCCTATTAAAATAGATACATTTATAGGCGTAACAATCATGTTTTTAACAGACATCTTATTATTCTTGTTTTCACCGTATTTGGATATTATATATACTCCGTATGTATAAGCAAAGGTAGAAAAACCGAGATTTGCAAACGCTGCATAAAAAAGTGCATCCTCTCCGAAAACCGCACTCATTACCGGCCAGCCCATAAAGCAGTGGTTTGGAAACATTACGGCAAATATCCATACACCCATTGCACTTTTTTCTATTTTAAGCAATTTCCCACTTGCCATGCCTATTACAATACTTGCCCCATAAATAATAAGACTTACGCCATAAATTATAGCACCTCTTTTAAGCAGCTCCGGTGTATAACTTGTCCTTATAGCATACCCAACAATTATATATAAAAACAGTGTTATAAGCTTATTCATTACCGTAAAAAAAGCCGTCAAAAATACCACTCCTCCCCCAAAATTCAAAACAGTATTTGTGATATTTTAACATACAAAGTCAAACACTTCAAGGAAAAGATAAGACCTTGGGGTGAAACCCCAAGGTCTTTACGTTCTTTAATCTTTTTCAAATGCAATTTTACTGTTTGCTTCTGTTGCCGTTACTTTATCGCCGGACGTAAAAACACCTGTAAGATAATCTTCTGCAAGTTTATCCTCAACCTCGTTTTGCAACGCCCTTCTTAACGGTCTTGCACCGTATGCCTGATCATATCCGTTTTCAGCTATATAATTAATAGCTTTGTTATCAAAAATAAGGTCTATGTTCATGCTCTCTTTTGCTCTTTTGGCAATATCTTTTGCCATAAGTGAAACTATTTTTTCAATATCATCTTTTGTCAAAGTATGGAAAACAATTATATCATCAATTCTGTTTAAAAATTCCGGTCTGAACATTTTTTTAACCTCGTCCATAACGGATTTTTTCATTTCCGCATACTGTTTTTCCTTGTCCTCCGGCTGAACAAAACCAAGCTTTTTAGGCTCAACTATATTTCTTGCACCTATGTTTGATGTCATTATTATAACTGTATTTTTAAAATCAATTACCCTTCCCTGTGAATCGGTTATTCTTCCGTCATCAAGTACCTGTAAAAGCACATTAAACACATCCGGCGATGCTTTTTCTATTTCATCAAACAGTACAACCGAATACGGTTTTCTCTTTACCTTCTCGCTTAACTGTCCACCTTCTTCATAACCCACATATCCCGGAGCAGAACCGATTAATTTAGAAACACTGTAGTTTTCCATATATTCCGACATATCTATTCTTATGATGGCTTCTTCATCACCGAAAAGTGCCTCTGCAAGAGCCTTTGAAAGCTCTGTTTTTCCAACACCCGTAGGGCCGAGGAAAAGGAATGAGCCTATAGGTCTTTTAGGATCCTTTAAACCGACCCTGCCTCGTCTTACTGCCTTTGACACTGCTTCTACGGCTTCATCTTGTCCTATTACCCTGTTATGAAGTATTTTTTCCAGATTCAGAAGTCTTTCTGTTTCTTCCTGCTGAATACTCTTTACAGGTATACCCGTCCAACCGGATATTACATCTGCTATATCATCAGATGTTACTACTTTATTGTTACTTCCCGAATTTATATTCCACTCTTTCTTTGCTTCTTCAAGTCTTTTACGCAGACTGCACTGTTCCTTCTTTACAACAGCGGCTTTTTCAAAGTCCTCTGTTTTTACGGCTTCTTCCTTTTCTTTTTCAAGGGAATTTATTTTTCCCTCAATTTCTTTTACCTCGGAAGGCGTAGAATATGTTCTCAGTCTGACCTTTGATGCTGCTTCGTCAATAAGATCTATAGCCTTATCGGGAAGAAATCTATCGCTTATATACCTTATACTCATCTTAACTGCAGTTTTTACGGCATCATCTGTTATTTTAACATTATGGTGTGCCTCATATTTGTCTCTAAGACCGAAAAGCATACTGACTGCTTTATTTTCATCAGGTTCTTCGACCTTTACCGGCTGAAATCTTCTTTCAAGAGCTGCATCCTTTTCGATATATTTCCTATATTCATCTATAGTTGTTGCACCTATTAACTGAATTTCTCCTCTGGAAAGAGACGGCTTTAATATATTAGATGCATCTATTGCACCTTCTGCACCGCCTGCACCTATAATATTATGAATTTCATCTACAAAAAGAATTACGTTTCTGCTTTCTCTTACTTCATCAATAACATTTTTCAGTCTTTCCTCAAATTCGCCCCTGTATTTTGATCCGGCAATCATTGATGACAAATCACGACATACAAGTCTTTTATCCTTTAAAGTTACCGGTACATCACCCTTGGCGATTTTCATTGCCAGACCCTCGGCAATGGCTGTTTTTCCTACCCCCGGATCACCTACAAGGCAAGGATTGTTTTTGGAACGTCTGCTTAAAATCTGAATAACTCGTTCTATCTCATTGTCTCTGCCAATAATAGGATCAAATCGTTCCTCCTCTGCCATTTTGGTAAAGTCTCTGCTGTACTTGTCAAGGGTAGGTGTTTCGGATTCATCATTTGACATATTAGCCCCGTCAACCCCAACCGCAGTCTTTTGTCCCTTATCACCTTCGCCCAGAAGCTCCATTATTTCTTCATACAATCTTTGTATGTTTACTCCAAGAGAAATAAGTATTCTTACAGCCACACAGTCAGGTTCACCCAAAAGAGCTATAAGTATATGCTCTGTTCCTACATAGCCGCTTCCCATATTTAAAGCCACACGCACACTTGTGCCAAGTATGCGTTTTACTCTCGGCGTATAATCCTGAGGAATACCGGAACCTGTATTTATACCTATGGTTTTTGCTATCTTTTCTTCAATATCTTTTTTGGAAATATTACGGCTTTCAATAGCTTTTGCCGATACGGAATCTTTTACATCTGCAAGACCTATTAAAATATGCTCTGTACCTATATAATCATGCCCAAGTTCTGCTGCCGATTTTCTTGCCGAAGCTACTACCTCATGGGCCTTTTTTGTAAAATCAATACTCATAAAAAACTGCCTCCTTTACAGATTAAAAATCTGTTAAATATCAGTATTCGTTATTTACATTTTTATTTATAAAATGCCATTTTTTGTTAGCCACCTATTTGTATGATTGCTAAAATCATTTAAAATTAAAAGACTCTCTTGCCGAGTCCTTTAGTATTATAATTATAGCACATTTTTTTAATATGTCACTACTTTATTTTTGTTGTTAACATAATATTCAAAAAATTTCGAATATTTTTCCCTGTGGATTACTTTCAACATCTATATTCTCGTTTTTGTATCTTAAACTAACTCCGCTTGACCAAAGAGCCGTTGCAAAATATCCTCTTTTTTTTGCAAACTCCGCATTATATTTCGTATCTCCCCACAGAGGCAGCCCCCTTGATGAAAATTGTACTCTTATCTGGTGGTGTCTGCCTGTAATAAGATGAATTT
>CAKQPE010000071.1 GCA_934256695.1 uncultured Eubacteriales bacterium
AATCTGCATTTATTATATCCTCCCAAAGTTTTTAAGAATTTTAAGTCCCGTATCTCCGCTTTTTTCCGGGTGGAACTGTACTGCAAAAACATTGTCCTTCTGTGCCGCAACCTGTATATCTTCACCGTAAAAACAGGTTGCACTTACTATATCGTCATCTGTCTTTAATCTGTATGAATGGACAAAATATACATATGGCTCATCACCTAAGCCTTCAAAAAGCGGATTTCTTTTAAGTATGTTAAGATTGTTCCAGCCTATCTGCGGTATAATCTGACCTTCGGGAAGAAGAACGACTTCTCCCCTCATAAGTCCCAGACCTTCATATTCGCCGTTTTCGTAGCTTTTGTCAAACATCATCTGCATACCGAGACATATTCCCAAAAGTGGCTTTTTTTCTTTTACAATCTCATATATAACCTTGTCAAGCTCTTTTTCCTTCAATGTGCTTATTGCGTCACGAAAAGCACCTACTCCGGGGAGAACAACTCTGTCGGCTTCGGCTATCTTTTCGGGATTATCGGTAATTTCTGCATCAAATCCGAGAAATTCAAAGGCTTTCTGCACACTTCTTAAATTTCCCATTCCGTAATCAATTATGGAAATCATGCTTTTACACCTCCAACATTCCTTTTGTGGAAAGTACACCTTCTATTCTGTCATCATAGCTTGTTGCCATATCAAGAGCCTTTCCGAAAGCCTTAAATACACCTTCGGCTATATGGTGGCTGTTCTTTCCCTCAAGCATTTTTATATGCATATCAATACCGGCATTGGCAGTTACGGCTCTGAAAAATTCCTCAACCATTTCCATATCCATGTCTCCGCACTTCTGTGTAGGGAATGTTACGTCAAAATTAAGATATGCCCTGCCGGAGATGTCCATAGAACAAAGAATAAGTGCTTCGTCCATAGGGAGAATAAAAAATCCGTATCTCTTTATACCTTTTTTGTCGCCAAGTGCCTTTGCAATGCATTTTCCGAGAACAATGCCAACATCTTCTATTGTGTGGTGGCAGTCAACCTCTATATCCCCTTTTGCATTTACGTCAAGGTCCATAAATCCGTGCTTTGATATATGTGTAAGCATATGGTCGAAAAAGCCTATTCCCGTAGAAATGCTGTTTTCTCCCGTTCCGTCAATATCAATGCTCATTGTAATTTTTGTTTCAAAGGTATCTCTCTTTATTTCTGCTCTTCTCATTAAGACACCGCCTTTATCAACATTCTTTTCTTACTCTTACTGCATTTGCGTGTGCCGTAAGACCTTCCGCATTGGCAAAAGCTATTATATCGTCACTTAAATTCAAAAGTGCCTCTTTGCTGAACGAAATAAGGCTTGATTTCTTTATAAAGTCATCTACTGAAAGCGGAGAGAAAAATCTTGCCGTTCCGCCTGTAGGAAGGACATGGTTAGGGCCTGCCATATAATCTCCCAAAGGTTCAGGTGTGTAGTGACCGAGGAATATCGCACCTGCGTTTTTAATAAGCGGAAGAACCTCGAAAGGTGACTGTGTGCATACTTCCATATGTTCCGGAGCAATTCCGTTTGATATTGCACAGGCTTCTTCTATTGTATCTGTTACAATAACGGCACCGTAGTTTTCTATTGATTTGTTTATAATATCTTTTCTTTCAAGTACGGCTGTCTGTTTTTCAACTTCCTTCTGTACTTCGTAAGCAAGTTTTTCGCTTGTTGTAACAAGTATTGCAGATGCCATTTCGTCATGCTCTGCCTGTGAAAGAAGGTCTGCCGCCGTATAAACAGGGTTTGCACTTTCGTCTGCAAGAACAAGTATTTCGCTTGGGCCTGCAACGGAGTCTATGTTTACATAGCCGTAAACGGATTTCTTTGCAAGGGCAACGAATATATTTCCAGGGCCGCAGATTTTATCTACCTTAGGTACACTTTCCGTACCGAAAGCAAGGGCAGCTATAGCCTGAGCACCGCCGATTTTGAAAATTTCGTCAACGCCTGCTTCCTTTGCGGCAACTATTGTTGTAGGATAAACACTTCCGTCCTTCTGTGCCGGTGTTGTCATATAAATGTTTTTAACTCCCGCAACGTGTGCCGGCATAACATTCATAAGAACCGATGAAGGATAAGCTGCCTTTCCGCCGGGAACATAAACGCCTACTCTTTCAAGCGGTCTTATAATCTGTCCCATTATTTCGCCCTTTTCATCAGGCTCAAACCAACTGTTTCTTTTCTGTTTTTCGTGGAAAGCCTTTATTCTTGCGGCTGATTTTTTAATTACTTCTATTAATTCCGGCTTAACCTGACTGTAGGCATATTTAATTTCTTCGTCTGTAACTTTAAGTGTCTCAGGTGTAATTTTTATTTTGTCAAATTTTTCCGTATATTCAAAAATCGCCTTGTCTCCGTTTTCTTTTACATTGGCAAGTATTGAATCTACTATTTCCTGAACATTTTTATTTTCAATCTGTGAACGTGAGAGTATCTGTTTAACTATTTTTTCACCGTCAGGTGTATTGTAACGGATAACGGGTATCATTTCTTTTCCTCCTTTAAAACTGCTCTTATCTTATCTATAACATCAATAATTCTTTCATGATCCATTTTCATGCTTACTCGGTTTACAACTATTCTTGCGGAAAGAGGACATATTTCCTCAAAAACAACAAGTCCGTTTTCCTTCAGCGTTGCTCCGCTTTCCACTATATCCACTATACAGTCTGAAAGACCGACTATAGGTGCAAGCTCAACAGAACCGTTAAGCTTTATTATTTCAACTGTCTGGTGCATCTGGTGGTAGAAATAATCCCTTGCTATTTTAGGATACTTTGTCGCAACCCTAAGCGAATGTTGTTTGTGAAGCTTATCCTTCATCTCCGGAAGTCCCGCAACACACATACGGCATTTTCCAAGCCCTAAATCAAGCATTTCGTACAGGTTTCTGTTTTCTTCCATTATTGTGTCTTTTCCGACAACACCTATATCTGCCGCACCATGCTCTACATAAGTAGGAACATCACTTGTTTTTGCAAGGAAAATCTTTAATTTAAGTTCTTCGTTTACAAATATAAGCTTTCTTGATTTTTCTTTCATTTCTTCGCAAGGCATTCCTATTTTTTCCAGAAGTCCCATTGTCTGGTCGGCAAGTCTGCCCTTTGCCAATGCAAATGTAAGGTATCTCATTTATTTATCCCCCTTAGTCGGAAAAGCCAAGTCCTTAACAGTTATATCGGCTGACACTATTCCTTTTTCTTCATCATTTCTTATGTAAGTAATATTAATTGCGTCCTTAAAGAATATAAGAGACTCCATATTTTTTGTTTTCATATATTCTATATTTTCATCAAGAGTATATCCTGCAAGGCTGTTTTCCACCTTAACTCCCGATTTTCTGTATATATCGGCTATTTTAAAAGCCGATGCCATTCCAGATTTTGTTGATGCAATCAATGCCTTTGCTTTAGCAGAAGGAAACTGATAATTATTTCTTTCCAATACACTTATTACTTCGTCTACCTTAACAACAAATCCTACTGCAGGAATATCTCTACCAAACTGTTTAACAAGGTTGTTGTATCTTCCTCCGTCCACTATGGAATATCCTGTTCCGTAGGTATATCCTCTGAATATTATTCCTGTATAATAATTAAGCTGATTTACCATTCCCATATCAAAGGACACATACTTGCTTACTCCGTGGAGTATAAGCATATTGTAAAGTTCTTCCATTTCCGCAAGGGCTTTCTGTGCCTCTCTGCTTTTTGTAAGTGTCTTTGTGTATTCAAGTATATCACTGCCGCCTACAAGACGAGGAAGCTCCAAAAACAGCTTCTTTATATTAGAAGGAATATTTTTGTCCTCAACAAAATATTCAACTCCTGCATAGTTTCTGTTTGCTATAAGATCTTTTATTGTGTTTCTTTCATCTTCGTTAAATCCGGCTTCATCAAGAACGGCATTGAAAAACTGTACCTGACCTATATTAAGCTTAAACTCGTTTATTCCACAGGCAAGAACGCTCTTTACGGCTATGGCTATTGTTTCCGCATCAGCCTCAGTGCTGTCGGAACCCATAAGCTCAATACCTGCCTGTGAAAATTCGCACTTCTTTCCCTGATAGCTTTTTGAATCCCTGAAAGCATTGCCGTAATAACAAAATCTTAAAGGCATTGTGCTGTCATTAAATGCAGTTGCCGCAATTCTTGCTATAGGCGGTGTCATATCACTTCTTAAAGCAAGTGTTGAACCATCCTTATCGAAGAATCTGAACATTTCCTTTGGACTTATTGAGCCCATTTTTTCGTCGGAAAAAACCTCTATATATTCAAACATAGGTGTTTCTACAGCTCTGTATCCATAGCCTTCAAACACATTTTCTATTTTTCGCATTACATATTTTTTTATTTCTGTTTCGTCCGGAAGTAAGTCCCCAACACCTATAGGCGTATGAAGTTTAAAATCAAGCATAATCGCACCCACCTTTTAACTTTATTACTCTACTACAATAAAGTACAGTATATACAATACTCCCTTTTTTGTCAATAAATATATTTTGAATTTTAACATTTTTTCCATTTTTTGAAAAGAACAACATTAATTCCTGCTTGTTATCTATAGAAAATTATTGCCATAATAAAAAATCTTTCACCTTATTTTTAAGCAAAATTAAACCTCAAAGCAAATAATTTCTATAGGCTTTGAGGTTCAATTTTTTATTTTTATACAGTTTTAATGTATTTATATACATTACTTTGAAACTTTTTTACAAACTTACTTTATATACACATAAAATTTTCCATTATATAATCAACAACTGTGTGCAGAAATTCTTTGTTTGTCGGTCTTTTCTTAAATTCATATCCAAATATATTTCTGTATTTATCCGCAGCCGTTGCCCACGAAAGTTCTATACAGTTTCTTATATTTCTTTCCACGCTTTTGGGTTCTGTATTAAACACTTTTGCAATCTCCGGATACAATTCCTTTGTTATAACATCAATACCGTGATTGTTTGCAATAATATATGGTATTGCAAATTTTAAATACCTGTAACCTTTAAGATTTGGCTTTACTCCGAGCTTTCCTATAAACTCAGATATTTTCACTTCATATGACTTCTTTATTTCCGGTTTTGTTCCATCATATTCACAAAGCTGCAATATTCTCTTTTTTATTATCTCTTTGTCAAACGGCTTTGTTATACAATAGTCTGCTCCGAGTTTTATCACAATTTCCGAAATTTTAGTATTTCCGAAATCATTAACAGCAATAACTTTTGTACTGTTTGAGTTCGATTTCTGTAATTCTTCCAAAACCCATAATCCATCATTTTCCGTTAAAGAAATGCATATAATTGCCAAATTATATTTATCGGAAATTATCTCCTTCAATGCTGCTTTTCCGCTTTGGACACATTTTTTCACTTCTATCATTCCGTCAGCTTCCAAAACACAGGCTATACTTTTCATCCTCTTTATGTCTGAATCGGCAATTAAAATTTTTATTCTTTCTTCATCAAAACCCCAAGTATCTTTCATATTAATTCCTCCCAAAAAAATATTACACACATAATATAATATTTTTTCAAATTAATTTCATCTGTTTTGCACGAAATGTTTTAATTATGAATAAATAACACTATTATTCCCCTTAAATTAAAATTTCTTAATTTTTTCACAGTTTTTTGTAAGTTTTCTTTTAAAAAATCAGTCATTATTACATAACTTATGTAATAATCTATAATTTATCTGTTACAAATTAAATTTGCTGTGGTATAATTAAAAATAATATTTTAATATGAGGAGACAGATATGACAAAAAAAGATATTGCCGAGTTGAAAAAAAGATTTACCAAAAAGAGCTGTACTTTTACCAAAATGTGCGGCTGTTATGTAAACAGTGAAAAAGTAAAGGTATTAAATATTGATGAAACATTTCTTAATCTGGAAGAAGATGATTTTTATAAATATCTTGATATAGCAAAAAAAGTCCTTTCGGGAACTTTCGGAAACAATATACTTAATCTGGAATTTAAAAAAGACGAAAATCGACAGGATTTCTTCTGGCGTCTGGACAAAAGCCTTCTAAAAGACGAGGAACTTTTAAATGAATTTTACGATTTAATAATAGAAACCTATGAATATACGGGAAATTATTTAATTCTTATATTCCATGACAGCTATGATATAATAAATAAAGACAAAAACAACGATGACCTTGATGACTCAAGCGAAGTTTATGAATATATTCTCTGTGCCGTATGCCCTGTAGAGCTTTCAAAAGCAGGTCTTGGATATAACGAGGAAGAAAATAAAATAAAGTCGATTATGCGTGACTGGGTTGTGGGTATGCCGGAAAACGGTTTCGTATTTCCTGCCTTTTCGGAAAGAAGTGCAGATGTAAATTCCGTTATGTACTATACAAAAACTCCAAAATCACCCTATTATGATTTTATGGAAAACATACTTACATGCGAAAGCAAAAAAACCGCAGCCGAAGAAAAGATTGCTTTCCGCTCAATAATCGAGGATTCAATACCTGACGAAAATGCAGCGGAGAATGTATTTATAGAGGTTCAGAAAAGCGTAAACTATGTTATATCCGAAAAAGAAGTTGAATTTGCAGATGAGGACGAGCCTGTTGTTTTGACAGAAAACGATATAAAAGACATCGTTCAGGAAATAGATATTGATGACGAGGTAAAAGAGAAAATAACCGACTCATTTACACGTGAATTTGGCAAAATGCCACCTTCTGCAAACAATATTTTAGACAACAAAGCTGTAGAAACCGCCGCACAACGGGAGCATATAGTTCGTCTTGAAAAACAAGTACAGAATCTTAAAGGAAGAATTGAGGACTACAATCAACCTGCCAAAAGTGATGAAATAATACTCCGTGTTTCACAGCAGAAATCAGAACTTATAAAAACCGAAATTATAGACGGCAGAAAATACATACTTATACCTGTAAACGAAAATGACCGAATAGAAATAAACAACTACAGTGCAGATATATAATATCAAATTGCAATAAAAAATTACAGAGAAAACAGTTGTCGGCAAATTCTTATAACTTGAAACTAAATGCTGACAACTGTTGTTTACTCTCATATATGACTAAAAGAACACCTTCTGTTTCAAAATCACTTTATAAAATACATACCTTCCAATACCTTGTCCTTCAATTCAAACAATTCCATATACTTTTCATATATTCACCACTCCTTAATTTAAAACACAGAGTTACAAAAAATCATAATACAACAATTAATTTTTTAGTTTACAAAAATTTCGCTTACGGAAATTACATTTCCATCCTCAAACACCTGTATTTTAAAAGGTGTCTTATCTAAATCTCCGTCACCGTCGGAATCAAATTTTTTCAAAAAATCATTTATATCAGTAGTGGTATATAAAATATTTTCATCTGTTTCTGAAACAAACTGCCGTCCTGTATCGTAAAAATTATATCTTGTTTCATCATTCAGATAAAACGTTTTTTCTTCATCGGAATTATCGTATATGTAGTATCCGTCAGGCATATCCGCTTCCGTCAGTCCCAGATTATCTATCCAATATTGTTCTGTACTATCAATAAACTTAAAATCATTTACCAAAAGTTTATTATCCTCTATTTTCAAATAACCGTCATACATATTGTATGCTCCGGAGGTAAGCTGTTGCTGTTTGCTTTCGGCACAGCCTGCTAAGCCGATTATAGAAAAAATTCCGAATAATAAACAAAAAGCTTTCTTCATGTGCCATACCTCCTTAACTATTCAAAAAAATGCAGTCTGTAAAATATTTTTTATATTTATATTTTATATTATAAATCAATATCGAGCAATATAAAAACGTCTTTCTTAATAATTGTTAATAATAAATAACACCTCTGTAATTAAAGAAAAAACCGTTAATCACAAAGGTGTGTATTTATATCGTCTGTTTAAATTTAATGCTAATAACCCTTCCGTCAAGCTATGCTTGACACCTTCCCTTTCAGGGACGGCAAAAAAGCAGTGCAAATGGATTTACACAACCGCCAATAAAACCGCATTTTTATAAAATCATATATCTTACAGCATATTATCGGTTTCGCTTCTGCCTACTCTAAGCATAAGCTCCATAACTGCCTTCTTTACATCTTTGCCTTCAAAAAGCACCTGATTTATTGATTCCGTAATAGGCATTTCAACATTGTATTTCTTTGAAAGGTCATAAACTGCCTTTGCCGTATTTACACCCTCAACTACCATATGTACCTGTGCTAAAGTTTCATCAAGACTCTTTCCCTGTCCGAGAAGTATTCCCGCTCTGCGGTTTCTGGAGTGCATACTTGTACAAGTTACTATAAGATCTCCCATGCCCGAAAGACCTATGAATGTTTCGCCTTTTCCTCCAAGTCTGACACCAAGACGTGCTATTTCAACCAGACCTCTTGTCATAAGTGCCGCCTTTGTGTTGTCTCCGAACCCAAGCCCGTCGCTCATTCCGGCAGCAAGTGCGATTACGTTTTTAAGTGCTGCACCTGTTTCTATTCCTATTGTATCGCTGTTTGTATACAGTCTGAAGGTCTCGTTCATAAATTCGTCCTGTATCATTTTTGCAGTATCCATATCATCACTTGATACAACACAGGCTGTAGGAATACCCTTGCCAACTTCCTCTGCATGGCTCGGCCCTACAAGAGTACAAACCGTATTTTTAGGCAGACATTCTTTTATTACCTGTGAAAGTCTCAAAAGACTTCCTTCTTCAAGTCCCTTTGATACATTTACAATTATCTGGTTTTCATTTATATATTCCGCAAAATCCGTCATAACGCTTCTTGTGGCTCTTGATGGAATTGCGTTTATTATAATATCCGCACCGGAAACGGCTTCTTTTCTGTCTGTAAGTATTTTAATGCTTTCTTTTACTTCTACACCCGGCAGATATTCCCTGTTTTTATGTTCATTTGTAATTTCGTCAGCCTGTTCCTGCTTTCTACACCACATTTTTACGTTGTGACCGTATTTATCAAGCATTACTGCAAGAGCAGTTCCCCAGCTTCCACATCCGATAACAGTTATGTTTTTCATCTGTATATCCTCCAAAACTTATTTTCTCACAAATACAGCGTTTTCGTTGCCATGCACTATTCTTATTATGTTTGCTCTGTGCTTTATTACTGCAATAACAGCCATCACAAGTGTAATTAACGTAACCTCTGTCGGTGCAGAAAGTACAAAACACATTATCGGCACGGTTACTATCAGAAACAGTGAACCCATAGATACATAGCCTTTTATCAAAAGTCCTATTATGCCTATAAGAAACGATATTCCCGTTACCAAAGGATTAAAAAATATCATAAGACATAAATCCATACCTATTGATGACGCTATTCCCTTTCCGCCTTTGAATTTAAGATAGAACGGAAAATCATGTCCGAGCATAACACCAAATGATGCATACATTCCTGCCACAAGACCGCCGAACAGATGATAACAAACGGCAAATGCTATTATTCCTTTACCAACGTCGCATATAAATGTAGCTGCACCAGCCTTTTTCCCAAGTACCCTAAGAGCATTGGTAGACCCAAGATTGCCGCTTCCGTACTTTCTTATATCCTTGTGCATTATCATTCCGACAAAATAAGCAGACTGAAAACATCCTACTGCATAACCGATTAAAATACAAACTAATCTGAACATTTTAAGAATTCTCTTTCCTTTCACGAACTACAAAATGTATCGGTGTTCCAACAAAACCAAAAGCATCTCTCATCTGGTTTTCCAAATATCTTCTGTAAGAGAAGTGCATAAGCTGTCTGTCATTTACAAAAAGCACAAACGTAGGCGGTTTTACGGAAGCCTGTGTAATATAGTATATTCTAAGCTGTTTTCCTTTGTCACTTGGCGGCTGCTGCATAGCCATTGCCTCTATAAGCACATCGTTAAGTACACCCGTACTTATTCTAAGGTTGTTGTTTTCTTTTACTGTCTTTGCA
>CAKQPE010000072.1 GCA_934256695.1 uncultured Eubacteriales bacterium
GTTCGTGGGGATTGGGGCAAAGCCCCAAGGTCTTTTAAGGAAGGAGAACAAATATGGAAGTAAGACTTCAGAAATACCTTGCCGAAGCTGGAATTGCGTCAAGAAGAAAAGCGGAAGAACTTATATTGGCAGGAAAAGTACAGGTAAACGGCGTAACGGTTACGGAACTCGGTACAAAGGTAGACGATAAAAAAGACGAGGTTTATTATAACGGAAAGCCTGTAAAGAATAACGAAAGACTCGTTTATATAATGCTTAATAAGCCGGAGGGCTTTGTTACAACAGTAAAAGACCAGTTTGACAGACCGACTGTTATGGACTTGATAAAAGGTGTAAAGGAAAGAGTTGTGCCGGTTGGCAGACTTGACTATGATACATCGGGACTCCTTTTGCTTACAAATGACGGTGAACTTACTTTTAAGCTTACACACCCAAGCAAGAAGGTTGAAAAAACATATATGGCAAAGCTTTTCGGTAAGCCCGATGAAAAAAATATACGTGAGTTCAGATACGGCGTTACTATAGACAGCGGTGTTACACAGCCTGCTAAACTTGAAATAGTCGAAGATTTGGGAAAATACTGTATGTGTAAAATCACTATTACAGAGGGCAAAAACAGACAGGTAAGAAAAATGTGCGATGCAATAAAGCACCCTGTAGCCACACTTAAAAGAGTTGCAACAGGCGAGGTAGAACTGGGCGACCTTAAAAAAGGTGCTTTCCGCTATCTTACGGATAAAGAAATAGAGTACCTTAAAAAGCTTTAATTATAATAAACAAGGCGGTAAAACAAATGATCAGATTATATCTTATTAGACATGGTGAAACAGACTGGAATACAATAAGAAGGTTTCAGGGCTGGACAGATATTGAGCTTAACGAAAAAGGCTTGAGACAGGCTGAACTTCTGGGAAAAAGATTTGAAAACATTCCTGTTGACGAGGTTTACGCTTCACCACTTAAAAGGGCTGTAAAAACGGCACTTCCTGTGGCAAAGGCGGCAGGTGTGGAGCTTAAAACATGCGAGCATTTCAAGGAAATAAATTTCGGTGCATGGGAAGGAAAAACAAGAGATGAGCTTGTTGAAGAATACGGCGAGCTTTTTAATGAGTTCCTTACTCACCCACAGCAGATGATTTTTCCGGGAAATGTAGGTGACGGAAGTTTTGCGGCTGTTGAAAAAAGAATAAAAAAAGGCTTTGACGAAATACTTGATGGAAAAGATGATGTTAAAATAGCCGTGGTTTCACATGGCGGAATTATACGTCTTATGATTAAATATCTTCTGGGAATAGAAGAAGATTTATATAACAGCACATGGATAGACAATACATCGATTTCGGTTGTTGATGTAAGAAAAAACGGAAATATACTGAGAGTGCTTAATGACTGCTCTCATATACCCGATAACGGTATTCTGTAAGGAGTAATTATATTATGGGAAAAGTAATAGTTGTAGGTGCAGGCCCTGCCGGAATGATGGCGGCGGGAAAAGCAGCCGAAAACGGCAATGAGGTACATATTTTTGAGAGAAACAACATTGTCGGCAAAAAAATATATATTACGGGAAAAGGACGATGTAACGTAACAAACGACAGTGATGTTGATAACTTTATAAATAATATTCCCAACAATCCGTATTTCCTTTACAGTGCTTTGTACGGCTTTACAAGTGAGGATACAATAGCTTTTTTCAATAATCTCGGTGTTGATACAAAGGTTGAAAGGGGCAACAGGGTTTTTCCTGTAAGCGACAAGGCAGGGGATATTGCCCATGCTCTTGAAAAATATATGAGAAAAAACAATGTCCGTATACATCTTGAATCAAGAGTGGAAAAAGTAATCGAAAAAGACGGCAAAGCCTGCGGAATACAGCTTTTCGGCGGTAAAGAGTTTTTCGGCGATGCTGTTATAGTTACAACAGGCGGTCTTTCATATCCGGGGACAGGCTCTACAGGTGACGGATATAAGTTTGCAAAAGATGCGGGACATACCGTAACAAAGCTTGTTCCTTCTCTTGTGCCGCTGTGTGCCGAAGAAAAATGGTGTGCAGACCTTATGGGTCTTAGCCTTAGGAACATAGCAATAACACTTAAAGACGAAAAGGGCAAGAAAATATATGAGGATTTCGGAGAAATGCTCTTTACCCATTTCGGTGTTTCCGGTCCTGTTATTTTAAGTGCAAGCTGTCATATAGCCGACATGAAGGGAAAGAAGGTTAAACTATATATTGACCTTAAACCGGCACTTGATATGAAAACCCTTGATACAAGAATACTTAGGGATTTTGAAAAATTCATAAATAAAAATTTTGCCAATGCACTGGACGAGCTTCTGCCTAAGAAACTTATTCCCGTAATAATAAAGCTTTCCGGCATAGACGAATATAAGAAAGTGCATGATATAACAAAAGAAGAAAGAAAACAGCTTTGCAGTCTTATTAAATCGCTGCCCCTTACCATTACAGGCGACCACGGTTTCGGTGAGGCAGTAATAACAAGAGGCGGTGTTGACGTAGACGAAATAAATCCGTCAACAATGGAGTCGAAAATTTTAAAAGGGCTTTATTTTGCAGGGGAAATAATAGACTGTGACGCATATACCGGCGGATATAATCTTCAGATTGCTTTTGCAACGGGTTTTGCCGCAGGAAACAATGTCTGTATGGAGGAAGAATAATGATTTGCATAAGAGGTGCGATAACGGCAGAAGAAAACAGCCGTGAGGAAATATTGGAAAGAACGAAAGAAATGCTTTCCGAAATAATAAAAAGAAATAATCTTGGCAGCGAAGATATAATCTCCGTTGTTTTTACGGCAACAAAGGATCTTACAAAGGCATATCCGGCAGTAGGTGCAAGACAGCTCGGTCTTACGGAAGCATCGCTTATGTGTGTGCAGGAAATGTATGTGGAAGGCAGTCTTGAAAAATGTATAAGAGTTATGGTTACTGCCGAAAACGGAGAAAAGCAGAAAGACGCAAAGCACGTTTATCTCAGAGGGGCTAAGGTTTTAAGACCTGATATAAAATAAAAATAATTTTGAGAGAAGGTATTTTTAATGGATATTTTTTCTGTTGCAGTGGACGGCCCTGCCGGAAGCGGAAAAAGCACTATAGCAAAGCTTATAGCAAAAGAGCTTAATATTGTCTATATAGATACCGGAGCAATGTACAGAGCCGTTGCACTTTTTTGTATAAAAAACGGAATAGACACAAAAAATAAAGAGGCTGTATGTTCTGTTCTGGATAAAATAAATATGACTATAAGACCGGAAAAAGCAGGTCAGAGAATATTTCTTGATAACGAAGATGTAACAGACCAGGTAAGAAGCCAAAAAGCAGGTGCAGGTGCGTCCGATGTTGCCGCAATAGGTGACGTAAGAGAAAAGCTTGTTGCCATACAGCGAAAGATGGCCGAGGGAATGTCTGTTATAATGGACGGAAGGGACATAGGCACAAACGTACTGCCATATGCACCGGTAAAAATATATCTTTCTGCAGGAGCAGATGAAAGAGCAAAACGCAGATGCAGTGAGTTTGAAAAGCTCGGACAGAAATATGATTTTCAGGCGGTTAAAGAACAGATAATACAGAGAGATAAAAACGATATGACAAGAAAACTCAATCCGCTGAGAAAAGCTGACGATGCCGTTGAGGTTGATACAACAAAAATGAACATAGAAGAAGTTAAAGATACCGTTATAAAAATTATAAAAGAAAAGGTTGGGATTTAAGTGGAGATAATTCTTGCCAAATCAGCAGGCTTTTGTTTCGGTGTAAACAGAGCCATAGAGGCTGTTAAAAATGCCATAGGCACAGACGATATTTACACCTATGGGCCTATAATACACAACAAAACAGTTACGGCTGACCTTGAGAAAAAAGGCGTAAAGTGCATAGAAAGTATAGACGAGGCAACAAATGGCACAATAGTCCTTCGTTCTCACGGTGTAGGCAAAAAGGTTTATGACGAAATAAACGAAAAAGGTCTTAAAATAATAGACGGAACCTGTCCTTTCGTAAAAAAAATACACAACATAGTAAAAGAAAAATACGAGGAAGGCTTTAAAATAATAATAGTGGGTGACAAAAACCACCCTGAGGTAATGGGTATAAACGGTTGGTGCAATGATTCGGCCTTTATTGCAAAAACTGCCGAAGAAGCGGAAGGTTTTGTTCCTAAAGAAGGAAAAAAATACTGTATAGTTGTTCAGACAACTTTCAGAAAAAGTTTGTTTGATGAAATAACGGATATAATAAAAAGCAAATTAAACGACCCTGTTATATTTAACACAATTTGTTCAGCCACAAGTACAAGACAGAAAGAAGCCGTTGAAATTTCTTCAAAGGTCGGTAAAATGATTGTCATAGGAGATAAAAAAAGCTCAAATACACAGAAATTATATGAGATTTGCAAAAAAAATTGCGAAAATACTATAAATATTGAAACAATTTCGGATTTAATGTTGAATAATTTCGATAAAAATGATAAAATCGGTATAACTGCTGGTGCATCGACACCACCGGCAATAATAAAGGAGGTTATTGGTACTATGAGCGAAGCTTTAAATGATGCAGTAAACAATACAAACGAGGGCGAGGATTTCGAGCAGCTTCTCAATGAGCATCTGGTTACATTACATACAGGAGATATTGTTACCGGTACAGTAATTCAGATTTCAAACGAAGAAGTTTCCGTAAATCTTGGATATAAGTCTGACGGTATCATTACAAGAGGCGAATACAGCAGTGATGCAAACGCTGTTCCAAGCAAGGAACTTAATGTAGGAGACAAAATCGAAGTTTTTGTTGTTAGAGTAAACGACGGAGACGGAAATGTTCTTCTTTCAAGAAAGCGTATCGAATCAATGAAGGGCTTTGATGACATTCAGAAAGCTTATGATGAAAAGACACCTGTTGAAGGTAAGGTAACAGAGGTTGTTAAGGGCGGTATTATTGCTGTTGTTAACGGCGTTAGAGTATTTATCCCTTCATCACAGGTTTCAAACAAATTTGTTGATGACCTTAGCGTATTCAAGGGTCAGACAATTACTTTCAACATCATTGAGCTTGACAAGAGCAAACGTCGTATCATCGGCGGAAGAAAGGCTCTTATCGAAAAAGAAGCTCAGGCTAAGAAAGACGCTGTATTTGCAACACTTGAAGTTGGCAAGAAAGTTAAAGGCACTGTAAGCAGAATTACAGATTTCGGTGCATTTGTAAACCTTGGCGGAATTGATGGTCTTATCCACATCTCAGAAATGAGCTGGGGCAGAATAACAAACCCAAGAGAAGTTCTTAAAGAAGGCGACGAAGTTGAGGTTGTTGTTCTTGATGTAAACAAAGAAAAAGGAAAGATTTCTCTTTCTCTTAAAAACGTTACACCTAACCCATGGTTATCAGCAGCAGAAAAATATCCTGTTGGCTCAATAGTAGAAGGAAAGGTAGTAAGAATGGTTCCTTTCGGTGCTTTTGTTGAGCTTGAGGTTGGTGTTGACGGTCTTGTTCACATTTCTCAGATTGCTAACAAACACGTTGTTAAACCTGAAGACGAACTTAAAATTGGTGATGTAATCAAGGTTAAAGTTCTTGAAGTAAACACAGAATCCAAAAAAATCAGTCTCAGCAAAAAAGAGGCGGACGCAGAAACTGCTCCAGCAGCAGAGGAAACTCCAGCCGAATAATCATGTGATTTCTAAAGCCTGTGAGACAATCACAGGCTTTTTACTTAGATTTAATATTGCAAAAACAAAGTAAAGAGTATATACTACAGTTTGGGCTATTAACAGCAACAAACTTTTTATCTAAGGAGAGGTTATTTATGAAAAAATTAGCAATTTTAGCAGCAGCCGCACTTATGTGTGCATCTCTTGCAGCTTGCGGCAGCTCATCAAGCACATCATCAGCAGCAAGCACATCTTCAACTTCAGCATCTGCTTCGGCAAGTGCTTCAACAGAAGGCGAAGAAGCAACAACAACAGAAGGTACTCTTGTAATGGGTACAAACGCAACTTTCCCTCCATATGAATACTATGAAGGTGACAAGATTGTAGGTATCGACGCTGAGGTTGCTCAGGCAATCGGCGAAAAGCTCGGTATGGACGTTACTATTGAAGATATGGATTTCACATCTTTAATTACAGCTGTGCAGACAGGCAAAGTTGATATGGTTATGGCAGGCATGACAGTTACACCGGACAGAGAAGAGAACGTAAACTTCTCAGACAGCTATGCAAAGGGTATTCAGTCAATCATCGTTACAGAAGATTCCGAAATAGCTTCACCTGATGACCTTGAAGGTCACAAAATCGGTGTTCAGGAATCAACAACAGGTCATATCTACTGTGCAGATAAATACGGCGAGGACAATGTTATAGCTTATACAGCAGGTGCTAATGCTGTTGAAGCTCTTAAAGCTGGCAAAGTAGACGCAGTTGTTATCGACAACGAACCTGCAAAAGCATTCGTAGAAGCTAACGAAGGTCTTAAACTTCTTGACACAGCTTATACAGAAGAAGAATATGCTATAGCTATAGCAAAGGACAACACAGAACTTCTTGACAAAGTAAACGCAGCACTTAAAGAGCTTAAAGATGACGGAACTCTTGATGAAATAATAGCAAAATATATCAAAGCTGAGTAATTTAGAAGTTTCTGACAGGGACGGCATAAACCGCCCCTGTTTTTATAATAACCTTATCCGGTATCATTGCAAAATATAAAACCTGATTTGCATTTGTGTATTGGTGCTGAAATTAGAAAAGGGGAGTTTTATGTCTGAGTGGTTTTCAGCCAAAATTCAGGAAATTTTATTTGATTTTAACCAGAGCTTTATCGAAGACGACAGATGGCTATATATAGTAAAGGGATTAAGGGTAACAATTACAGTTGCCATATGTGCCCTTATACTTGGTGTAATAATAGGTATAATAGTTGCGGTTATCCGTTCCGCACATGACCAGAAAAGAGGAAAGAAGAAAAACTTTTCTTCTCTTGTCCTTGGCATACTGGACTTTTTATGCAGAATATACCTTACGGTAATAAGAGGAACACCTATGATGGTTCAGCTTCTTATTATGTACTTTGTTATATTTGCTTCTACAACGAACACAGAGCTTGTTGCCATACTTGCTTTCGGTATAAACTCCGGTGCGTATGTTGCGGAAATTATACGAGGCGGTATAATGTCCATTGACGCAGGTCAGATGGAGGCAGGCCGTTCACTTGGTCTTAACTATGTAAAAACAATGAGGTTCATAATTGTTCCTCAGGCAATAAAGAATATTCTTCCTGCCTTGGGAAATGAAATGATTACACTTTTGAAGGATACATCACTTGTTACGGTAATCGGCTTAAAGGATATGGTTAAAGGTGCCCTTATTATACAGGGACGTACATATCAGGCTTTTATGCCACTTGTAGTCGTTGCCATAATATATCTTGTGCTTGTAATTATACTTTCGAAAATTCTCAGTATGTTTGAAAGGAGGATGCGTGAAAGTGATAGACGTTAAAGGTTTGAAAAAAAGCTTTGGTGACCACCATGTGCTTAAAGGAATAAACGAACATATAAACAAAGGCGAGAAGGTAGTTGTAATAGGGCCTTCCGGTTCGGGAAAATCAACTTTTTTAAGATGTCTCAATCTTCTTGAAGAACCTACAGCCGGTACTATAACATTTGAGGGAAAGGATATTACCGACCCGAAAATAAACATAGACCAGATAAGAAGAAAAATGGGAATGGTTTTTCAGCAGTTTAACCTTTTTCCGCATCTTTCTGTTAAGGAAAATATAAAGCTTGCACCTGTTAAGCTTGGTATAATGAGTGACAAAGAAGCAGAAGAAAAGGCTATGGAGCTTTTAAAAAGAGTAGGACTGCCTGATAAAGCAGACGCATTCCCTAAGCAGCTTTCCGGCGGACAGCAGCAGAGAATAGCCATTGCCAGAGCTTTGGCAATGAATCCCGATGTAATGCTTTTTGACGAGCCTACATCTGCACTTGACCCTGAAATGGTAGGTGAGGTACTTAACCTTATGAAACAGCTTGCCGACGAAGGAATGACAATGGTTGTTGTTACGCATGAAATGGGATTTGCAAGAGAGGTTGCCACAAGGGTTCTGTTTATGGACGGCGGCGTAATAGCCGAGCAGAATGAGCCAAAAGAATTTTTCAGTAATCCTAAGAACCAGAGGTTAAAGGATTTCCTTTCTCAGGTACTTTAAAAAGATTAAGACCGTGGACTCTGTCCACACCTGTGAGCCTTTGAAAAGGCTCAAGCGAAACTTTTATAAAAAAGCCGATATAACATATTTTATATGTCATATCGGCTTTTTATGTATAATATATAAATTTGTCAAAAAGCCGTCTATGAAAGTGAAGATGTCAAAATGTAAGTTTAACTGAATGGTTTTAAGCCTTCTCCTCAGTGGAGAAGGTGTCACAGCGTAAGCTGTGACGGATGAGGGGAGAACTATTATCACTGAACTATTTCGCGAACATCAAAAGAGCAGTATAAATGTTTTTCCCGAAAAACGCAATGTAATTGCGTTTTGATAAAAGTTTCGCTCAAGCCTTTTCAAAGGCTTGCAGAGTTTGAGACAGAGTCTCAAGGTCTTAAAATGTTTTTAGCAGCATATATTGGTATAAAAAACGGAGGAGCTTTTTTATGCGGTATAAGCTGGCGGCTTTCGGCGGAGTATTGCTTGCGATGATATTTCTTGCGTGTGTTACTATATTTGGCAATGCATCATACATAACACAGAGTGATTGGGATAATATAAATAATAGGGATACAATGGTTAAGGTTGCCCAAATAATGCTTAAAGACACTGAAAGAACTAATGAAATAAAGGCAGAGGAGATAAAAGACATAACTGTTATTTATGGTGATTATACGGGAGAAGGTATTAAAGAGGCGGCAATAAATGCCGACTTCGGTGCAGGATATGTGCTTTTGTCTGTGTATCAGAACAAAACGGAAAAAAGATATGACTATATTGACGAAATAGGAGTATTTCTTAACACAAGTAATATTAAAAATATAAAGTTGGATAATTTAAATGGAGATACATTATTTTTGAATGAAAAAATAACAGAAAAAATAGGCAGTTTTGAAACACTTATATATAATAAAGGTTATGCCTTTGATAAAAGGACAAAAAGTTTTAACAATATATATAATTATCCTACAGAGATAACAGCCGATTGGAATTTACTTTGGGAGGCAACGGTAAACGACGCACCGAGCAGGTGGGAAAAACTTACCCAGACAACAAAGAGTGTTCTTGAAAGCGGTTCACGCCCTGTTATAAGAAATACATATCATCAAGAGTATCTTGTTTCATCGGAAACGGAAGTGCTGAATATTCCTCTTGACAATACATACTCTCTTATAAGCCAGAGAGATGTGGAGGAAAGCTTTTATTGGAGCGATGAGTGGAAGGCTTTTATATTGGGTGAAAAGATAGAAAATTCCACAGGCGAAAAAGTTGCTGTGCTTACCTTGTGGAAAAATCTGCCCTATTACCTTGCCAATGTAAGTGAATCGGTTGAAACGGCGACGTCAGAATATAATAATTTAGTAAGGATAAGAAGAAAGAATGGTCAGGTGGCGATAGTAAACAACAGCTCGCTTTCCGACATACGGAAGAACACAACACAGACAGAGCCGAATGTATAGTAATTTTAGTTAAAAATAAAAATTTATCGAACTAAGACCGTGGGACTCTGTCCCACACCCTGCAAACCTTTGAAAAGGTTTGATCTAAACTTTTA